>NZ_JAMYRC010000116.1:0-534 GCF_040321205.1 Mesorhizobium sp. M0496 | reverse complement strand
CTACGGCGTGTCGGCCAAGATCGTGGCGCGCTGGGTCGAGCGCTACAAGGCCGAGGGCAGCAAAGGCATGATCGATCGTTCCTCGCGACCTGCCCGTATGCCACAGGCCACCGCCACGTCGATCGCCGAGCGTATCGTGGCGCTGCGGCGGCAGCGTTGGACCGGCAGTCACATCGCCATGGAGGTCGGCGTCTCGCCCGCCACCGTCAGCCGGGTTCTCAAGCGCGCCGGGCTGTCGCGGCTGAGCGATATCGAGCCGGCCGAACCGGTCCGGCGCTACGAGCGCGAGCACCCCGGCGAGATGATCCACATCGACATCAAGAAGCTCGGCCGCTTCAGCCAGGTCGGCCATCGCATCACCGGCGATCCGCAAAAGGGCAAGTCGCGCGGCGCCGGCTGGGAGTTCGTCCATGTCTGCATCGACGACGCCTCGCGCATTGCCTTCTCGCAGATACTGCCCGACGAGAAAAAAGAAAGCGCCATCGCCTTCCTCAAGGCGGCGGTTGCCTACTACGCCAGCCTCGGCGTCGCGAT
>NZ_JAMYRC010000115.1:0-616 GCF_040321205.1 Mesorhizobium sp. M0496 | reverse complement strand
GACGGAAGCCGCTGGATATCTTCTCGGCCGGCCTTCCTGCTTCCGGTGCGCGTACTCGGCAAGCTGTTCCGACGGCTCTTCCTCACCCGGCTGGTCGCGCTGCACGACGCAGGACAGCTCGCCTTCTTCGGATCGATGGCGCACCTGTCCGCGCGGCAGGCATTCGTGCGGCACCTGTCGCCGGTCCGCAAGAAGCACTGGGTGGTGTACGCCAAGGCGCCGTTCGCCGGGCCGGAGGCGGTGCTCGCCTATCTGTCCCGCTATACCCACCGGGTTGCGATCTCGAACCGCCGCCTCATCCGGTTCGATGAGGCAGGGGTCACGTTCCGCTACAAGGACTATCGTCGTGACGGCACCGATCGGCAGCAGGTCATGACACTCGCCACCGCCGAGTTCATCCGCCGTTTCCTGCTCCACGTCCTTCCACGTGGCTTCCACCGCATCCGGCACTACGGCCTGCTCGCCAACTCCGCTCGCAAGACCAGCCTCGCACGCGCCCGCGAACTGCTGAACGTCGCTGCGCCGTCGGAAGACGACAACTCGGTAGAACCGACTGACTTCCGTCCGCCATGCCGGTGCTGCGGCGGAAGCATGATCGTCATCGAGACGTTCGAAC
>NZ_JAMYRC010000114.1:0-627 GCF_040321205.1 Mesorhizobium sp. M0496 | reverse complement strand
CTAAGCGGCGACCGGCTTGGGCCGGAGTTGGAAGAGAGCGATCAAGAGGGACAAAAAACCCTTCAGCCACCTGAGCAGGAGGGAGAAGTTGTAGCCGGCGGCAGCCAGGATGGCGTTGACGGCGTCGCCCTGCTGGCCGGCGAGGTAGTTGCGGCCCATGCGGTGCTCAGCCTTGATGTGGCCGATCACCGGTTCGACCGCCGACCGCCGCCGCATCTGGCGTTTGATGGCCGGGGTGACGCGGCGTTTCTGGCCGCTGGTGAAGACCCTGAACTTGTGGCTCTGTGGTGCGTTGTGGCCGCGATAGCCGGCGTCGGCGAGGATGCGGCCGATCTGGTTGCCGATGGTCTCTTCCATGTCGGGGATGACGCTTGCCAGCGTGTGGCCGTCGTAGGGATTGCCGGGCAGCGCTTTTGCATGCAGAGCGAACTGGCCACCCTTGGAGCGCTTCAGCGTGGTGGCGAGCGAGACCTTCACTCCGAACTCGTAGGGCATGTGCGCCTTGCCCTTGCCGATGCATTCCACCTCGTGCGCGTGCAAGCTGTAGATCTTGCGGCCGCGCTGGCGCTGACGCTGCTCGAGGACGGTGGCGGCCTGGTAGAGCGGCCATTTGAAGAGCGCGTCCAG
>NZ_JAMYRC010000113.1:0-692 GCF_040321205.1 Mesorhizobium sp. M0496 | reverse complement strand
TGGCAGCCCATCTTGTATCGTTCGTCAGTCCATGCAGCATGCACGGCGTTCGCAGGGGAACCTACATTCATGGAGATAGGGTGGCGAGCGTATGAGCCCGGAAATTCTGGAGTGCCACCCATGAGCGCTTGTGATACGGCAGCGCCTACGTCGCATTGTCGAGCGCCTACAGAGATTGAAAGCCTACCGATCTGCATAGCCCTATCAACGATCTTCCCCGCTTGCTCCATATAGGCGATCTCAGCAGGTGATTTTATCGTCCTCAGCGCGGAAACCATACCGTCGGCATCGATAAACTCCGCAATGCCTAAGCTTTTGCTTAAGGCGGCATGGCCCTTCACTCCAAGCATCTTCCCTGACAGTTCGACCCCAATACGGTTCGACTTACTGCGCTCGCGGACAAGGTCAGCAATGGGCTGCCATGCCGTGAGTTGACTCGAACCGATGTACTTCTCCGGGTAGCTGAGCAGCTGTGATTGCGGCAGGTAAGAACTGGCCTCCGCACATACTATGTCCATTTCACGCAATATAAGCCATGGCTCCTCCTCTTCCTGACATACAAGGGCGAGTTGTGGCACGTAGTCCGAAAACCCCTCGTAGCCCGTGAGATAGTTCATATTCCCTTCATTCAAGACAAGCAGTACGTCGATGCCGCGCTCGGCCATCTGCTGGCGCAGCCGGGTCGTGCGTGC
>NZ_JAMYRC010000112.1:0-717 GCF_040321205.1 Mesorhizobium sp. M0496 | reverse complement strand
GCGCTCGCGCGCTTCACGCATCTGGAGATCAGCGACGCGCGCGGTGGTGAAAGCTTCTTGCGTGCTCCGCTGCGCCAAGGCGACATTGTTGTTGGCGATCGCGCCTACGCCCGCGCCCCGTCCCTTGAAAAGGTGGTGTCGGCGGGTGCCGACTTCATCGTGCGCACGGGCTGGACCAGTGTTCGGCTGACCACGCCCGACGGGCAACGGGTCGACTGGAACGCCATCTATGAGCCCATGCAGCCTGATGAGGTTTGCGAGATGAACGTGCTCGTGGAGCATTCACGGCGTCGCAAGGGTCAAGACGGGCCGCCCTTGCGGGCAAGGCTCATCGTCAAGCGCAAGGATGAGAAGGCCACGCAAAGGGCCCAGAAGGTGGCAAAGCGGGGCAATCAGCGCCGCTGCAGCAACAGGCTGCAGCCGATGACCCTCATTGCCGCGGGCTTCGTCATGCTGCTGACCTCGGTCTCGGCCGATGAATTGACGGCCGACGAGGTGCTGCGAACCTATCGGCTGCGCTGGCAGGTCGAACTCGCCTTCAAGCGGCTCAAGAGCGGAATGGGCATCCACAAGCTTCCCGCGCGAGACGAGCGGCTCGCCCGAAGCTGGCTGACGGCCCACCTGATCCTGGCGCTGATAATCGACGAGGCCGTCACAGACGTTCTCGACTCTCCCCCCTGTGAAGGCGAAACCACGCAGGGCGCAATCGCTGTCCCT
>NZ_JAMYRC010000111.1:0-811 GCF_040321205.1 Mesorhizobium sp. M0496 | reverse complement strand
GGGAATGACGAAGGCACGCCGCACCTCGTGGCGGCCATGCGCATCCTCTTCGGTCTGATGGAACTTGGTTGCTTTGCTGGCCGCCGCCTTGTCGAGGGCGGCCTTGGCCTCGCTGGCCAGTTTCGACTGGTTGCCCTTGATGGCGATCACGTAGTGGCCGCCGCCCTCGCGCACGGTTTTGGTCATGCGGCGATGGCAGTGCAAGGCGTCGGCCGTTACGGTCAGCCCCTTGAGCGACAACAATTCGAGCGCCGCGATCGCGGCCTGCACTTCGCCGCCCTTCTGCGCCACGGTCTGGGCCAGGCTCATGAAGGTGTCGCAGCCAAAGACGGTCACCACCAGCGGTGGCATATGCGAGCAGCCCTTGGCGTAGGCGCGCCGCAGGCTCTTGCCATCTATGGCGACCTGCCCTTTCGGCGCATCGATGCGCGCCTGCCCGCCGAACGCGGTCATGAAGCGCATGAAGGCATCGTTGAGGGCGACAGGATCGAGAGCCGCCAGCACCCGGCTGAAGGTGTCGTGGCTGGGCGCGCCACGCTCGAGCGGAATGAACTGCCGCAACAGATCGAGACGGTTCCTGGCAAACAGCTCCATCTCCGTGCAGTGCGTCGCCCCGCAAAGCACCGCCGCAAGTGCTACGAACAAAATCTCCGGCAACGAGTGCTGCGCGGTCAAGTCCCGCGGGTCCGGCACCTCGCCGAATACATCCAGAAACACCATCACGGCCTCCGATCATTCAGAGGTCCTCTCAGAATCGATTTCCGCACACCACACAAGAGTCCGTTTGTACTCATGTGCGATTCCCCTGCCC
>NZ_JAMYRC010000110.1:0-847 GCF_040321205.1 Mesorhizobium sp. M0496 | reverse complement strand
AGAGGGGCTGATGCGATCTCCGGACCGGTAGCTCTCGCCGTAATTGATCAGGCTGGTACTGTTGGAAGGCTTGATCAGCCTCGTCACCCCAATCTCCAGCATAGCTCACTGTCACGCGGCCAACGTGCCTCCGTAGCTAACATCTACGTCAGCGTTGAAGAAGTACCCTGCGCCACGGGATGTTTTGACCAGGCGAGGGTTGGCCGCATCAGCCTCCAGCTTTCGGCGCAAGCGCATGATTAGGACATCGATACTTCGATCGTACACCTCTTCTCCACGCACACGGCTCGCGAGCAAAAGCCGTTCTCTGGATAGCACGTTGCGGGGGTTCTCCAGAAATGCGATCAAGAGATTGAACTCACATGCGGTAAGCTTGACCTCGCCACGCTCCGCACAGATCAGTCGCCGCTGCTTCACGCTGAGCTTCCAGGCCCCAAAGCGAAATGAGCGCTGCTCTCTGGTTCGCGGACTAGAAATGCGCTGGCGTAGCGCTACTCGAATGCGGGCCAAGAATTCGCGCATCCCGAAAGGCTTGGGAATGAAATCGGTTGCGCCGAGCTCCAGTGCAACCACTTTTTCCGCCTCATCAAGCCGGTCGCCGCTGATCACTATGATAGGAACATCCGATTTTGTCGCCAGATTGCGGACGATCGCAAGTCCATCCTCCCGGCCTAGGTTAAGGTCAACAACCACGAGATCGACTGGCTCACGTGAAAGAACATAGTCAAACTGCTTGCTATCGTGGACTGCGGTTACCTTCAGGGCATGCATCGTGAGATACTCGGCGATGAGGCGCCGCATTGCGGCATCATCGTCAATGACAAGAACATGTTTCAACGGCACACCT
>NZ_JAMYRC010000109.1:0-1033 GCF_040321205.1 Mesorhizobium sp. M0496 | reverse complement strand
GCCTGTTGCAACCGTTGAGCGAAAGCTTTGAGATGAGGATCGAATTTGGCCACGATGGCTGCGACGATGAAGAGGATGCCACGCGGCCCGGCGCGTCCGCCTCGCACATGCCTGTTGCCGGTGCGCTTGCCGCTATCGTTGGCGAAAGGAGCCAGGCCTGCCAGCTTGGCGATGGCCTTGTTGGAGATGAGGCCGATCTCGGGCAGTTCGGCCATCAGACGGGCGACAGTGCGTCCGGCTACGCCCTTGAGCGAACGAAAGGCCCGCTCCAGCCTGGCCCACAGCGGATCGTCATCGATCATCGAGGCGATCTCGCCTTCCAGGCGCCGTTGCTCGCGCTTGAGGAAGGCCAGCGTCGCCTCGATGCTGGCGCCTACCTCGGCGTCGCGTGCGGCACTTCTACGCTGCTTGTTGATGGTCGCATCGCCGACAATCTGGCAAAGCCGGCCAACCAACGCGGTAAGCCGCTGTTGGGCAGCGCTTGGCGGTGGCGTCGGCACCGTGTTCTTGACTGCGCCGTAATGGGCGATGACAGCGGCGTCGATCCTGTCGGTCTTCTCAAGATAGCCCATCGCCTCGGCGAAACGGCGCACGCTCTTGGCGTTGACCACGCCGCACGGCATGCCGTGCGCCCACAAGAGCATGAACCCCAGCCGTTCATAGCCGCCCGATGCCTCCATCACCGCAAGGGCTGCGCCATGGCTGCGGCAGAACAGCCAAAGAGCTGCAATCCCCGCCGCATCGTTGGCGAAGCGCGCTGCCGCTCCGCCAGGCCGGACATGCGCGTCCAGCCAATCTTTCGAAACATCAACTCCACAAATAATCCTGTTCACGGTAACCTGCCTTGTGCGTACGGTTGGAACCAAGCGACTGTTCGGTCGTGCGTGACGAAGGCGAAGATCCCAAGCTCTCCCGCGGTTGTAACCTCAGGTGGTACGGGCGACTTCGCCAAGCCAAGGTCCGGGCGGCCGCCCGGACCTTGGCTCAATCGCTCTAATCCCACGAAATCTCTCTCGTGTAGATACAAGGTGGC
>NZ_JAMYRC010000108.1:0-1033 GCF_040321205.1 Mesorhizobium sp. M0496 | reverse complement strand
AAGGTCATGCGCATCGGCCTCGCCGAATTCTGGGCCATCAAATACGGCGCCAACCTCGGACTGCGAAATGTGTGAATCCGATAGCATGTCCATGGGGGAGAGGAAACCCAGGCTTTTCAAGGCCGCGACCTCGGTGGTTGGCATTTCCTCTTCCCCCACGAATGTGGGGGAGAGGTGGCTCGGCGAAGCCGAGACGGAGTGGGGGAGCGCCATATGCGATTGCCCTGCCCTTGCCGGGGAGATCGGCGGCTTTGCCGTCCCCCTTCACAAGGTGATCGCCAATGCAAAAAGGGCGGCCGAAGCCGCCCTCTTGGAAGAATGGGTCCCTCCATCAAAGGAAAATGATCACCTTGCCGTGCCTGTGGTGATGAGGATTGTGGTGCTTCCACCAAAACTTCTTGAAGTGCTTCTTATGATGGTTGTGATGATGGCCGTACATGCCGTGGGCGGACGAGGTGCCGACAGTGCCGGCGAGCGCGCCGGTGGCGACGAAAATGGCGACGAGGCCTGAGGTGAGAGTGCGCTTGAACACGATGATCTCCTGGATCCTTGATCGAGGCGACCCATTCGCCCCTGACCATCAGTCGGCGCGACGCGGGAAAAGGTTCGAAAGGTTTTGGAGATTAGAGCGAATAGTGAGTAGCGAATAGCGAGTAGGGAAAGGCAGGGATACCAAGGAATCCCTCGCACCCCATTCCCTACTCCCTACTCGCTATTCGCTATTCGCTCTTTTCACATCCCGGTGACATGGCGCAGCCAGAAAGCCAGCGCGATGAAGCCGATGATGGTGGTGACGCCGGTCCAGTCGACATTGGCCTTCTTCACATCGCTGATGATCTTCACCAGCAGCATCCAGGTCACGAAGATGATCGGGAGAATGATGACAAATCGTACCCGTCCGGTGAAGACCGCAGACGTGCGTGTCCGGCGGCCATGAGCGCTGCGGTACAGGGTCAAGCTTTCGATGGGGAGACGCGATGATATTCTTCGAGGAGGAGTTTGACCTCCTCGATGCCTTCATCGGTGAAGGCCA
>NZ_JAMYRC010000107.1:0-1041 GCF_040321205.1 Mesorhizobium sp. M0496 | reverse complement strand
GCCAGCTTGTTGGCCAGCGCCACTGCTGCCAGCTTGGGGGTTTTGCGCGCAATCAGGGTCTGTAACCAGGGCCAAACCCGTTTGCTGCCGCGCCGCATATGTTGGATGAGAGCGGTGGCGCCCACCACCAGCACGCTTCGCAGCATCTCGTCACCAGCGCGGGTAATCACGCCAAGCCTGTTTCTACCTGCCGTCGAGTGATTTTTCGGTGTCAGTCCGAGCCAGGCGGCAAAGTCGCGCCCCGATCTGAAGCCATGTGCATCCGTAACCTTGATGGCCAGTAGCGTCGCTCCGACAGGACCAATCGCCGGTATGGCGGCCAGCCGCTGGCTCATTTCGTTCTGCTTGTGCAGCGTAAGCAGCTTTTCATCGAGTGCGGCGACCTCGCCGCTGATATGCGCATAGTCGCGCGCCAGGGTCTCGAACATGTCCCTGGCTAGGTCCGGGACCGTCGCGTCGATGCGAATGTCGGCCAGCAGATCGCCGAGCCGGGAAAGCCCCTTGGGCGCGGTCAGGCCGAACTCCGCCGCAAAGCCGCGGATCGAATTGGCCAGCTGCGTGCGCCGGCCGATGAACTGCGCGCGCAGTTTCGCTAACATCTGTGCCGCCTGCTGGTCGGCGCTTTTGGCGGCAACGAAGCGCATGCGTGGCCGGCTCATCGCCTCGCAGATCGCCTCGGCATCGGCCGCATCCGACTTGGAGCGCTGGACATAGGGCTTCACGTGCTGCGCAGGCAGCAGCAGCACATGATGACCCAGCGTACGCAATTCCCGCGCCCAGTAATGCGCCGCGCCGCAGGCCTCCATGCCAACCTTCAGCGGCGAAAGCCCGGCAAAAAAGGCAAGCACCTGGCCACGCCGCAGCTTCTTGCGCAGCACCGGCTGTTCAGCTTCATTCACGCCATGCAATTGGAAAACGCTCTTTGACGTATCCATGCCAATGCGAATAAGATTTTCCACGGACGGTCTCCCTTGCTTGAGATCTGTAACGACCTCATTCTGGCACATCATGATGCCGTCGGGGGCCGTCCACCCCAACACG
>NZ_JAMYRC010000106.1:0-1183 GCF_040321205.1 Mesorhizobium sp. M0496 | reverse complement strand
GATCGTGTCCCGCTGCGTGGTGTAGCTGACGGCTTGGTCGCCGCGCTCTCCGGCATGGGGCCGGGCTGATCAGCGTGCCACGGCTGGCAGGCTGATCAGAGGATCATCGCTCATTTGGCTGATGGTTTCCAGCGTCATGTATCTGGCGCGCTGCACGGCCCATTCGTCGTTCTGTTCGAGCAGGATAGCGCCAACCAGGCGGACGATGGCGCCATCATTTGGGAAGATGCCGACGACCTCGGTGCGCCGCTTGATCTCGCCGTTGAGGCGCTCGATCGGGTTGGTCGAGTGCAGCTTGGCGCGGTGCTCCTTGGGGAAGGTCATGTAGGCAAGCACGTCGGGCTCGGCATCGTCCATGATTGTCGCCAGCTTCGGCACCTTCGGCCGGATCTGGTCGGCGACGGCGCGCCATTGCGTGCTTGCGGCCCCGGGCGTTTCCTGGGCGAAGGCGGTGGCGATGAAAGCGGAGACGACGCGGCGCCCGCTCTTGCCGGCATGGGCCAGCACGTTCCTCATGAAGTGGACGCGGCACCTCTGCCATGTCGCGCACAGCACCTTGGTGACGGCCGCCTTGATGCCTTCATGGGCATCGGAGACGACGAGCTTGACGCCGCGCAGGCCACGGCGGGTCAGCTTGCGCAGGAACTCCGTCCAGATCGGCTCGGCCTCAGACGTGCCGACCTCCATGCCCAGCACCTCGCGTCGGCCGTCCGCATTGACGCCGACAGCGATGATGACGGCGACCGAGACGATGCGGCCGCCGCGGCGCACCTTCAGGTAGGTGGCATCGATCCACAGATATGGCCAGTCGCCCTCGATGGGTCTTTCAAGGAACGCTTTGACCTTGCCGTCGATCTCTTCGCACAGCCGGCTGACCTGGCTTTTGGAGATGCCGCTCATGCCCATGGCCTTGACCAGATCGTCGACCGAGCGGGTCGAGATACCCTGGACGTAGGCCTCCTGGATGACGGCGGTCAGCGCCTTCTCGGCCATGCGGCGCGGTTCGAGAAAACCGGGGAAGTAGGAGCCCTTCCTGAGCTTGGGGATGCGCAGTTCGACAGTGCCGGCCCGCGTCTCCCAGTCGCGCTCGCGATAGCCGTTGCGCTGGGCCGTGCGCAACGGGTTCTTCTCGCCATAGGCGGCGCCGGTGGCGGCCCCAACCTCCAACTCCATCAGCCGCTCG
>NZ_JAMYRC010000105.1:0-1199 GCF_040321205.1 Mesorhizobium sp. M0496 | reverse complement strand
AGGGCAGGGGAATCGCAGATAAGTTGATTTGCTCTTGCCAAGTAGGAAAAGAGGGATTCTTGAGAGGCTTTCTCGTTACAGAGGAGGCCGCAGTGCCGTTGGTTATGTCTATCTTGCGAGAGGTTCGCGATCCGCGTGATATTAATGCGCGGCATAATCTTGCGGAGCTTCTGTTCCTGGCGCTTGCAGCGACGCTGTGCGGTGCCAAAAGCTGTGTGGACATTGCTGAATTCGTGGAGGGACGGGAAGACGACCTGAAAGAGATCGTCGAGCTGAAGCATGGATGTCCAAGCCACGACACCTTCAGCCGGGTGTTTCGGCTTCTTGATCCGCAGGAATTGTCGAACGCGCTGAGTGCCTTCATGTCGGCGTTGCGGCGCCAACTTGGACTTGGCTCGCCGCGTGGCGTGGTGGCTATCGACGGCAAGGCGCTCAGGCGCGGCTATGAGAAGGGGCATGCCTTCATGCCGCCGCTGATGGTCAGCGCCTGGGATGCCGAGACCAGGCTGACGATTGCGGCAACGCGGGCGCCGGCCTCCGACGAGGTCGGAGCGACGCTGGCGTTGCTGAAGAGCTTGGATCTTAAGGGCTGCACGGTCACCGCCGACGCCCTGCATTGCCGCCCCGACACGGCTCAAGCGCTGATTGCGCAGAAGGCACATTACGCCTTCGGGCTGAAGGCCAATCGTGGCCGTCTGTTTGCCGCGGCTGAGAAAAGCTTTGCCGCGGCAGGCGAGATCGCCTGCTTCGAAACGCGCGACACTGCTCACGGTCGCACCGAAGTGCGCCGAGCCAGCATCTTGCCGCTTGCCAAACTCAAGGACCTGCCTGTGTTCCCAGGCCTCAAGGCCATCGGTCGCATCGAAGCCCTGCGCACGGCCGACAATAAAACGGCCGCGTCGGTCCGCTACATCGCGCTCTCCAAGCTGCTCACGCCCAGGAAATTGGCCGAGACCGTGCGTGCCCACTGGACGATCGAAAACCAGTTGCACTGGAGCCTCGATGTTGTCTTCCATGAAGATGACGCCCGCACCCGAAAGGACAACGCGCCACAAAATCTGGCTGTCATCCGAAGGCTCGCGCAAAACATCTTGGCTGCCCATCCGCTCGACAAACCAATTGCCAGCAAGATGCGAAGGGCAAACTGGAGCAAAGATTTCTTCTATGACCTCTTTACTCATATGCGATAGCCCTGCCCT
>NZ_JAMYRC010000104.1:0-1227 GCF_040321205.1 Mesorhizobium sp. M0496 | reverse complement strand
TGACCTGCCACTGAGAATTTCCTCCATCTGAGATTAGAGTCCGGGCCTTGATTGAAGGACGGACTGATGAAGAGAAAGCGGTTTACGGAAGAGCAGATCATCGCGGTTCTGCGCGAGCATGAGGCGGGTGCGAAGGCGGGCGATCTTGCCCGTAAGCACGGGGTCTCGGAGGCGACGCTGTATAACTGGAAGGCCAAGTATGGCGGGATGGACGTCTCTGACGCCAAGCGGCTGAAGGCTCTGGAAGACGAGAACGCCAGGCTGAAGAAGCTGCTCGCCGACCAGATGCTGGAAGCCTCGGCATTGCGCGAGCTTCTGTCAAAAAAATGGTAGGGCCCGCCGCCAAGCGCGAAGCCGTCGCTCATCTGCAGGCCGTCATGGGCCTATCGGAGCGTCGGGCCTGTTCCTTCGTCGGCGCCGATCGCAAGATGATCCGCTACCAGTCTCGCCGACCGCCAGAGACGGAGCTGCGTAGTCGGCTGCGTGACCTCGCCAACGAGCGCCGGCGTTTCGGCTATCGACGCCTGTTCGTCCTTCTGCGGCGGGAGGGCGAGGCATCTGGGGTCAACCGTATCTACCGTCTTTACCGCGAGGAAGGCCTGACGGTGCGCAAGCGCCGGGCAAGGCGGCGAGCGGTCGGCACGCGGGCGCCAATCCTAGTCGAGGCAAAGCCGAACGCGCGCTGGTCGCTGGATTTCGTGCATGACCAGTTCGCCTGCGGCCGGAGGTTCCGCGTGCTCAACATCGTCGACGACGTGACGCGCGAATGCCTGGCCGCGATCCCGGACACCTCGATCTCCGGCCGTCGGGTTGCCCGTGAACTGACGGAACTGATCACCCACCGCGGCAAGCCGGGCATGATCGTCTCCGACCACGGCACCGAGTTCACGTCGAACGCCATCCTCGCATGGTCGAAGGATCACGCGATCGAATGGCATTACATCGCGCCGGGCAAGCCGATGCAGAATGGTTATGTCGAATCCTTCAACGGTCGCATGCGCGACGAGCTGTTGAACGAGAGCCTGTTCTTCGGTCTCGACCACGCCCGAAGCGCCATCGCCGAATGGAGGGAGGACTTCAACACCGCCAGGCCACATTCCTCGCTCGGCTACCAGACCCCGGCAGCCTATGCCGAGGTCATTACCGCAACCGGCTCCGACGCTGTGCTGATGGAAGGCTCCGCGCCTCCGCCGGTTGCTCAACCCGCGCCACAAGGCGTAACAAAAA
>NZ_JAMYRC010000103.1:0-1396 GCF_040321205.1 Mesorhizobium sp. M0496 | reverse complement strand
GCGCGTCCCCGCCGCCTGCGAGCCCGCTACTGCTCAGCGGAAGGGCGAAGTGAACGTGAATGCATCCATTTCGTAAATGTGTGTCTATCCAAGCAATCGATTTCTCTAATTACCCGATGAGCAATATGAACGCGTCAGGCAGGGTGCATCATTAGGAGTATTTTTCGATGGCAAACATTATCGAGGGTAGCCCGGATGCCGAAACACTCCTCGGCACCAAGGGTGAAGATTGGATGGAGGGTTTCCAGGGCGGTGACTGGATTGACGGTCGTGGCGGCAACGACGAGATCTCGGCTGGCCCGGGCAGTGACCGAGCCCTTGGCGGCGAGGGTAACGACCGCATCTTCGGCGGAGATGGCTGGGACGATCTCTCCGGCGACAACGGCCGCTTCAACGCGCGCATCTCCGGTGAGGACAATGACAGGCTCAGCGGCGGTCCCGGCCAGGATGTCCTCTACGTGGGTGACGGCCAGGATACGTTGACCGGGGGCACCGACAATGACACGTTCGTGTTCCAGTTCCACAATCCGGTGCCTGGGGTCGATCCGAGTGTCGGGTCGAAGCCGGACATTACCACTATCACCGATTTCAACCCGGCGGAGGACAAGTTCGCCTTCGATGCGGTGGGCCTCTACAACGACGGTTTTGGCGCGAACTTCGTCAACAACGCCAGTATACAGTCCGGCTACCCGGTGAGCAGCTTCTACAGTGGCGCGGCCTCGGGTGCGAACGGCGAACATGTCGTGGTAATCACTGGCGAATCTTTCAACTCTGCTAATGAGGCGGCGCGTGCGATCTCCGGCGAGCAGGCCGGCGACATCATTGTCTACCAAAGCAGCTACACCGACAGAGTCGCAACTCTGGCCTATGTCACCGCCGACGGCAGCGCGCACGAGTTCGCCCACCTGGGCGGTGTGGTCACCGTGGCCGACCTAGGCCTGACCGCGTCGGACTTCACCTTCGTTTGATCCAGAAAACCGATACGGAACAGCGCCCCGCCCCTTGGGCGGGCGCTTTCCGTCTCCGCTACTTGCCATGGGCCGGGGCGCCCGGGAGCAGTCGCAGCGTGTACAGCTTGACGAAGCCCTGCACGTCGCGCTGGTCGTACACCGAATTCTCCCTGAAGGCGTGGAGGCGGAAGCCTGTTCGGGCCCTTGCGGCCGACCACGATGACGTTGCCCTTCCAAACTTTCAGCCGGACGGTGTTGTTGAGCCGCTCCATTTAAATGCCGGGACCAAACATATTCGGCGGGAGCACTGATCCTCAATCAGCGAGCGGATGCAGTCGGTCGCCGTTCGGGGAGCAATATAGGGCTGAGTCGCCAGCCTCCGGAACTTACGTGAGTAACCATTCCTTGAAGGATTCAGCTTTGAGACCTTTCCCTCTGACTTCCGC
>NZ_JAMYRC010000102.1:0-1455 GCF_040321205.1 Mesorhizobium sp. M0496 | reverse complement strand
CTATTGCATTCACACATCTCGGTTGCGTTTTGGGGCGAAGCTCGATTCTATTTGGGCCGGGACGCTGAAGGAGGTTTGAATGACCGGGATCGAGTACGGGCTGGGGCGATTTGGCGATCGCCGCCTGGAAAAAGGGGGGTCTGCTTGCATCGGGCGCTGGTGGCGCGGCCTGGATCGTGTATCCGGCGGCTCGGAGGCAAACGGGCGGCCGAAATGCAATTCACGCGGCTTTTGCGCAACCCTTCGGTAACGGCGGCAGAGATGTCGCTCCATGCCGGAAGGCTGACCGGACGGCGCGTGGCGGGTCGTCATGTCGTTGCCGTGCAAGACACCTCGGAGTTGGTGCTGGGCAGCCGGCGGGCGCGAGCCGGCTATGGCCCGGTCGGCAGGGGCAACGTGGCAGGCCTGCTGCTGCACCCCGTGCTGGCGTTGGAGGCCGGCACGGGAGCGCTGCTGGGCCTGGTCTCGATGCAGGTCTGGAACCGCAACGCGGGTGAACTGGCGCCGCGGCGCCAGCGGGTGACGGCCAATAAGGAGTCGCGGCGCTGGATCGACGCGACCAAGCAGGCTGGCGCGGTTCTGGATGGTGCGGCCAGCATCACCATGGTGTCGGACCGCGAGAGCGACTTTTACGAACTCTTCGCGGAGCGCCCGCACAATGTCGACCTGATCGTGCGGGCCTGCCAGAACCGGCGCATCGAGGCGCCGCAAGAAGGGCCAGACTTGCTGCTCGCCTTCATCGACGCCCAGCCCGAGCAAGGCCGCTTTGCCGTGACCATCCCCGCTGCGCCCGGGCGACGAGCGCGAGACGCCGAACTTGCGCTGCGCTTCGCCCCGGTGGCGGTGCGCCGGCCGCTCAATGCAGCCGATCCGGCGTTGCCCGAGACGGTCGATTTAACACTGGTCGATGTTCGCGAGGTGTCGAAACCGGAAGAGGGCAGCGAACCGGTGCATTGGCGGTTGCTGACAACCCACTGTGTCGCCACCAAGGTCGAAGCGCGCCGTATCGTCGACCTCTACCGGTCGCGCTGGACCATCGAGGAGTTCTTCCGCACCCTCAAGACGGCGGGCTTCGATATCGAGGCCGCCGACATCGGCGATCCGCACGCCATGATCAACTTCGCCGCCGCTGCCACGATCGCCGCCGTCACCATCAAGCAACTCGTGCAGGCCCGCGACGGCAACACCGATCAGCGCCTCAGCGATGCTTTCGATCCCGACGACCAGACCATCCTCGAAGCTGTCTCAGCCAAGCTCGAAGGCAAAACCGAGCGACAACGCAATCCCCATCCCAAAGGCTCTCTGGCCTTCGCCGCCTGGGTCATCGCACGCCTCGGCGGCTGGACCGGCTACTACGGCAAGCCCGGCCCAAAGGTCATGCGCATCGGCCTCGCCGAATTCTGGGCCATCAAATACGGCGCCAACCTCGGACTGCGAAATGTGTGAATCCGATAG
>NZ_JAMYRC010000101.1:0-1543 GCF_040321205.1 Mesorhizobium sp. M0496 | reverse complement strand
CGGCAGGACAGAGGGGGGCGCCAGAAGCGCGACATTTGCGAGAAAATCATGTCCACACGCTACGCCACCATCATCACCGGCGATGACGGCCAAGAGATCGTCAGCGCCATCGGCGAATTCGAGGGTGCTGCGCCGCGGCCCCGTCTTGGCCGTGCCGAGCCGGTCGCTCCCGGCGTGCTGATCGGCATGGTGCGGGATGCGACCGGTGGCTTTTGTTTCCCGCAGGCAGGCGTCGGCGGGCAGCTTGTCGGTCTCGCCATGGCGCGCCTCAAGGCGCGGGCCAGCGTGGCAGGGCCTGCCCAACCGACGAGGCCTGCCCAGGCGGCGAGGCCGAAACGCACCAAGAAGGCCAGGAAGAAATCCGCCCGCTCGAAGAAGCCGGGCAGCCGGGCCAGATCGATGTCGAAGGCCGACGTTGCCGCCACCGATGCCAATGCCACGGACGGCCACGTCCATGACTGACAAAACCGCCGCCCGGCCAACGCGCGCCAAGGCAAAGCCGGCAAGGCGTAAACCCGCCACCAGCCCGGCGGCCACCAAGCCGCGCTCCAAGCGCGCGAAAAAGACGCTGGGCGACGATTTCCTGGCTGCCGTGCGCGCCGATTTCCGCACCCATGGCGCCGGCGTCATCGCCGAGGTGCGCGCCGACAAGCCCGACCAGTATCTGAAGATCGTGCTGTCGGTGCTGCCCAAGGATTTGCATGTCACCATCAACCAACTGGATGGCTTGAGCGATGACGAGATCCGCAACCGCATCCGCGCCCTTGAGGGCGTCGTCAAACCGTTCCTCGAAAAACCGGACGATGTCAGCGAGGACGGAATATCTGGCGCTGCTTGCGGAACTGGACCGCAGGCGCCGCACTAATCTTCTTGCCGCTTACCAGCCGTACCAGCGCCAGGCCGAGTTTCACGCGGCAGGTGCCACCAATCGTGAGCGGCTGTTCATGGCGGGCAACCAGCTCGGCAAGACCCGCGCCGGCGGCGCGGAGTGGGCCATGCACCTGACCGGGCGTTATCCCTCCTGGTGGCAAGGCAAGGTTTTTGACAGCGCGGTTCGTTTGTGGGCGGCCGGCGTCACCGGCGAAGGCACGCGCGACAATCCGCAGCGCGTGCTCGTCGGCCCGCCGCAGCAGCAGGCGGCCTGGGGCACCGGCATGATCCCCGCCGACGCCATCGTCCAGACCGCCATGGGCCGCGGCGCGCCCGGTGCGCTCGACAGCGTCGTGGTGCGCTGGGGCGGCGGCGGCGATGTGCAGGCCGATGAATCGGTGCTGTCGTTCAAGAGTTTCGAAAAAGGCCGCGAGAAATGGCAGGGCGAGACCCTGCACGGCGTCTGGTTCGACGAGGAACCGCCGCTCGACATCTATTCCGAAGGCCTGACCCGCACCAACGCGACGGGCGGGATTACGATCGTGACCTTTACGCCGCTGCTTGGGATGAGCGATGTGGTGATGCTGTTTTTGTCGGCCACGCAGGTGGAGGGCATGGCGAAGGGGTGACATCTCAGGACTTGGGTTCCTCGCCCCAGCAAAGCGGGGGAGAG
>NZ_JAMYRC010000100.1:0-1552 GCF_040321205.1 Mesorhizobium sp. M0496 | reverse complement strand
AGCAGAGCATGGCGGGCTTCTTCAACAAGGAGCCTGACCATGCACCATCCTATTCTCGATGCCCGGATCAGCCCGCTGCGCCAGCGGCTGATCGACGACATGAACATGCGGCGTTTCTCACGGGAGACGCAGCGCAACTATCTCCGCGATATCGGACGCTTGGCGACATTCCTCGGGCGTTCACCAGACACAGCGACCGCCGACGACCTACGTCGGTTTCAGATCGAGCAGCAGGAAGACGGCGTTCCCGTGCCGACGATGAACAGCATCGTGTCGGCGCTACGCTTCTTCTTCACCCACACGCTCGACCGCCCGGACCTGGCGCGTCGGCTTGTCCGGCTGGCGCATCCGCGCCACCTGCCCGTAGTGCTCAGCCGCGACGAGGTGGCCCGGCTGCTCAACGCCACCACCTGCCTCAAGCACCAGGCAGCGCTCTCGGTCGCCTATGGCGCGGGCTTGCGTGTCGCCGAGGTTTCGATGCTGAAGGTTGCCGACGTCGACAGCGAGCGCATGCTGCTGCGCGTCGAGCGTGGCAAGGGCGGGCGCTATCGCAACGCCATGCTCTCGGAGGACCTGCTCACGCTTCTGCGTGAGTGGTGGAAGGTCGGACGTCAGCAGGGCGTGATGCACCGCGACGGCTGGCTGTTCCCCGGGCAGCACGCGATGAAGCCGATCAGCACGCGGCAGCTCTATCGCATCGTCGTCGAGGCAGCCCAGGCCGCCGACATCGCCAAGCGGGTGGGTCCGCACACGCTGCGTCACAGCTTCGCCACCCACCTGCTGGAGGACGGCATCGACATCCGCATCATCCAGGTCCTGCTCGGGCATGCCAAGCTCAACAACACCGCCCTTTACGCGAAGGTGGCGACCCGGACGGTGCGTGCCGTGACGAGCCCGCTCGACAAACTCGGCCTGTTCAAGCCGGGAGAGATCTCGCCTGACGGTTGAGCCGTGCGCGCCTCGATCGAGGTCGCCGACATCTTCCGTGCTGCCGGACCCGCCTATCGGGCCGCCCATGCAGGTCACCTGAGCCTCGTCCAGCTCAAGGTCATGTCGGCGATCGAGTATTGCCGCACCGCAGCCCTTGGCGGTCACGTCGAGGCTTGCGAGGACTGCGGCCAATGGCGGATCGCCTACAACTCCTGCCGCAACCGGCACTGCCCGAAGTGCCAGGGCGCGGCGGCGCGGACGTGGTTGGCCGAGCGTGAGGCCGACCTGCTGCCGGTCGGCTACTTCCATGTCGTGTTCACGCTGCCCGCCGAGATCGCCGACATCGCGTTCCAGAACAAGGCGCTGGTCTACGACCTGCTGTTCAAGGCGGCAGCGGAGACGATGCTGACGATCGCTACGGATCCGAAGCACCTCGGCGGGCGCATCGGCATCACCGCCGTCTTACACACCTGGGGATCGGCGATGACGCACCATCCGCACCTGCACATGATCGTGCCGGGCGGCGGCATCGCGCCGGACGGAAGCCGCTGGATATCTTCTCGGCCGGCCTTCCTGCTTCCGGTGCGCGTACTCGGCAAGCTGTTCCGACGGCTCTTCCTCA
>NZ_JAMYRC010000099.1:0-2272 GCF_040321205.1 Mesorhizobium sp. M0496 | reverse complement strand
AACTACGCTCGTAAGGACGACCTTAAGAGCGCAGCCTCGCTTCCGTGCCATGCTCGCGCAAGGCGGCCCTCGCCGGAGGCGTACGACAAATCTGATCATGCGACACCCCTGCTCGAAGCGATTGCACCTTCCCTAGATGTAGGAAGCAATCTGGCGGTTTTCAGGATGCCCCTCGCCGACGGCCCATACGACATGCCGGAAAAAAACGGAGTTTTGTCTTTACTGGCGCAACAAATATGCTAACGGGAGCGCCGTGCCCTTGTAGCTCAGCTGGTAGAGCAGCGGTTTTGTAAACCGAAGGTCGGCGGTTCGATTCCGTCCGGGGGCACCAGAAAAATCAATCACTTAGAGCAATTTGTGGCTTATTTCACACCCGCAGCGGCCGCAACGGGTAACCGCAGGGGTAAGCTGCTACCCTGCTTGCCTTCTTCGTTTTGCCGCCTGCCTCACCTCGTAGATTTGCGTTCCAATGACGGACATCCAAGCTGCTTTTCCTAACGCGGTTCCAAGGGCAGGCTTACACCCACAGCTTTGGCCGAGTCCGGATAGACAATCTCCGCTGACGCCACCCATTTGCCGAGTTCATCAATATAACGATTGATGGATGGGCTGGATCTCAACGCCTCAATAGCGGCGAGAACCTCAAGGTAGACGTGGTTCAATTGGACCTGTTCCTTTCGGGAACTCACGATGGTGATCGACATGTGCGACCATGCTCGATCAATTGCTTGTTCGCTCACATGCTTCCGACGATCCGAGACATGGGCGGCCTTCTTGTCCGCCACATATTTGATCACTTCTCGCCGTCGCACTGGTGTCCCTAAAACCGCAATCGCGAGGCCATCCAGATACTCGGAAAGAGAGACATCGGCGTTGTCGCGATAGCTCCAGATGGCCTCAGCCAACGGCGGCACCCCTTTCATAAGGAACTCAGCCGCCACACCTTCAAGGCGATCCCCGGCCCAAGGATAGTTGCCGCACGTCAGCAGCACGGCAGGGTGGATTGGGTTGAAATCTAGCATCCGAGCGCAAACTCTCAGCTCAGTGCTCGGCGGCAAGAGGCGGCCCGCATTGAACAAGTCCTGTTCGGATAACAGGCGTCGCAGAATAGTGCTGCGCACACGGATTTCGGCGGGCACCTCCGCTAGGTTTTCTGTCATCCCCCTGGTAACAAACCGAAAATCCTCCACCGTGATCCGCGCGAGATCAAAGTCAGTTTCCGTCAGGATGCGATCCGGGGATTTCAACCGAAACTGCGGCTTGACCAAATATGAGAACAGCGGCGGTTTGGCGGAATTGCCCATCACGGCTCCTCCGTCGTCGGTAGATTTGTGATTAATCGATAGATAGCTTTTTGGGTCAGAGTAATTGCAGACGCGACCATGCTTGCCCCTTCGCGTGAAGCGCGAACTTAGCACAGGTTCGTTATTTACTGTCGATGGTGCAAATTCGGATTGGCCGTTTGACCAATTCGCCCTCGCATCGTTTTTGATCTGCGTGATTCCTGCAATCAATTCCGTGGCAACTTGTGAGTTTCCAGCCGCACCGGCTCGCCTCGGTCGCAGATCGTGCAAAATAGCGCGCGCTCAACGGAGCTGAACAACGCATCTTGCCGTGGCGGCATACGACAGTTGGTTACGGCCTTTGGCTCTCATTCCGCTTCCACACTACCGCTTCCTGCTCAAGGGTTTTTGGCAGTTCATCAAGATGATCGATCTGAACTTTCATCGTGGCTCCCTTCACATGAGCCAGGCCAATGTCGGTGTCTGGTGGAATATCCGTGGTCATCTGGATTTGATTGCCTTTCTTTAGCGCTGGCCCTAACAGCGTTCCCGTCGTTGCATCATGCAGTTGAAGCAACATTTCCTCCAACAAGCCCCTGAATTCCGACCACCATGCGTCGGCCTCGGGATGATACTTCTTTGGAGCATGCAGATAATTGCCCAACCGCTGCGCATTCGAGCGTAGTTTCCGCGTTACAGGCGTATAGTAGAGAACCACGAGCGTTTCACCTGTATGCTCATCCTCCACCCTCCATCGCATCACACTGTCGGTCTTAAATGCTCGCTCCGTCGCGGAACCTAGCTTAGTTATTTCCCAACCCTGTTTTTGCTTCTTTGAGACGTGATCCCATGCCTCCAGATATTCTCGCATGCGTTCTTCTACTGCACATCTCATCTCGAACGGTCGTGTCCCATGAGGTGGTGTAGCTCGGCGGTAGCGAAGCTGCTCGCGAGCGCGCCGTTGGTAGCGCTGTAGCGAGCGAGCGGCT
>NZ_JAMYRC010000098.1:0-2777 GCF_040321205.1 Mesorhizobium sp. M0496 | reverse complement strand
GTACGCCTCCGGCGAGGGCCGCCTTGCGCGAGCATGGCACGGAAGCGAGGCTGCGCTCTTAAGGTCGTCCTTACGAGCGTAGTTAGCAGCACAGCATGAGCCATGTGACGTTATTGACCGGGCCGGAGCGTCGTCGTCGTTGGAGTGAAGAAGATCAGTGCCGGATACTGGCTGCGGCATTCGCGCCCGGGGCCACAGTGGCGGCGGTAGCGCGCCAGTACGATGTCGCGACCAGCCTGATCTATAAGTGGCGCCGCGCGATGAGAGCCCGCGAGACGGGCTTTGCCGAAGTTGTCGTGGTTCCCGATGAGCCTGTCGCCGCTTCGGTGCCGGCGGCGCCACCAGCGGTGATCGAGCTGGAGATCGCCGGCAAGGTGCGGCTGCGGATTCCGTTGACCACGCCGCCGACACTGGCGGCGGCGATGGTGAAGGCGCTGGGCGTTTCATGATCCCGGTCCCGAGCCAGGTGCGGATCTGGTTGGCGGTCGGCCGGACCGATATGCGTCGCGGGATGCAGGGCCTCGCTCTGCAGGTTCAGGAGACGTTGGGCCGGGATCCGCATGCCGGCGATCTTTATGTCTTCCGCGGCCGCAGCGGCAATCTGATCAAGATTATCTGGCATGATGGGCTCGGCATGTCGCTGTATGCAAAACGGCTCGAGAAGGGCCGGTTTCTATGGCCGTCGCCGGCGGACGGTACGGTTTCCATATCACCGGCGCAGCTCGCCTACATGCTCGACGGGATCGATTGGCGCAACCCGCGCCACACGTTCCGTCCGCAGCGCGCGGGCTGAGTTTTTCTTTGAGTTTGCGCCATTTTCCGCGAGTCAGCGGACGCGTTTTATGATTCACTCCAGGGCATGGTTGCCACCGCCCAGGATGCTGTTCCGGACGATATTGGCGCGCTGAGAGCAGCGCTGACCGCGGCGCTGGCCAGAGCCGAAGACGAGGCCGCACGCGCTGCGCTGGTCGAGGCCGAACTGGCGGTCGCCAGGGCCAAGGCATCGGATGATGCGGCGCTGATCGCGCATCAGCATCTGACGATCCGGAAGCTGCAGCGGGCGCTGCATGGTCAGAGTTCTGAACGCTCAGCCCGCCTGCACGACCAGATGGAACTCACCTTCGAGGAACTCGAGAGCACGGCGACGGAAGACGAGATCGCCGCCGAACAGGCCGCGGCCCGGACCACCGAGGTGGCGCCTTACATGCGCAAGCGACCGGCGCGCCAGCCATTTCCCGAGCATCTGCCGCGCGAACGCGTGGTCGAGCCGGCGCCGACCGCTTGCCATTGCTGCGGCGGCCATCGGCTGCGCAGGCTGGGTGAGGATATCACCGAGACCCTGGAGGTGGTGCCGCGGCAATGGAAAGTGATCCAGCACGTACGGGAGAAGTTCACCTGCCGCGACTGCGAAGCGATCAGCCAGGCTCCGGCGCCGTTCCACGCCACCCCACGCGGCTGGGCCGGTCCCGGCCTGCTGGCGATGATCCTGTTCGAGAAGTTCGGCCAGCATCAGCCGCTCAACCGCCAGGCCGAACGCTATGCCCGCGAAGGCGTGCCGTTCAGCCTGTCGACGCTCGCCGACCAGGTCGGCGCCGGCGCCGCGGCGCTGATGCCGCTGTTCAAGCGACTCGAAGCCCATGTGCTGGCCGCTTCACGTCTGCACGGCGACGACACGACGGTGCCGGTCCTGGCCAAGGGCAAGACCGATACCGGCCGATTATGGACCTATGTGCGTGATGACCGACCATTCGGCGGTGTCGATCCGCCGGCGGCGGTGTTCTACTATTCCCGCGATCGCCGAGGCGAACATCCCGCGGCGCATCTCGCCGGCTGGAGCGGCATTCTGCAGGCCGATGCCTATGGCGGTTATGGCGATCTCTATGCGACGGGTCGTCAGCCGGCGCCTATTCTGGAAGCCAGCTGCTGGGCCCACAGCCGGCGCAAAGTGTTCGAGCTGGCCGATGTCGAAGCGGCGGCGCGCAAGAAAGCGCGCGGCGAGAAGCCCAACCTGGTCTATCCGCTGGCGGTCGAAGCCGTGAAGCGCATCGATGCCCTGTTCGATATCGAGCGCGCGATCAACGGCCTGTCACCAGGCCAACGCCACGCCGTGCGCCAAGAGCGGAGCGCGCCGCTGGTCACCGAGCTCGAGACCTGGATGATTGAGACGCGCGACAAGCTCTCGCGCGGACATGATCTGACCAAGGCCTTCAACTACATGCTGCGCCGCTGGTCATCCTTCGCCCGGTTCCTCGACGACGGGCGGATCTGCCTATCGAACAATGCAGCCGAGCGAGCCCTGCGCGGCATCGCTCTCGGCAGAAAGTCCTGGCTGTTCTGCGGTTCCGATCGCGGCGGACAGCGCGCTGCCGTTCTCTACAGCCTGATCGTCAGCGCCAAGATGAACGATATCGACCCGCAGGCCTGGCTCGCCGATATCCTGGCGCGCATCGCAGCCCACCCAGCCCATCGGATCGATGATTTGCTGCCGTGGAATTGGAGATCCGCAAAACTGCGGACCCAACCAGCGGCGGCCTGATCATGCAGCGCAATAAGGTGCATCACGTCTACACCGTCGAACGTGTCGCCAGGGACCTCGGCGTCAGCGATGCGCTCATCCAGGACCTGACCCTCGGTCTCGAGCCCGAGGACGGCGTCATCTGGGTGTACGGCGCCAACGATGACGACGGAATCTTGGCCTTCACCGATGAAGGCATCGAGGAGGTCAAACTCCTCCTCGAAGAATATCATCGCGTCTCCCCATCGAAAGCTTGACCCTG
>NZ_JAMYRC010000097.1:0-2826 GCF_040321205.1 Mesorhizobium sp. M0496 | reverse complement strand
AAACCGCTTTCTCTTCATCAGTCCGTCCTTCAATCAAGGCCCGGACTCTAATCTCAGATGGAGGAAATTCTCAGTGGCAGGTCACAGCTGTTGCGTCACAAGCAACATAGCTGGAGTTGCGTCCTCATTAAGCTTTTGAACGCCTCGCGCTCTGATAACAGGGTTGTCCGGCTTAAACGTCGGATCTAAGACTGCTTCAATAGAACGCCTAAGGTCACCCCGCGCCTCTTTCAAAGAGATTGGGTTACTATAGTCAAACTGTATTGCACGATATAGTTTCACATCGAAGGGTATTACTTCTCCTTTTTTGAACATGTGGGTAATGGGCAATTCTTTCATGTGTCGGATGCCCATCTCGTAAAAGGCATTTGGATTCAGCTCCGACATGTCTGCAATAACAACATCGTCATCTAGAAGATGGGCAATAATCTGCGCATCAATCATGCCAGGCTGGTCAATTTTATCCGACCGCGTCACATCAAATTTTCCGGCAAAGTGTTGGTCGAGGACATGCTCGATTATTTCGTGGTAGAGCCAGTCCGCATGATTGCGTGTTGAGCTGCCTTCCGCACCTATCGGGCAGACTACAAAACATGTTTTCTTTGCTGGACTCTTTTCTGTCATCGCTCAAAATCTCGCTACGCATTCTCTTTAGCACGCAAATCGAAACGGAAGCACTTGGATCACCACTACATCCCCCAATTTTATCTCCGGCGATGGTTAGGTGCAGACCACAAGCTTCAGGAATTCCGCCGCAGATTTCGCGGGCGAATTCAAACGGGCCGTTATGTTAGGCGTGGGTCGGTTGGCGGTGCAACGATGCGTACCTTCCTGAAATCATAAAGTTTGGCCCATGCCCGACCCGCTTGTCGTCATGGTGGTGAAACCGGCGATGTCTGGTTGTGGAGATGCCCCGGTCGAGCAGCGATCAGCGCTTCATCGAGTGCAGGATGGCCTGCATGTGCTCTTCCAGATCGAGTTCACCCCGAGCCTCAGCGGCCAACAGGTAATCGGCCTTAGCCCGGCGGTCGCCTCGGCTGATCGCAGGATAGGAGCAGATGGCCAGCAATGCTTCCTGTTCAATCCGGTCTGCCCTCTTGCGTTCGTGGCTGCTACTGCCCGCTTGATGAACAACCCTGTGAAGCCCGACATAGGTGGCTTCATGGGTTCCAATCAGCGCCCGCAATTCGGGTGAGGCACCTTCCCCTTCAGCAAACGTCGGTTCAATGACCGAGGCCACGGCGGTGAACGCAAGAAGTGTACGGCGGGTGACTTCGGGCATGCCTCATATCCCTGCTGTCTGATCATGCAGGCACACCATAGCACCGGCGCGACGGTTCTGAGAGATGCTCTGGGACGCGACCACGTTGTCTGCTGACAAAAGTTGTATCCGCTCCCGCAACTGGCCTCCCAGGGCTGGCCGTTGAAGTCCCTGAAAACCGAAAGCGCGCTGCGCGTTGGAGGCCCCACAAGCCACCCCTCACCCCGGCTGCCGATTTCCCGAGGGCGGAGCGATCTGTGGGACGACAACATCGTCCGCCGGAAGCCTTCGCAGCGGCAAGTGTGGCCTTAAGTCGCAACAATTGGCTTCCGAAAGCAGGGTCTCGGGCCTTATTGACGCTGCGATCAACACCATATGGTGATCCACAGCCCTCCGAACGAGAGAAGCTCGCCCTGACGCGGTTGCACTGCGGCCGTCAGCCGGCAAAAGCTATGAACTAGGAACCTGAAAAACCATGCCTGAAAATATCAGACCAACTTCGAGAGACGTCCCCCTCATTCAGCTAGGCGTCTATCAGTGCCGCTTCCCGGTGAGCGAAGACCCGTCAGTACCCGGCGGTTATCGTTTTTGTGCCGGGCCAACTTCGCCGGATCGCGTCTATTGCGACCACCACCACAGCATCGTAACCGCCGTCGACCCTCGTCGAACCCGTTCAGGTCTCCACCCCGCTCAACGACGCGCCGCGTAAGTTAAGCGGGCGGCGGCGCCTCGAACAGGTAGCAAGGGCTCGGCTTGATGCGCTCCCATCAGTTGGGGACATCGTTGGGGGCAACGACATGACGCGTGCGCATATAGCCTCCCAATGAACCGCCAACATCCTATGGCCACGAATAGTGAAGTGGCGCATCGTGTTTTTGGCGCATGGCTTTTTCTTCCGCAAATCGGCGGACTGGATGGTCATCCATTCCAGCTGCGGAACAAACCGGCATGGCAGCGAGTTTCTGTCCCAGGAAAGTTGAGGGAAAGCCATGTCTAGATTTGTTCTGATGACAAGCGTCGCCGTTCTTCTTGCCGGCGGGCCGGCCTTGGCAGCGGACTATACGCCGCTGCCGCCGCCCAATGCCAAGAAACTGTCCGAGATCCTCGCCAAGGTCGAGAAGCGCGACGGCTTTCTCTATGTGAAGGAGGTCGACTGGGATAGCGGCGCCTACACCGTCACCTATTACACGTCGGACAAGGCCAAGGTTGAGATCAATTATGATCCCGTGACGGGCGAGCCAAAATAAGGGTCGTCGTCGGAGGCCGTTCCGACGCGAATTCATTGGCCGCTCCCAGCCGTTGCCGTCCGTCTTTCCGGGCGTTGGCGCCGCCCCTCACCTGCCTGCCGGCATCCTCTCCCCGTATAGCGGACGGGGAGAGGGACGCTCGCCGCCGTTTTTGCCAATCACCAATGTTGCAAAGGATGGCACCGGCATTGCGGCGATCCTCTTTCTCCCCGTCACTATACGGGGAGAAATGCCCGGTGTCCGAACCGGATAGATAGGTAACAGAATGGACTGATTAGATGGGTGACAGTTTTCTCCCTCGCCGGGAGGACCGGCGAT
>NZ_JAMYRC010000096.1:0-3097 GCF_040321205.1 Mesorhizobium sp. M0496 | reverse complement strand
GCACCACGGCGGTGTCCAACCTCGGCATGTTCGGCATCAAGGATTTTGCCGCCGTCATCAACCCGCCGCATGCCACCATCCTGGCCGTCGGCGCCGGCGAGGAGCGGGCGGTGGTCAAGAACGGCGAGATCAAAATCGCCACCGTGATGTCGGTGACGCTGTCCACCGACCATCGCGCCGTCGACGGCGCGCTTGGTGCCGAACTGCTGGTCGCCTTCAAGCGGCTGGTCGAGAATCCGATGGGTTTGCTCGTGTAGGCTCTGTCGGGAGCCGGCGCGAAATGATGCGCTGGCATACATCAGAAACGACTTGTCAGGCGCCAACCCTTGACCCATGTTCTAGCTGGATTGCGCTCAAGGGAGGCCAACATGCCTGCATTCGACCCATTGGACGTGAAAGCCTTGTTCGGCAAGGTCATGGGTGCGTCGCCGTCCGACATCAAGCTGGTGGCGCAGCGCTTGCACGATCACGCCTTCGAGCCGCGCATGTCGGCGGAGGAGACGAGGCAGCTTGTCGTCAGCCTCGGCTATGACAGTCTGGACGCGTTCTGTGCCGACATCGGTCTGCCGGTGCACATCGCCGAGCGGTGGAGCCGTTTTGGTGTTTCCGGCGAGATGAAACAGGTGTTCACGCTGCTGGCGGCCCAGCGCAAGCGGGTAGCCGAGGCGATCGCCGAGTTCGAGTCCATGACCCATGTCGGTGTCGAGGACTTTTTGCGCGAGCGCGGGCTTATTTAAACCGAAAGCCGGCTCAGCCGCCCTTCGCCAACAGCGCCGCGGCCGTATCGCTGTCGGTGATCAGCACATTGGTGCTGACGGCTTTCAACGCGGCGAGGATCGCCGGAACCTTGCGCTTGCCGCCCGCGGCTAGCACGACGTTCGGCACTTGGCCGACCACATCGAGATCGATAGCCATGACCCGTCCGTTGACCTCGTGATCGACCAGCCCGCCATTGGCGTCGACGAAATAGCACAGCATGTTGGCGACCGCGCCCTTCGCTTTCAGCGGAGCGATCAGCGATGACGGCACGATACCGTGCCGGAAGATGGTGGCATCGGGCGACATATCGCCGACCGTCAGCAGCGCGATGTCGGCGGCCGCCGCGCGTTGGCGCACCTCCTGCAGGGTCGGCTGTGCCCACAGCAGATCGCGCAACGAGGAATTGTCGACCGTCACCGGCGCGGTGATCTGGTAGCTGTCCACGTCGAAGACATCGGCGACCTTGGCGGCGACGATGGATGGATTGATCCATTGCGAATGCGGCAGGCTGCCGACGAGCGCCACCACGGAGGCGCGCTTCAACTGCCGGCGGGCGAGGAAGCCGAGGCTGGCATGCAGCGTCGCGCCGCCTCCGATCGCCAGCGTCATGCCGTCCTGCATCTGCTCGCCGAGATAGGTCGCGACGGCGTGTCCGATCGCCTTTTCCAGATGCTCATGCGCCGAGGGTGTCGGGATGACGACAGCGGCGTTGAGGCCCCAGCGCTTTTCCAGGGCCCGTTCGAGCGCCACCTGCCCGGCGGTCGGCGCGTTGATCATGATGACGACAATGCCTTCGGCGGTACAGGCGGCAAGCGTGCGCATGACCTTCACCCTGGAGACATTGAGCTTTTCGGCGATCTGCTCCTGCGTAAAGCCTTCCACATAGTAGAGCCAGGCCGTCTTGACGCTGAGATCGGACGAGACCATCGGCAGGCGAGCCGGTCCGGGTTTTTCCGTGGGCATCGGTTGCTGTCCCTCATGAGCCGTGGCCTGACCGGATGCCTCTTCAAGGAAGCGCCGGCCGGATGTCAACTGGTGCCGGACCTCCGGCGCGTCGATTGTTGCACAATGCTGTTCATTTGTAATTGACATTGTACATATGAACATATTTTGTGGCTCTCACGCGCTGTGTCATCCACCAGTCATATGCGCCGTGCAGGGAGGAAGAGACGGGGAACTGGCCAGGGGCCGGACCGGTCATGCACAGACAAGACAGGAGGTCTCATGAAGACGCACTTCATCAAGCTGCTGGCCAGCCAGCTGGCGCTCGCGGCAACTTTGTTTGCCGGCGTGGCAAACGCCGAAACACTGACGCTTTACACATCCCAACCGGAGGCCGACGCGGCCAAGACCGTGGACGCCTTCAAGAAGGCGCAGCCCGGTATCGACGTGACCATCTATCGTTCAGGAACGAGCGACATCCTGACCAAGATGGCGGCCGAGTTCGCCGCCGGCAGCCCGCAGCCCGATGTGCTTCTGATCGCCGACGCGGTCAGCATGGAGCTGTTGAAGAAAGACGACCGGCTGCTGCCTTATCCCGAGGCCAAACTCGATGGCATCGAGCCGGGTGCCTATGACGCCGACAAGACCTATTTCGGCAGCAAGCTGATCACCACCGGCATCGTCTACAACACCGCGGCCGCCGAAAAGCCGGAGCATTGGGCCGACCTCGCCAAGCCGGCCTATGCCGATGGGCTGGTCATGCCGAGCCCGCTCTATTCGGGTGCGGCCGCCTACCTGCTTTCAGGCTTCGTCGGCGACAGCAATTATGGCTGGGATTTCTTCCAGAAGCTGAAGACCAACAACACCGTCAGCGTGCGCGGCAATGGTGCGGTGCTGAAGTCGGTGGCATCAGGCGAGAAGCCCTATGGCATCCTGGTCGACTTCATGGCGATGAACGCCAAGAAGAAGGGCTCGCCGGTCGAGTTCGTGTTCCCCAGCGAAGGTGTGCCGGCGGTGACCGAGCCAGTCGCGATCATGAAGACCGCCAAGAATGTCGACGGCGCCAAGAAGTTCGTCGACTTCATTCTTTCCGATGACGGCCAAAAGCTGGCGTTGTCGATGGGCTATCTGCCGGCGCGCGCCTCGGTCGGCCGCCCCGAATGGCTGCCGGAAGGCGTCAAGATCAAAGTGATGCCGTTCGACACCAAGGCAATCGTCACCAAGACCGACGCCGACAAGGCGAAGTTCTCGGAACTGTTCGGCGGCTAAGCCGGCAATCCCGTGGGGGCGCGGCCCCCACGGCGGCGGGCCCCGGGGGGCACCCCCCCGCCGGCGGGGGGGGGGGCCGGCCAAAAACAAAACGGACACAAGCGAAGGGGGACCCCCGGGCCGGCGA
>NZ_JAMYRC010000095.1:0-3339 GCF_040321205.1 Mesorhizobium sp. M0496 | reverse complement strand
GGTCAGCATGAATTGCCCCTTAACGCACTTTCATGTTTGCTGGGCCTATGTCTCGCCCTCGCTTGCTGCCCGAAAAAAGTTTCCCGAGCTATGCGTATCTGCCCGGCAAATATCCGCATCCGGTGCGCGATCCCTTGGGCCACAGTTACCGATCAGATCCGGTGACCGTCGCCGTTGGCGAAGCGCTCGGCTCAGATGTGTTTCGATGGGGAATCGACCTTTTCAATCACGGCTACTACTGGGAAGCCCATGAAGCCTGGGAGCCTCTCTGGCAGGCTGCGAAACACAGCGCTCAGCACCGCATGTTCTTCAAGGGACTGATCCTGTTAGCGGCGGCCGGGGTGAAGATCCGCGAGGGCAAGCGGGTCGCAGCGGCGCGCCATGCGACAAGAGCTGCAGGGCTTTTTCGTCAGGTGGTGAGAGTGCCGGGCGGCCTGTGGGAGAAAGCGCTGGGAATGACACCTGCCGCGCTCGCTGAACATGCCCAAGCGATCGTAGCTTACCCGGTTGTTCTGCGGGAGCCAAAGCCTGCCCAGCCTGAACCTGTCTTTGATTTCATACTCGCACCAGTATCCGAGAGCGTTTGATCGGCAATTCAGTGGCCGAAGCTAACTTTGTCAGCAGGAAACGGGGCTTTTGAAAACCGCTCACCACCCGCATGCGTCACAAACAATAGAGTGCAGTAATGTTTTACAGGCAACTCGCGGCCGCTTCGATGTCGATGGTCTTGAAGGTCGGGTGGCTGACCGATCGCGCTCGTAGCCAATCGATTGATGCAGAGATGCCGGCCAGGCTTCAATGACGGGGATGGCGAAAAACTGAGTGCTCGGGCTTGCGGGCCGAGCTTGTCGGCCGCTCGATGGAAAGTGTCATCTGAGGCGGGGACTCTGCCGCGTGCAGCTGGAAGACTCGTTCGTCCAGTTCCTTGTCTACTTCCGTGAGACGATGATTGAGGCGAAGGTAGTCTGTCCAGGTCGGCGTGCGGAATGTTTCTGTCCATTGCATAGGCTTCTGCAGGTTGCGCTGGAGCGTCCAGTTCCGCGCACCGACGCGGCTGTGTACATGACGCCGCTGCCGCATGAGGTCGAGGAAGGCCTCGAGATTTCTCTCGGCTATCAGATATTCGATCTTGACCACGATCGGGCCGCTCCTCGGCTTCAAATTGAGAGAGACAGCTGGGGCATCGAATTCCTCCAAGGGATCGGGCTCGGAGTCGCGGCGCTCTCGAAGCGGAAAGAGAATGCCGGCTGCAGCGACGATCAACAGAGCTCCAGCGGAGCCCTCCAGTGCCCAGGTCAGCGAATGGTTTTCGGCCACCGTGCCCCACACCCAGCTGCCGAGCGCGATGCCGCCGTCTATCAAAGCATAGTAGATCGAGATGGTGCGCCCCACGACCCAGCGCGGGCTCGCCAGCTGCACGCTCACACCAACCCCGGACCAGGCGGTCACCCAGCCCGCGCCGCCCAAGGCGAGTGCAATTGCCGCCACTGCAATCGAAGATGTCATTGCCAGGGAGAGAGAACACGCCGCGCAGGCCACGCAGGAGAGCCTCATCAGCCTTTCTTGCGACAAGCTCCGTCTGAACAGGCTGTTGGAGAGGCCAGCCAAGACGGCACCGGTCCCGAAGCCGGCCATGAGCGCGCCATAGGCAAGCGGGCCTCCTCCCAGCTGGTCCCGGACAACCACCGGCAGCAGCGCGAGTATGGCGATGCTCGCCAGGCCAAAGAGGGTTCCGCGCGCGATCGCCGCCTTGATTTCCGATGACATCGCAGTGAAGCGCAGTCCATCATAGATCGCCGTCCTCATCGGCTCACGCGGCAGAGGGGAAGAACGAACCTTCCACTTGCACCGCCAAATGGTGGCCAAGGGTACAAAATAGGTGAGCGTGGTCACGGCGAAAGCCGTCATAAGCCCAAACGAAGCAACCACGATGCCGCCGAGCGCCGGGCCAACAGTCCGGACGGTGTTGAAGCCAACAGAAAGCAGGGTGACGGCAGCGGGAACATCGCGTCGATCCACGATATCGCCAACCGACGCTTGCCAGGCCGGATCATTGAGAGCACCGCCGCTTGCGATCAAAAAGCTGAAGCCGAGGATCATCCACGGACTGACAAAGCCCAGCGCCACGGACGCGGTCAGCATCGCGGACGCCATCACCATAAGGCACCGACCCGCGAACATGACCCGGCGCCGGCTGAAATTGTCGGCGAGAGCCCCGGCGAACACGGACAGGACGAAAGCGGGCAGGTTCGATGAAGCCTGCACCAGCGCAACCATCAGATCGGAAGTCGAGATCGTTGCCATCAGCCAGCTGATGGCGACAGTCTGCATCAACCAGCCGAGGCTCGAAACCTGCGTCGCGAGCCAGATCGAACGAAAGGTGGGCTGCAGAAGTGGCCCAAATGTCGTTGGTGCAGCCAAATCTTCGTTTGATCCAGCCACCCTACTCATTTTGCGAACCTTTGCTTTCCGTTATTGTCGTTTCCCATGTAATCTCGACTGAACCGTGGCGGCTGACAAAATTGAGACAGAAACTGTTTTGCCTTCGGCGAATGCGGCCACAGTTCCATCTGACCAGTTTTGCGGCGGAGACGCAGACTTGAGCCGGCTCACTCTCCTTCGAAGACATCACCTGGGTGAAGCCCGGATTCATGCTTGTTGTTTGACGCAGCATGCTTCATCAACAGGCACTTCGTGAGACGCGACCATGTTCTTTCGTTGAAAACTCATTCATCAGCGGCGTTCGATGCGCTGCGTGTGGCTTAGGGAGAGTGAGGACGCTTGCAGATCTTCGACAGGATCGATTCACTGATAGGCGCAGACGATTGCCGGGCCGCGATCGAAGAGGCGCGCGCCTTGCTACTTCGATTCGAACAAAGGTCTGTTGCGCTCACGCATGCGATCGACGACTTTCTGCTCGACCTGATAACGCTAGCTTTCATTGTTGAATGTTATGGACGCGGCTTTGAACTTTTGGCGCGAACGCTGGCTCGTAGAAGACTGGCAAAGGTCAGGCTTTTGTCGGAAGAGGTCTATTCCGCCAGAGAGAAATGACGCCCAAAGCTTGTTGCTAACCGGCTATCGCGCCGCGTTCCGCCACAGTGACGAAGGCAATTGACGACGTTCGACCACCAAAAAATAGGCGGAAAACCGGGGCCCTTTATGAGGCAGACTGGGTGTGGATTGTTCCGCGAATCTGAAAACTGCGGGTCCATTTCGTGGCGTCCCGCCGTCCGCTGGCCTTCATCGCGGCAATCGCCGCCCGCCGCCTCAGATGCCGCCCATGCAGAGGTACTTCATTTCAAGATAGTCTTTGAGGCCGTGGCGGGAACCTTCCCG
>NZ_JAMYRC010000094.1:0-3461 GCF_040321205.1 Mesorhizobium sp. M0496 | reverse complement strand
TGGCATCGCCCCCACGGCAGCCTAAAGTCAAAACCGCCCATCAGTCGCCTCGCCTTAACCGACGACAACCTGTTGAGGCTCCACATCTAGAGCATGGCTTATGGGCTGGCTTTGCTAGCCAGCCGCACCGCTTCCCCAAGGCCCATGGAATGCACCGGGTCCGTCGATGCGCTCGAAACCGTGCGCACCGAAGAAGTCGCGCTGCGCCTGGATCAGGTTCGAAGTGCCACGGCCCTGGCGGTAGCTGTCGAAGTAGGCAAGTGCCGAAGACAGCGCCGGCACCGGCGAACCGGCCTCCGATGCGCGCGCCACGACCCGCCGCAGCGAAGAGTGCGCCTCCTGCATCAACGAGATAAAGGCCGGCGCCATCAGAAGGTTGGTCGAGGCGCCGCCCTTGCTGAAGGCTTCCGCCATCGTATCGAGCATCTGCGAGCGGATGATGCAACCAGCGCGCCAGATCTTGGCGATGGTCGGCATCGGCAGGTTCCAGTTGAACTCCTTGGAGGCGCCGCTCATCACCGCAAAACCTTGGGCGTAGGCTGATATCTTGCCGGCGAACAGCGCCAGTTCGAGATCCTTGAGCAGAGCGTCCTTGTCACCGGAAATCTTGGTCACACCGATATTGCCATAGGCCTTTTCCGCCGCCAGTCGCTCGTCCTTGATCGACGACAGAACCCGTGCCGCCACCGCCGCCTCGATCGCGGTCGCGGGAATGCCGAGCTGCTGGGCTTCGATGACCGACCATTTGCCGGTACCCTTCTGGCCGGCGCGGTCGAGGATGATGTCGACCACCGGCTTGCCGGTCTTCGGATCGTCGGCAGCCAGCACCTTGGCGGTGATCTCTATCAGGTAGGAATTGAGCCGGCCCTCGTTCCAGTTGGAAAACACCGTACCGATGTCCTTCGGTCCCATGCCTAAGCCGTCGCGCAGGATGCCGTAAATCTCGGCGATCATCTGCATGTCGGCATATTCGATGCCGTTGTGGATGGTCTTGACGAAATGGCCAGCACCGTCGGTGCCGAGCCATGCCGCGCAGGGTTCGTCCTTGAACTTGGCGGAGATCGCGGTCAGCACCTTCTCGACCCGTTTCCAGGAGTCCTCAGTGCCGCCGACCATGATCGACGGTCCGTGGCGCGCACCCTCCTCGCCGCCGGACACACCCATGCCGATGAAGGTGAGACCCGAGCCGGAAAGCTCGGAGAAGCGCCTCATCGTGTCGCGGAAATTGGCGTTGCCGGCGTCGATGACAATGTCGTTGGCCGACAGCACGCCGCGCAAGGCGGCGATCTGTTCGTCGACCGGCTTGCCGGCCAGCACCATGATGATGATCGGGCGCGGCGGCCGGATCGCGGCGGCAAGCTCTTCCAGGCTGTAGCAAGGCACGACCATATCCCTGAGCGCGCCGGCATTCTCGACGAAAGCGTCGGTGCGCGCTTTGGTGCGGTTGAAGACGGCGATGCGATGCCCGTGCTCGGCGATGTTGAGCGCCAGGTTGGAGCCCATCGTGCCAAGGCCGATCAGACCGATTTCGGCTTTTTCCATCGTTTCTTCCCTGCTTTCGGATCTTGTTGGTTGGAGCCCGCGATTTTGCGGGGATGATTGACGGGCCTTTCGCGCCGCGTCAACCGCCTCGCCGAATTGTGTTACCCGGATTGTCGACCGTGCCCGTGTCGAGGTACCTGGCGGTCCAGCATTACGGCCTGATGTCGACAGGCGCCTCGATCTTCACCATCTCGAAGTCCGAGACCAGAATGTCGATGCGCACCGTCCACCGACCGGGAACCGGGATGACGAGGTCGTCGACACGCCAGCTGCCGTCGCCGGGCTTGGTCGCCGCACGCTTCAGCGGCTCGATGCCGGAATCGGGCTTCGACAGCACCAGCGTCACCTCCTTGGCGTCGAGCGGGCCGAAATCGCCGCTCATGATGATCATCGAGGCAACCACCGGTCCGGCATGGCCGGGCGTGATGCTGAGGTCGGCCATTGCTTGCAGCGCATGGATATGGACCGAGACAGGTTGGGCGGCCGCGATCGCCAGGGCTCGTGGCGGCGGCGTAAAGCGCCAGCCAGCGGCCACGCCGAAGATGGCCAGCACGATCAGCAGTTCGACGCCGATCGAACGGGAGAGCCTGCGTTGCACTTCCGTCGCTCCGGCCTCGGCCGACGCTGTGAGTTTCCATCGGTTGACGGCGGCGAGCGTAAACAGGAAGGCCAGGAGCCCGAGCTTGATCAGCAGCAGCCGGCCATAGGCGGTGTCTACCAGTGCCAAGGGCGTTTGCACCTGGATGACGGCGAGAACGACGCCGGCAGCGGCAAGCACGGCCACCACTGGCAGGATCAGGCGTGAAAACCGCCGCAGGAATGGCGCGGCCTCCGCCGATTGCCCCTTCAGCGCCATGCCGAGTGGCACCAGCGCACCGGCCCAGAAGGAGATGCCGACGCCGTGCAGGAACACCATTGGTCGCGTCAGCCATTGCGGCTCGGCGGCACTGGCATGGCCGCTGGCGGCAAGCGCGACACCCACCCCGGCCAGGCCGGCCAGCGCAAATGGCTTGGCGGCGGCGCGCGGTCCGGCCAGCGACAGCAGGCCGAGCCACAGCGCGATCAGCGCGACCAGCACAGTCCAGCCGAAGCTGGTGCCGAGCCCGGTCCGCCAGATGACCGGTTGCGCCAGATGGGAGAGCGGTGCCCCGAGCGCATCGAGCCCCTGTAGGCCAAGCGACAGCGGTGCCGCGACCAGCCCGCCCAGGATTGCAGCCGCAACGAAGCGCTGTCCGGCGCGGACATCTCGGGCCAGCCAGGCAAGGGCAAAGGCGCCGCCAACGCCGAGGAAAAGACCGATGTAGAGAAAGACCTTGCCGGTCCAGATCGCCGATCGCAACGACCAGTCGACAGCTTCGGACACCGCCGGCGGCGCGCTTGGCGCGCCGATGGAAAACAGCAGGGAACCACCGACCGGATGGCCGTCGGCGGAAATGACGCGCCAGCTCAAGACATGCGTGCCGGACTTGAGCGGCTGCGGATTATCGATCTCGACAGTCTGGTCGCTGAGGCGGAAGGAGGACAGCGGAACCGGCGTGCCGTCGGGTTTCACCAGGGTCAGCACCAGCGGCGAGACCGGCTCGCTGAAGGTCAGCGAGAACTGTGCCGGCCCCTGTTCCAGCACCGCGCCATCGGCCGGGTCGGTCTTGATCAGCGCGGCATGGGCGAAAGCCTGATTTGCCATGATGGCGAGAAACACGATCAGGGCCAGCAGGCCGACGACAAGCCGGCCGGCGCGGTGGCCGGCCATGGAAGCCGTTTGCAGGTAGGACGTCGTGCTCATGTCACCGCCACAAAAGATAGCGGCGGGCGCGTGCGGGCGCGGCCGGGGCAAAAAAAAATTAATAGGGGGGAGTTTTTTTGCGGGGGGCCGGGTTTTAAATGGGGGTTGATACGTGCCGGGCCCCGGGGTGTGGGTG
>NZ_JAMYRC010000093.1:0-3547 GCF_040321205.1 Mesorhizobium sp. M0496 | reverse complement strand
AATTCCTCAATTCCTCAATTCCTCAATTCCTCAATTCCTCAATTCCTCAATTCCTCAATTCCTCAATTCCTCAATTCCTCAATTCTTCCCTTGGTCTGCCGCGCCGTTGCCAGGCCGACGCCGAATGTGGTGATCGCCATGCCGACAATCTGCAGCGCGTTGAGCTGCTCGTCGAACAAGGCCCAGGCGATGATGGCCGTCACCGCCGGCACCAAATAGAACAGCGAGGCCACTTTCGACATCTCGCCGTCGCGGATCATCACCATCAACAGGAAGATGGCGCCGAGCGACAGCACCAGCACCAGCCAGGCCATGGCGAAGATCAGTTCGCCGTTGATGACGACCGTGTGCGTCTCGAAGGCCAGCGCCGCCAGGATCATGACAGCCGCGCCGCCGACATATTGCCACATGGTTGCCGCGACGAGGTCGCCGCCGGATGCGAAGCGTTTCTGCCAGATGGTGCCGGCGCTCATGCCGAGCACCGAGACCAGCGAGGCGGTCAGCGTCGCCGCCGTCACGCCGCCGCCCAGCGCCCCGAGCTTGGGCCACAGCACGATGACGATGCCGATGAGGCCGATGCCAAGGCCAAGCCAGTGGCGCGGCAGGATCGCCTCGCCGAGAAACTTGCCGGCAAGCACCGCCGTGATCAGCGGCTGCAGGCCGACGATGAGGGCCGAAAAGCCGGCAGGCATGCCCCGGTGGATGGCCCAGAACACTGCGCCGAGATAGACGCCGTGCATCAGTATGCCGGCGCCGGTGGCATGCAATGCCTCCTCGCTTGTGGCTCCCTTCGAGCCCAGCACAAGCATCAGGATGGCCAGCAGGACAGCGGCGATGACGAAACGCGCGGCAAGGAAGGTGAACGGCTCCGCCCACGGCATGGCATAGCGCGCGCCGATGAAGCCGGTCGCCCACAGGACGACGAAGGTGGCGGGAATGAACCGCTTGATGCTGCGCATGTTCCGGAGTCCGCCGTACTGGAGAGAATTGCCGTGGCGATGCTCTAATACCGTTCAACCCGGCGCGCAAAGCGAAACCGTTGATCCATACATCACCGGAATTCAACGCCCGGTGCATCTGGCTGGCGGTTTCTCTGATCCCGCCGGACTCAAAGCCCGACCATCCGCCTGACGTCATCAGGTGATGCGCCGGCATGACGTAGCGCGGCTAGGCCGGTGTCGCCGAGGCTCTTGGACAGCTTTCGTCCGTCGGGCCCGAGGATGAGACGATGATGGAAATAGGCCGGTTGCGGCAGCCCGAGTAGCTCCTGGAGGAGGCGCTGCACGCCGGTGGCGGAAAACAGATCCTGCCCGCGCACGACGTGACTGATGCCTTGCAGCGCATCGTCCATGACGACGGCGAGGTGGTAGCTGGTCGGGATGTCGCGGCGTGCCACGATCACGTCGCCCCAGTCCTGCGGGCGGGCTTCGACGGAGCGTGTCGCAACCAGCGTCTCGTCGGAATACTCCGTCCATGACAGGTCCTTGCCGACACGCGCCAAGGCGGCGCCGATATCCAGCCGCCAGGCGAAGGGCGTGTTTTCGGCAATCCGCCGCTTGCGTTCCTTCACCGGCAGCGCCTTGTCGGCGGCGGGATAGAGCGGCACGCCGTCGGGGTCGCGCGGCCAGTCGCGCCCGTGCCCGTCGCTGTCGGTGATGAAGGCGCGGATTTCACCACGGCTCATGAAGGCGGGATAGACGAGTTCTTCCTCGATCAGCCGCTCAAGCGTCGCCTCGTATTCGGCGAAATGCTCCGACTGGCGGCGCACCGGCTCTTCCCAGGCGAGCCCCAGCCATTTCAGATCGGCAAGCACGCCGGCCTCGAATTGCGGCGTGCAGCGCGTGGTGTCGATATCCTCGATGCGCAGCAGCAGGCGGCCGCCAGCCTGTGTCGCCAGCTTCTGGTTGAGCAGCGCCGAAAAGGCATGGCCGAGATGCAGGTCGCCATTGGGGCTGGGCGCGAAGCGGAATGTCAGGAGTGTCATCTCTCAAACGGCAATCGGGTTGTGCGGCGGTTTTGCCAATTGCTACCGTGCAGCCGGTCAAGGAACAAGAAAGCATGCAGCGTATCGTGACATCGGACGACATTGCCCGGGGGCTCGATGCGCTTTGCGTGATCGACCCACGCCTGGAAAAGGTGCGCGGCATGGCCGGCGAGGTGCCGCTGCGGCTTTCCGAGCCGGGGTTCAGGAGCCTGGCGTCGATCGTCGTCTCGCAGCAAGTGTCCCGCGCCAGCGCCGATGCCATCTTCGGCCGGCTGACGAAACTCGTCGATCCGCTGACGCCGCAGGCTATCCTGGCTGCCGGCGAAGACATGTTTCGCGACGCCGGCCTGTCGCGGCCCAAGCAGCGCGGCCTGATCGCAATTGCGAAAGCCGTGGTCGATGGCCTCGACCTGCATCACCTCTGTTCGCTCGATGCCCAGGAGGCGATCACGACGATGACGGCGGTGTCCGGCATCGGTCCCTGGACGGCGGAAGTCTACCTGTTGTTTGCCGCCGGGCACCCCGACATCTTCCCGGCGCGAGACGTCGCGCTGCAGAGCGCGGTCGGCCACGCGCTCGGCATCGACCCGCGTCCGCCGGAGAAAACACTGATCGCATTGGCCGAATCATGGAGCCCGTGGCGAGGTGTCGCGTCGCGGCTTTTCTGGTCCTATTATCGCGAAACCAGAGGGCGGGACGCCGCACCACCAGCCTGAAACCGCAAAAAAGCCTGAAAATCATGTCTTTTTGCCGCTTCGATGACGCGACAATCCGCTTCACATCCCTGTCATGTCGGGCTTACAGTATCCTCGCCGTTCGGGTCTAGAACCAAGGAGGTAAACACGTGACGGTTGCCGTATCTCCGGATGGGCTTCCAGCACTGGTGCTGAATGCGGATTACCGTCCGCTCAGCTATTACCCCCTGTCGCTCTGGTCGTGGCAAGACGCGATCAAGGCGGTGTTCCTCGACCGGGTGAACATCGTGGCCGAATACGAGCACGCCGTTTCCTCGCCGACCTTCTCGATGAAGCTGCCGAGCGTGGTCAGCCTGAAGGCCTATGTGAAGCCGTCGAGGCATCCGGCCTTCACCCGCTTCAACGTCTTCCTGCGCGACCGTTTCCAGTGCCAGTATTGCGGCACGCCGGAGGACCTGACCTTCGATCACGTCATCCCCCGCCATCGCGGCGGCGCGACCACATGGGAGAATGTCGTTGCCGCCTGTTCGCCTTGCAACCTCAGGAAGGGCGGCATGATGCCGGCGCACGCCAAGATGTGGCCGCTGCAAAAGCCATTCCAGCCGACAGTGCACGATCTGCACAATAACGGCCGCCTGTTCCCGCCCAACCATCTGCATGAGAGCTGGATGGATTATCTGTACTGGGATGTCGAACTCGAACCCTGAGCTCGTCCGAGAATTCGGGAGGCCGGCCGTCTGGAGCGATTGTCTGCGCTTCCGATGCTCACATGCCTACTGGACCTGACCTGCCACTGAGAATTTCCTCCATCTGAGATTAGAGTCCGGGCCTTGATTGAAGGACGGACTGATGAAGAGAAAGCGGTTTA
>NZ_JAMYRC010000092.1:0-3649 GCF_040321205.1 Mesorhizobium sp. M0496 | reverse complement strand
GGGAGAAATCGTCACGCGCTTCACCGAAATCATTCGCCACGTCTGCGATCCGCCCAGACGGCGCAAAAGCCAATCCGCAGCAGCAAGGATCGCCGGCATAGCGTAAAGTTAGCGCCTATGGGGTGCTGCCCCTCCGACCTGTCAGCTAATTGTGGCTGTGCCTTCAGTCTTTTGGTTGGGTGACTGACGCCGAAAAGTAGCGATCCTTCACACCCCCCTCTGTCCTGCCGGACATCTCCCCCGCAAGGGGGGAGATCGGATGTCGCCCTGGTTTTCGCCAATTGCCAGCGCAACCGTTACCCACAAAAAAGGCGGCGCCAGTTTCCTGGCGCCGCTTTGATGTTTTTCGTAACCGATCCCGGTTTTACGCCGCCGGCTGGGCCTCGATGGTGCGCAGCGCCTGGGTCTGGCGCTTGGCGGCGGCCTTGACCGCGTCCTGCACCTTCTCGAAGGCGCGCACCTCGATCTGGCGCACGCGCTCGCGGCTGATGTCGAACTCGGACGACAGCTCTTCCAGCGTCAGCGGCTCCTCGGCGAGGCGACGGGCCTCGAAGATGCGCCGTTCGCGCTCGTTGAGCACCGCAAGAGCGCCCGACAGCATGCCGCGCCGGTTCTCCAGCTCGTCCTGCTCGATCAGCATCTCTTCCTGGCTTTCGTGGTCGTCGACCAGCCAGTCCTGCCATTCGCCGGACTCGCCTTCGCTCGCCCGGATCGGGGCGTTGAGCGAGGCGTCGCCGGACAGGCGGCGGTTCATCGACACCACTTCGGCTTCGGAAACGTTCAGCCTGGTGGCGATCTCGGCGATCTGGTCGGGCTTCAAGTCGCCGTCGTCGAGCGCCTGGATCTTGCCCTTCACCTTGCGCAGGTTGAAGAACAGGCGCTTCTGATTGGCTGTCGTGCCCATCTTGACCAGGCTCCACGAGCGCAGGATGTACTCCTGGATCGAGGCCTTGATCCACCACATGGCATAGGTCGCGAGGCGGAAGCCGCGCTCGGGTTCGAATTTCTTGACGGCCTGCATCAGGCCGACATTGCCTTCCGAGATCACTTCGCCGATCGGCAGGCCGTAGCCGCGATAGCCCATGGCGATCTTGGCGACGAGCCTGAGGTGGCTGGTCACGAGCTTATGCGCAGCGGAGGTGTCTTCATGCTCGGCGTAACGCTTGGCGAGCATGTACTCTTCCTGCGGCTGCAGCATGGGAAAGCGGCGGATTTCTTCCAGGTAGCGGCTGAGGCCGCCTTCGCCGGAAACGATACTGGGTAATGACTGGGCCATGATAGCGCCCCCTCTCTATTGGAGTGATGCCCCCGAAACGCGGCGGACATATGACGCGAGCACCAAATGGCTCGCTCGCGACGCAGTTGTTATACAGGAACAAAACCAGAAAAGACAGGCTTTGTTCAACACGAAACAGTGTGTCACGTTGAAGTGAACAATGCCGCTCAGGTTTTTCTGGGGCAGGTTCAGAGCTTGCGAAAGCCGCCTACGAGTTCCTCCATGTCGCTCGGTATAGGCGCCTCGAACCTCATCGTTAGATGGGTAGTGGGGTGACGAAATGCAAGGAGCCAGGCATGCAAAGCTTGCCGGGAAAATGCCTTGACCTGACTTTTCAGCGGTTCGGGCAGCCGGTTGGCCTTGGTGCGGAAGGCCAGGCCATAGTCGGGGTCGCCGATCACCGGATGGCCGATATGCGCCATGTGGACGCGGATCTGATGGGTGCGGCCGGTCTCGAGCCGACATTCGACCAGGCTTGCCGTGGCGAACTCCTGTTGTGTCTCGCCGAAACGCTCCTGCACGGCAAAGTGGGTGACCGCATGGCGGGCGTCGTCGCGTCCTTCCGGCACCACGGCACGGCGCACGCGGTCGGCGGCGCGGCCGAGCGGCGCATCAACCTTTCCGGTCGGTCTCTGCGGTATGCCCCAGACCAGCGCCAGGTAGGCGCGTTCGAGATCGCCGGTCAGGCCGTGATCGGCGAAGGCTTCGGACAGTGACTTGTGGGCGCGGTCGGTCTTGGCCACCACCATGACGCCACTGGTCTCCTTGTCGAGCCGGTGCACGATGCCCGGCCGGCGCACGCCGCCGATACCTGAAAGACTGTCGCCGCAATGATGGATCAGCGCGTTGACCAGCGTGCCGGTCCAGTTGCCGGCGCCGGGATGCACGACAAGCCCGGCAGGCTTGTTGATGACGATCAGCTCGTCGTCCTCATAGAGCACATCGAGCGCGATGTTTTCGCCTTGCGGTTCGGCCGGCTCCGGCTCCGGCATGTTGACCGACACGCTTTCGCCTGGCGTCATCTTGCGCTTGGTCTCGTCGATGCGCTTGCCGTTGACGCTCACCGCGCCCTGCCTGATCAGCATCTGCACGCGGCTGCGCGACATGTCCGGACCGAGGCTGGCCGCCAGCCACTGGTCGAGGCGCTGACCGGTCGCATCCGCGCCCGCTACCAGCACGGTCGGCGCCGCCTCTATCAATTCAGGGGCCTCTTCGCTATGAGCGCTCATTGAAAAACCGTTCCGGACTATTTTGCCATGGCCAATGCCGAGGAAGACCAAGAGAAGCCGCTCGACCCCGAGATCGACAAGGTGCGCGGCAAGCTCATCCGCTTCATGGCCATCAATCTCGGCCTGCTTTTGCTGGCTCTTATGGTGGTGATCGCGGCGGTTGTCTACAAATCCCGCAAAGCATCTCCTGAGAACCCGCCGCTGACCGGCGATATCCAGACACCCGCCGGCGAACCGGTCAGCGGCGATATCGTGCTGCCGGTCGGCGCCAGGGTGGTCAGCCAGTCGCTGTCCGGCAATCGCGTCTCGATCGACGCCGAGCTTGCCGACGGCAGCCGCACGATCTTCATTTATGATATCGCCGCACGCCGCCTGATCGGCCGTTTTGCGATCCGCAACAAATGAAAGGTTTCGCCGAACACCGCCGCATCGCGACCGTCGCCCTGGTAGTCGCCAGCTATGACGAGGCGATTGCCTGGTATGTCGAGCGGCTTGGCTTCCTGCTTACCGACGATATCGATCTCGGCGGCGGCAAGCGCTGGGTCACGGTCGCGCCGGCCAGCGGGCAAGGCGCCAGGCTGCTGCTGGCCGAGGCTTCCGACGAGGCACAAAGCATAAGCATCGGCAACCAGACCGGCGGCCGAGTTTTTCTCTTCCTCGAAACCGACGATTTTGCCCGCGACCATGCGGCAATGCTGGAGAGAGGCGTCGAATTCCGCGAAGCACCGCGCTTCGAGCCCTACGGCACGGTGGCCGTTTTCGCCGATCTGCACGGCAATCTCTGGGACCTGATCGAGCCGAAACGATAGGCTTTGTGGCCGGCTTTCTACCGATGTGGCAAAGCTGGTCGAACCCCAGTTGCTTTTTCCCAGCGCGCAGCCTATATCGCCGGTTCTTGAGCGCGCCCATCGTCTAGCGGTCAGGACACCGCCCTCTCACGGCGGGAACAGGGGTTCGATTCCCCTTGGGCGTACCAAAGATTTCAACAAATTCGCAGAATGCCATCGCGCACCCCGCACGCCCACCATGTGGCCGCAGCCTTGAAGAGCCCAATGGCACCGGTCGTGTCCCATGAGGTGGTGTAGCTCGGCGGTAGCGAAGCTGCTCGCGAGCGCGCCGTTGGTAGCGCTGTAGCGAGCGAGCG
>NZ_JAMYRC010000091.1:0-4134 GCF_040321205.1 Mesorhizobium sp. M0496 | reverse complement strand
GCCCACTCAGAACAGCAATTTCCTTTAGGAGAACCTCGATCCTTTTTTCACAGGCAATTTCCTGCGCCTCGAATCCTTCGATCTCATCGAGCCGCTTGGTGACTATGGCGAGATTGGCGCGCGTCCTGGGTGGCATCGAGCCGCATGAGGATGTCGCCGGCTTTTACTTTATCGTCTTCGCGCACCAGGATTTCTCCCACCACCCCGCCGGTCGGGTGCTGCACCTTCTTGACATAGGAATCGACGACAAAGTGTCCGGACGCGACAACCGCACCGGAGAGATTCGTGAAGGCCGCCCAGGCTCCGGCTCCTCCCACAAAGATCACGCTCGGTCAGAAGGCCCGCCACCAGGTGCCGGCGAATGGAGCTGGAAACGTCATTGTTCTGATGAATGCCGGACACCGGGATCCCCCATGTCAGCGCGCTCTCCCACATGATCCTGTGTAGATTCGATGGCCTTGACGCCAGCGCCTCGTGCCATCGCTGTCCCCTTCAGGACTTTGGAAAGTGCTTCATCACGCGCACCGAATGCTCGCTGCCGTCCACCTTCCATCACCAACACCAAATCCACGGCGCGGATGGCGCTCGGCCGATGGGCGACGACAACCGCAATGCCCTTGCGCTCGCGCACGGAGGCGATCGCCTTAACGACCGCAGCCTCGCCTTCCGCATCGAGATTGGCATTGGGTTCATCCAGCACAACAAGGAAAGGGTCTCGATAAAGAGCACGGGCAAGACCGATACGCTGGCGCTGCCCGGCGGAAAGTGCCGATCCGGCCTCACCGATCGGAGTTTCGTAGCCGTGCTCAAATCGGAGGATCAGTTCGTGCGTGCCCGCTGCTTTCGCCGCGGCGACAATAGCCTCAGGGTCAGGATTATCTTCAAAACGAGCAATGTTTTCGGCAATGGTGCCGTCGAACAGTTCAACACCTTGCGGCAGATAGCCGATATGACGGCCTAGTGCTTCCCGGTCCCATTGATCGAGGCTTGCGCTGTCGATGCGAACCTTTCCGGCGACCGGCGCCCATGCGCCGACGATGGCGCGCGAGAGTGTCGACTTGCCCGAGCCCGATGCACCGATGATCCCGAGTGCGCTTCCCGCCTGAATGGCAAACGCAAGGCCGGTCACGGTCGGCTTCCTTTCGCCGGGCGGAACGATTGTCACGCCTTCGAGGCGCAGTTCGCGTTCAGGTGCAGGCATTGGCATAACAGGAGCGGATTCAGGAACCTTTTCCAAGAGGTCCTCCAGCCGCGCCCAACCCTGGCGCGCCATGAGGAAAGGTTTCCAGCTTGAAATGGCCAGATCGACCGGAGCCAGCGCACGCCCCATCATGATCGAACTGGCAATCATAACCCCGGCCGTAGCCTCCTGTCTGATGACAAGGTACGCGCCGACGGCAAGAATGGCCGATTGCAGCAGCACGCGCAGCGATTTTGAAATGGCACCCAGCCCACCTGCCACGTCCCCAGCTTTCCGGTTGGCGGCCAGACACTTGGCATTGGCCTTTTGCCATCGGGCAGCGATCCGCTTTCCAAGACCGAGAGCTTGCACGACCTCGGCATTGCAACGCGCTGCTTGCAGCAGACCATTGCGTGCCATGTTGTGGGCAACGGTATCGCTTATCGGCCGTTGCGAGAGAGTGTTGGCAAGGAGTGTCAGAGATGTGAGGCCGACCGCCCCGATAAGTGCCGTCATGCCGATCCAGAAATGAAGGAGGAAGCAAATGCCAAGATAAAGCAGCATCCATGGCAGATCGAAGAACGCTGTCGGACCGTTTCCACCCAAGAAGCCGCGAACATTGTCGAGATCGCGAAGCGGCTGCAAGCCGTCGCCCGGCATGCGCGTTGAAAGCGGAAGGCGAACGATCGCATCGTGAACGCGTCCGGAAAACTCTCCATCGAAACGCTCGCCAATCCGCAGCAGCACGCGGGCGCGCAAAATGTCGAGCAGGCATTGGAACGCATAAAGCCCCGCAGCAAGCACGACGAGCCCCACCAGCGTCGATACGCTGCCACTTGCCAGAACGCGGTCATAGACCTGAAGCATGAACAGCGGCGAGATCAGCGCAAGCACGTTGACCGCGCCGCTGATCAACACAACGCCCCAAATAGCGGAAGTCAGAGGGAAAGGTCTCAAAGCTGAATCCTTCAAGGAATGGTTACTCACGTAAGTTCCGGAGGCTGGCGACTCAGCCCCATATTGCTCCCCGACCGGCGACCGACTGCATCCGCTCGCTGGTTCAGGATCAGTGCTCCCGCCGAATATGTTTGGTCCCGGCATTTAATGGAGCGGGTCAACAACACCGTCCGGCTGAAGGTTTGGAAGGGCAACGTCATCGTGGCCGGCCGCAAGGGCCCGGACAGGCTTCCGCCTCCACACCTTCAGGAGATTTCGGTGCACGACCAGCGCGACGCGCAGGGCTTCGTCAAGCTATCCACGCTGCGACTGCTCCCGGGCGCCCCTCGGTCGCCCCGGCCCATGGCAAGTAGCGGAAACGGAAAGCGCCCGCCCAAGGGGCGGGGCGCTGTTCCGTATCGGTTTTCTGGATCAAACGAAGGTAAAGTCCGACGCGGTCAGGCCTAGGTCGGCCACGGTGACCACACCGCCCAGGTGGGCGAACTCGTGCGCGCTGCCCTCGGCGGTGACATAGGCCAGAGTTGCGACTCTGTCGGTGTAGCTGCTTTGGTAGACAATGATGTCACCGGCGTGCTCGCCGGAGATCGCACGCGCCGCCTCATTAGGAGAGTTGAAAGATTCGCCAGTGATCACCACGACGTGTTCGCCGTTCGCACCCGACGCCGCACCGCTGTAGAAGCTGCTCACCGGGGAGCCGGACTGTAGGCTGGCGTTGTTGACGAAGTTCGCGCCAAAACCGTCGTTGTAGAGCCCCACCGCATCAAAGGCGAACGTATCCTCCGCCGGGTTGAAATCGGTGATAGTGGTAATGTCCGACTTCGACCCGACAACCCCAGGCACCGGATTGTGGAACTGGAACACGAACGTGTCACTGTCGGTGCCCCCGGTCAACGTGTCCTGGCCGTCACCCACGTAGAGGTCATCTTCGCCGGGACCGCCGTTGAGCCTGTCATTGTCCTCACCGGAGATGCGCGGGTGGACGCGGCTGTTGTCGCCGGAGAGACGGTCCGAGCCATCTCCGCCGAAGATGTCGTCGTTACCCTCGCCGCCATTGGCTCGGTCATTGCCGTTGCCACCCAAGATCTTGTCGTCGCCGCCACGACCGTCAATCCAGTCATTGTACTGTGAACCCTCCATCCAATCTCCAAGCTCGGTGCCGATGAGTGGTTCGGGACGCCGGCCACCTTCGATAATCCTTGACATCGAAAATCTCCTAATGATGCCCCTGCCTGAGGCGTTCATATTCGTCATCGGACAATTGGAGAAATCGATTGCTTGGATGGACACACATTTACGAAATGGATGCATTCACGTTCACTTCGCCCTTCCGCTGAGCAGTAGCGGGCTCGCAGGCGGCGGGGACGCGCCCAGACGATCGACCCGAACATTCACACTCAAACGGACGAGTAAAACTTGGTAACCGGCCGCCCTGGTTGGGCCAAAACCTCTCTCTGTTTGCTCGACGCCGGCATACCCGCACCGTAAGCGCTGGAAGTGGACAAGTTCCGGTGGCGGCGGGTACGGCGCGGCTCAGCGATGAATGGGGGCCGGAGACGGTTCCTTCCCCGACACGCATGCTGCTACCGCGCAACAAGGGGAGGGCAATTTGCCGCCAATGGTCTCGTGATAGCGCCTTTCGCCGACAGGCTGTCGAAGTTGACCGAAGCCGAGCTGAAACGACAACTGACGGGTCCTCACAGCTGCGTTACGCATTCGCTCACCGTCAAGCCGGCCTCGGAAGAACAGGCATGGGGCTGTGTTGCCGAGTATCTCGCCAGCACTGCCCATTGCGAGAAATGGAACATTAGGGAGCGCGTTCGCGCGAGCCGAGAGTTCAAGGATCTCGGAACGACAGCTTCCGCACGTCGGCCGCACGGGCTCTACGCGACGCGGCCTACGCCAAGCTAACAGAATTACTTTCATTCCTCGTGGAATGCCCGACTGATTTGGTCCGACAGCGGCTTCACAAAATAGGAAAGCGCCGTACGCTCGCCCGT
>NZ_JAMYRC010000090.1:0-5260 GCF_040321205.1 Mesorhizobium sp. M0496 | reverse complement strand
CCAAGCCAAGGTCCGGGCGGCCGCCCGGACCTTGGCTCAATCGCTCTAATCCCACGAAATCTCTCTCGTGTAGATACAAGGTGGCTCGGCGTAGCCGAGCCGGAGTGGGGGGTCGACCTGGCACGAGCATGCATTCAAGCCAAGTCCGCGATCCCGTCGCGTGCACAAATCAGTCGAAGAAGGCCTCGACCACGTTTCGCTTGCCGAGCATGAAGGCATCGGCGACATGCTGGAGAGGCGCGAGATCGACGTCGGAGGTGCCGGCGCGCACGATCTCGGCGAATCGCCGATAGAGCATCGGGTATTCCGCTTCCGGTTCGTCGTGGACGACACGGCCGTCGATAGCGAGCTTTGAGCCGCCGCCCGAAAGCACCATGGCGCCCTTGTCGGTGTCGGCCAGAATGTCCCAGCTTTGCGGGCCTGTCTGCAGCCAGTCGAGGTCCATTGTCACCGGCAAGCCATTCGAGGTGCGGAAGGTGACGCGCGCGGCAACCGGGGATGCGCGATTTTCGGGAAAATCCAGAACCGCCGAAGTGATGAACATCGCCGGCAGGATATGAGTGGCGATCGACAGCGCGTTGATGCCGGGGTCGAAGACGCCAAAACCGCCGGGCGCCCAGATCCATTCCTGGTTCGGGTGCCAGCGGCGCACGTCTTCCTTCCAGTTGATGGCGGCCGACTTGATCCTGGTCGAGTTCAGGAAGGCGCGCGCGGCCTCCACGGCCGGCGCATAGCGCGAGTGCCAGCTGGCGAACAGCGAGACGCCGTTCTGCGCGGCCAATGCCTTCAGGTTTTCGACCTCGCTGACAGTGGCGCCCGGCGGCTTTTCCAGGAAGACATGCTTCTTCGCCATCAGCGCCGTGCGCGCCGCGTCGTAGCGGAACTGCGGCGGCATGCAGAGCGAGACGGCCTCGAGCTCGGGCACTGCATCGAGCATCGATTCGATGGTCGGGAAATTCGGAATGTCATCTACCTTGCCGTGCCGGCTGGCAGCAGCGATCAGGCGATAGTCCTGGTCCTTCGCCAGGGCCGGCAGGTGCTGGTCGCGGACGATCTTGCCGACGCCGACGATGCCTATCTTAATGGGCTGGGACACGGCCGCTCCGTCTGTTGAGTGATGGTGATGGCTTCTTATCAGAACACTTGCCCTGGGCAAGCCGACAGGCCAACCTCAGTCTTACTCGATCTGAGCGCCGGCGTTCGTCGGCTAGGAAGCCTAGATCGCTGATTCGCCTCGGCAACCGATTCGAAAGCCGAGTCGAGGCCTGGTTTCAGATCGGCACGTCGAAGGTAACGATCGAAACTTCGCCTTCGAGCGCACCCTGGAAGGCGGAAAGATGCGGCTCTTCGTCGGGCACGCCGTCCATGTCGCCGATCTGGTCGAGCTCGGCCTCGGCGTAACCTTCCGCGGCAAGCGATTCGAGTGCCCGGCGCACCGCCGAATCGTCGTCGGGCGCGACCAGCATGACATGGACGCCTTCCGGTTTGCCGCCCTTTTTCTTCCACACCCGGCCGGTGATGATGGTGACCGGGCGTTCTTCATTGTCGTTCACGGGTCGATTCCTCTTGGCAATGTGTGGGCGGGCGAGGGGGTTCTGACTGCTCATGCGGCCTTTTCGCATGAAGAAGAGCCGTGCAACAGCGCAAAGCCATTCACTTTGCTAAAGGCTTGGCACTTTCTTCCTCGCTCTTGCAAAATTGCGAAAGAAAATTACATGCGTTTTTCACATGGCTGCCAAGCCTTGGTTGGCGCGCAATATTTAGCGCTCCGGGCTTGACGGTCCGCGGTCTTACGAGTAGAAGCCGCCCAGTCAGAACCGATGTGAGGCTCTCCCTTCCGAAGCGACACGCTTTGGAGTTTGCCTCAAACAGGGTTCGTTTTACGAGCGAAAAGACATTTCCGGCGTGCACGAAGCGGCTTCCGCTTCCTCTGCGATTTGTTCGGGCAAGACCGCGAGGCGCGGTTCGTGGCCCGAATTTGCGTATGGAAATGACGCTTTGAGCGGCCCTGACCGGGCGAGACACGGAATTGAGAGACAAGAGGGTTTAATGCCTACCGTCAACCAGCTGATCCGCAAGCCGCGCATTGCGCCGGTGAAGCGCAACAAGGTCCCGGCCATGCAGCAGAACCCGCAGAAGCGGGGCGTCTGCACGCGCGTCTATACAACGACGCCGAAGAAGCCGAACTCGGCGCTGCGCAAGGTGGCCAAGATCCGCCTGACCAATGGTTTTGAAGTGATCGGTTACATCCCCGGTGAAGGTCACAACCTTCAGGAGCACTCCGTGGTGATGATCCGCGGCGGCCGCGTCAAGGATCTTCCGGGCGTTCGCTATCACATCATCCGCGGCGTGCTCGACACGCAGGGTGTGAAGAACCGCAAGCAGCGCCGTTCGAAGTACGGCGCCAAGCGCCCGAAGTAAGATTTTCCGGCCTTGGCGCTCCTTGAGTGCGTCGGGCTATGAGATTGAGAGACAAAAGCCATGTCGCGTCGTCACAGTGCAGAAAAGCGTGAGATCAATCCGGACCCGAAGTTCGGCGATCTGATCGTCACCAAGTTCATGAATGCCGTCATGTATGACGGTAAGAAGTCGGTTGCCGAGACCATCGTCTACGGCGCACTCGACCAGGTTCAGTCGAAGACCAAGCAGGAGCCGGTCACCGTCTTCCATCAGGCGCTCGACAATGTCGCGCCGCATGTGGAAGTGCGTTCGCGTCGTGTCGGCGGCGCCACCTACCAGGTTCCGGTCGACGTGCGCCCCGAGCGCCGCCAGGCATTGGCCATTCGCTGGCTGATCGCAGCAGCGCGCAATCGCAACGAGACCACGATGGTCGACCGCCTCTCCGGCGAGCTGATGGACGCGGCCAACAACCGCGGCACGGCCGTCAAGAAGCGTGAAGACACCCACAAGATGGCTGAAGCCAACCGCGCTTTCGCGCACTACCGCTGGTAAGCGCGAACGAGACTGAGAGGCAGCTACGATGGCCCGCGAATACAAAATCGAAGACTACCGCAATTTCGGTATCATGGCGCATATTGACGCCGGCAAGACGACGACCACCGAGCGCGTCCTCTATTACACGGGCAAGTCGCACAAGATCGGCGAAGTCCACGACGGCGCTGCCACCATGGATTGGATGGAGCAGGAGCAGGAGCGCGGCATCACCATCACGTCGGCCGCGACCACGACCTTCTGGAAGGCTCGTGACGGCAAGATGCACCGCTTCAACATCATCGACACCCCCGGCCACGTCGACTTCACCATTGAAGTCGAGCGTTCGCTGCGCGTCCTCGATGGCGCCATCGCGCTGCTCGATGCCAATGCCGGCGTTGAGCCGCAGACGGAAACCGTCTGGCGCCAGGCCGACAAATACCGCGTTCCGCGCATGATCTTCTGCAACAAGATGGACAAGATCGGCGCCGACTTCTACCGCTCGGTCGAGATGATCGGTTCGCGCCTCGGTGCGCATGCCGTCGTCATGCAGCTGCCGATCGGCGCCGAGACCGATTTCAAGGGCGTTGTCGACCTCGTCGAGATGAACGCGCTGGTCTGGCGCGACGAGACGCTGGGCGCTGCCTGGGATGTCGTCGAGATCCCGGACGACCTCAAGGCTCGTGCCGAGGAATACCGCGAGAAGATGATCGAGGCCGCCGTCGAAATGGACGAGACGGCGCTTGAGAATTACCTCGAAGGCAAGATGCCGTCGAACGACGAGATCCGCGCGCTGATCCGCAAGGGCACCATTGCGGTGAAGTTCTACCCGATGTTCTGTGGCTCGGCCTTCAAGAACAAGGGCGTGCAGCCGCTGCTCGACGCCGTCGTCGAATATCTGCCGTCGCCGGCCGATGTTCCCGCCATCAAGGGTGTCGATGCCAAGACCGACGCTGAGATCGAGCGTCACGCCGACGACAACGAGCCGCTGTCGATGCTCGCCTTCAAGATCATGAACGATCCGTTCGTCGGTTCGCTGACCTTTGCCCGCATCTATTCGGGCAGGCTCACCAAGGGCATCTCGGTCGACAACACCGTGAAGGGCAAGAAGGAGCGCATCGGCCGCATGCTGCAGATGCATGCGAACTCGCGCGCCGACGTCGAAGAGGCTTTTGCCGGCGACATCGTTGCTCTGGCCGGCCTCAAGGACACGACCACCGGCGACACGCTCAGTGATCCGCTGCATCCGGTCATCCTCGAGCGCATGGAATTCCCCGATCCGGTCATCCAGATCGCCATCGAGCCGAAGACCAAGAACGACCAGGAAAAGATGGGCCTCGCCCTTCACCGCCTGGCCGCCGAGGATCCGTCCTTCCGCGTCAAGACCGACGAGGAAAGCGGCCAGACCATCATTTCCGGCATGGGTGAACTTCACCTCGACATCATCGTCGACCGCATGCGTCGCGAGTTCAAGGTCGAGGCCAATGTCGGCGCGCCGCAGGTGGCCTATCGTGAGACGATCACCCGCAGGCACGAGCAGGATTACACGCACAAGAAGCAGACCGGCGGTACCGGTCAGTTCGCCCGCGTCAAGATCGTCTTCGAGCCGAACCCGGACAGCAGCGAATTCGAGTTCGAGACCAAGATTGTCGGCGGCGCTGTGCCGAAGGAATACATCCCCGGCGTCGAAAAGGGCATCAACAGCGTCATGACCTCGGGTCCGTTCGCGGGCTTCCCGATGATTGGCGTCAAGGCGACGCTGATCGACGGCGCTTACCATGATGTTGACTCCAGCGTCCTGGCCTTCGAAATCGCCGGCCGCGCCTGCTTCCGTGAAGCCGCACCCAAGCTTGGCGTGCAGCTGCTCGAGCCGATCATGAAGGTCGAAGTTGTGACGCCGGAAGACTATGTCGGCAGCGTCATCGGCGATCTGAACGGCCGTCGTGGCCAGATCCAGGGTCAGGAAGCACGTGGTGTGGCCGTGGTCATCAACGCGATGGTGCCGCTCGCCAACATGTTCAAGTACGTCGACAACTTGCGCTCGATGAGCCAGGGCCGTGCGGCCTACACAATGCAGTTCGATCACTACGAGCCGGTCCCGACGGCGGTGGCCCAGGAAGTCCAGAAGAAATACGCGTAAGGGTTCCTTAGCCACCGGGTCGCGTCCTTTGCGCGATGCCGGATCTGAAGAGCGAATAACAATTTCCCCCAAGCGGGTAGAATAGACGGAGAACGATTATGGCCAAAGGTAAATTCGAGCGTAACAAGCCTCACGTGAACATCGGCACGATTGGCCACGTCGACCATGGCAAGACGTCGCTGACGGCGG
>NZ_JAMYRC010000089.1:0-6420 GCF_040321205.1 Mesorhizobium sp. M0496 | reverse complement strand
CCGTCAATGACGGTGAACCAGCGGTTCTCACCATCGGGCAGGGGGATTGCCTGCCCTCGGGGCCGTTCGCGCTGGAGCATCGATCGCTGCAGTCGGGTCTTAGGGCGTGGGTCGAGCAGCAGACTGGTCATCCCCTCGGCTATATTGAGCAGCTCTATACGTTCGCTGATGGCGACCGCGCCGACGGGCGCCAGCAGCGCGTCATTTCCATCAGCTATCTCGCTTTGACCCGGAAGGAACATGCCACCGGCGCATCCGCCTGTGCCTGGCGGAGCTGGTACGATTATTTTCCGTGGGAGGACCACCGCCTCGGAACACCGAAACTGATTGCGGATGTTTTGAAGCCGCGTCTGCTTGCCTGGGCGGCCGATGCCAAGCAAACTGCGACGCGCAGTGAGCGACGGCGGCGGGCTGCCATTGCTTTCGCGTTCGAGGACCGGCCCTGGAATGAAGAGTTGGCGCTCCAGCGCTATGAGCTGCTTTACGAGGCGGGTCTGGTGGCAGAGGCCACCCGCGACGAATGGTCGATCGCATCCGACTCAACAGCCGGGACAACGATGGTTGCTGACCATCGCCGCATCCTGGCCACGGGCCTTGCGCGCTTGCGCTCGAAGATCAAATACCGGCCAGTCGTCTTCGAGCTGATGCCGCCGGTGTTTACGCTGCTGCAGCTGCAACGGACCGTGGAAGCCCTGGCAGGCCGGCTGATCAACAAGCCTAACTTTCGCCGGCTCATCGAGCAGCAAGAACTGGTCGAGGAGACTGGCGAGACGTCTCTGGATACGGGCGGGCGCCCGGCCAAGCTCTATCAGTTTCGCCATGTCGTGCTGGACGAAACTGCCGTTGCGGGGACAAAATTGCCTCTGGCCCGGGGTTGACACGCTTATAGTCAACCTAGATATATACCCCTTATAGTCGAATGGATTATAAACGGGAGGCGCCGGTGAGCGGGACGATACCTTCGGCCGCGTCCCTGTATCAGCGCGTCCAGCGCATCATCCCCCAGTGGAATGGGCGGCTTTCAGCGATGACGTCGAGGCTATTCTCGAGCTCAAGCACGAGCGCAACGCCGTCATCCTGGCCCACAACTATCAAACCCCCGAGATTTTCCACTGCGTCGCCGACATCGTCGGCGACAGCCTGGCGCTGGCCCGCAAGGCAATGACCGTCGATGCGGACATCATCGTGCTCGCCGGCGTGCATTTCATGGCTGAGACGGCGAAGCTCCTCAATCCGGACAAGACGGTGCTCATTCCGGATCTCAGCGCGGGCTGCTCGCTGGCCGACTCAATCACGGCGGACGACGTGCGGCTGATGCGGCAACGCTACCCTGGCGTGCCGGTCGTGACCTACGTCAACACGTCCGCCGCCGTGAAGGCCGAGTCGGACATCTGCTGCACCTCCGGCAACGCTTTGGCTGTGGTGGAGTCGCTTGGCGTTGAGCGGGCGATCATGCTGCCCGACGAATACCTGGCCAGGAACATCGCGGCACAGACTTCGGTCGAGATCATCGCCTGGACGGGCCATTGCGAGGTGCATGAGCGCTTCACGCCAGCCGACATTCGCGAGCTGCGCGATGCCTACCCTGGCGTTACCGTGCTTGCCCATCCCGAATGCCCGCCGGAAGTTGTCGCGGTTGCGGATTTCGCCGGCTCGACCGCAGCGATGTCGGACTATGTCGGACGGCACAAGCCTGCGCGCGTCGTGTTGATGACCGAATGCTCGATGAGCGACAACGTCGCCATCGAGCACCCCGACGTCGAGTTCGTGCGCCCCTGCAATCTCTGTCCGCACATGAAGCGTATCACGCTCGCCAACATTCGCACGGCGCTGCAAGAAACCCGCCACATCGTGACCATCGATGCTCGAGTGATTGATGGTGCTCGGCGTGCGGTCGAGCGGATGCTTGCCGTATGACGCCAGAGGTCGGCGACATCAGGGGAGCGCCCGTGATCATCGGCGCTGGCGTTGCCGGGCTGATGACCGCGCTTCATCTGGCGCCGCATCCCGTTTACCTTCTGTCCCCGACGCGGCTCGGGACCGAGGCCGCCAGCATGCTGGCGCAAGGCGGGCTGGCGGCAAGCCTCGGCGCTGACGACAGTCCAGACCTCCATCTTGCAGACACGCTTGCTGCAGGTGATGGCCTCTGCGACGAAAGTGTGGTCAGACGCGTTGCGAATGCGGCGGACCGAGCCATCGAGAATTTGATGGACTTGGGCGTCGCCTTCGACTGCTCGTGGGACGGGACACTGCGGCTCGGGCTCGAGGCAGCGCATTCCCGTCGCCGGATCGTCCATGCCGGGGGTGACTCTACGGGCCGCGAGCTTGTACGCGCGCTCATCATCGCTGTGAGGCGAACGCCTTCGATCACAATTCTGGAAGGCATGGAAGCCCGCCGGCTCATTGTGGAAAATGGTGCGGTCAGCGGCGTTGTGGCGGCAAAAGGTGGACAGGCGATTATATTTCCGACGCGCCGCGTGGTTCTTGCGAGCGGCGGTATCGGCGCCCTGTTCAGAGACACGACCAATCCGGCCGGCTCATTCGGGCACGGCCTGGCGCTCGCCGCATGCGCCGGTGCAGAACTCGCCGATCTGGAATTCATCCAGTTCCACCCGACGGCGCTCGACGTTTCGCATCGGCCTATGCCGTTGGTGAGCGAAGCGGTCCGCGGCGAAGGCGCAGTCCTGATCGACGAGTGCGGGCACCGCTTTCTATGCGATACGCCTGGCGGCGAGCTGGCATCGCGCGACGTCGTGGCACGGGCCGTATGGCAGCAGCTTGGCACCGGACATCGTGTTTACCTTGATGCCCGGCAGTCCCTCGGCCAGAAGTTCGCCAAGCGCTTCCCAGCTGTGACCCGGCATTGCCGGGACGCCGGAATCGATCCGGCAGTCGAGCCCATCCCGGTGCGCCCGGCGGCACATTATCACATGGGCGGCGTGGCCGTGGATGCCGCGGGCCGCAGCACGGTGCCGGGCTTGTGGGCTTGCGGTGAGGTTGCCTGCACCGGTCTGCACGGGGCGAACCGGCTTGCCAGCAACTCGCTGACCGAGGCCGTGACGACCTCGTTGTGGGTCGCGCAAAGCGTAGCTGCCGCTCCTGCAGGCTGGCAGTGGCCAAGGCTTGTCGCAACGTCACCCCCGCGGCCCGACCCCTCCTCCGTTCGCCACGCGGTCTCTAATGGGCTCGGTGTTATACGGGACGGGCAAGCACTATCCGACACCGTGGAAACGCTGCTGCCGATCGCGGTTCGCAACACTGGCGCTTCCGATCCCGCCTTGATCGCGCTGATGATCGCCATTGCAGCGCTTCGACGCGAGGAAAGCCGCGGCTCGCATTACAGGTCGGACCTCCCCACACGCAGGGCGCAGGCCCGGTCTTCGCGCTTGACCTTCGCCTCAGCAATGACGGTTGCGGCCGAACTTAGTCTGCGGCCCGCGGAACGGAGTGCCTGATGACGTCACCTCCACCTCTTCCCGGTATCGTAATCGAGCCGATCGTGCGTAGCGCTCTTCTGGAGGATCTGGGAAAAGCCGGCGATCTCACGAGCGATGCCATTGTGCCCTTTGACTGCAAGGCCACCTTTGCGTTCAGAGCCAGGCAGTCTGGCGTTGTTGCCGGTCTTGATCTGGTAGCCTACGCGTTCATGCTTGTTGATCCGTCGATCGACATTCGTTTTGGACGTCTGGACGGCAGCAGGATCGCGGCTGGTGAGACCATTGCAAGGGTGAGTGGACCGGCGCGTGGAATGCTTGCGGCCGAGCGTACAGCGCTCAATTTTCTCTGCCATCTCAGCGGCATTGCGACGGCAACGGCCGAGATCGTCGAGGCGGTGCGCGGTCAGAAAGCACGGATCGTCTGCACGCGAAAGACGACGCCCGGCCTCCGCGCGCTGGAAAAATACGCCGTGCGCGCCGGCGGCGGCGCCAACCACCGCTTCGGGCTGGATGATGCGGTGCTCATCAAGGACAATCACATCGCCATTGCCGGCGACATCCGCACGGCCATTGAGCGCGCGCGCGCCGCCGTCGGGCATATGGTCAAGGTCGAGGTCGAGGTCGACACGCTCGACCAGCTCGAGATCGCACTAGCCGCCGGGGTCGACGCCGTACTGCTGGACAATATGTCCGTCAAGCAACTCACCCGGGCGGTCGCAATGGTCGACGGCCGCGCGACCACCGAGGCCTCGGGGCGCATAACGCCGGCAACGGCACCAGCCATCGCGGCAACGGGGGTCGACCTCATTTCTGTTGGCTGGCTTACGCATAGCGCGCCCATCCTCGACATCGGCATGGATGTGCCGGTCGAAGCATGCATCCAAAAACATCTAAACTGATGAGAGCGTGCTCAATTTCAGGAGCAATCTATGCAGGGTGGGAGACGTACGATGATCGACAAGGGACTGAAATCCGACCGGGCCAAGGCGCTTGCCTTCATCAGCGCAATGCTCAGCGAGCTGAATCAGATCGCGGGGTCTCACAGGCTGCAGTTCCTAGGATACCTTCTGGAGATGGCGTATATCGAGTCGTACGACATGGTCCGCAAAGAGCGCTCCCACCATCAAAGCAAGGCCATAGATCAGGGATAGCCCTGCTGAACTGAGCGCTGCGGCAGCTTCAAATCTGACCTCGGCACTTCTATTTCCGCAAAAAAGACGCGCAGTGCTCCAGCGCGTTCACGGGCGGTTGGACTGCAAAAACCAGTTGGAATATCTGACAGCGCGGCGGCCCTCCAGTGCGCGAGCAACGACATGGATTCGATCTCCTTGTTTCGAGAAATGGTCGGACTGTTTCGCACAACTGACATCAGTTTCGGCTGAGTGGATTCGAGTGGGTCTAGTGGCCCCTCACTGAGGCCCTATGCGAAACCATAGGCCAGCGGATAATCCAAAAAGTCGTGTGACACGCCAATTGCATCGAGGAGGATTCGCGTTGCCCTTGTACAAGCCAATGCTTCGCCACCTGAAAACGCGCGAGCTGTTCGGAGCCATTGACCGGGTGCCGGCTCTTGGCATGCTGGTAAGTGAGCGGACCTTCGAGGTACTAAATCCTTCGACCGGCGAAGTGCTGGCGGAACTGCCCGACATGGGTGTCGAGGAGACGCGCGCGGCGATTGACAAAGCTTATGTGGCGCAACCTGAATGGGCCGCACTGACCGCGCGCGAGCGCAGCGACATCCTCTGGCGTTGGCACCAACTGATCGTCGACCACACCGACGATCTTGCAGCGATCCTCACTGCGGAGATGGGCAAGCCGCTAGCCGAAGCGAAGTCTGAGGTGGCGCATGCGGCCGCATATCTGCAATGGTACGCCGAAGAGGCTAATCGCATCTATGGTGAGACGATCTCGCCGCCCTCTACAGACCGTCGCATGCTGGTGATCAAACAGCCGATCGGCGTCGTTGGAACGATCACGCCCTGGAACTTTCCGGCTTCAATGGTTGCGCGCAAGATCTCGCCGGCTCTCGCCGCCGGCTGCACCATCGTGCTCAAACCTGCTGAACAGACGCCCCTCGTGGCAGGTGCAATGTTTGCTCTGGCCCATCTTGCCGGCTTTCCCGAAGGCGTCGTCAACCTCATCTACGCCTCCGAAGGCAATACGGTCGGCCGCGAACTCTGCTCCAACCCCAAGGTCCGCAAGATCAGTTTCACCGGTTCGACCGAGGTCGGCCGATTGCTCATGCGCCAGTGCTCGGACCAGATAAAGAAAGTCGGTCTAGAGTTGGGTGGCAATGCGCCTTTCATTGTCTTTGATGATGCCGACGTCGATGCTGTCGACGGTGCGATCCAGGCCAAGTTTCGCAATGCCGGCCAGACCTGCGTTTCCGCCAACCGGCTTTACGTCCAGTCGGGCGTTCATGACGAATTCGTCGCCAAATTCGTGGAGCGTGTCCGTGAGCTTCAGGTCGGCGACGGCTTCGATCCAGGTGCCGCCATCGGTCCGCTGATCGACGGGCATGCACTGGCCAAGATCGAACTTCACATTGCCGATGCCTTGGCCAAAGGTGGCGCGATCCGATGTGGCGGCGGCCGGATCGGCAGCGATGGCAACTTTTTCCAGCCGACGATCCTCAGCAACGTCGCAAGGGAAATGATCGTGGCGCAAGAAGAGACCTTTGGACCCTTGGCGCCGATTATCCGCTTCGAGGATGCTGATCAGGCCGTGCGTGAGGCCAACGATACGATATACGGCCTCGCCGCCTACTTCTATGCTTCAAACCTGAAGCGTGTCTGGCGTGTGGCCGAGGCGCTGGAATATGGCATGGTGGGGATCAACACAGGACGCATGTCCTCAGAAGCCGCGCCTTTTGGTGGGATAAAACAGTCCGGCATCGGGCGGGAAGGTTCCCGCCACGGCCTCAAAGACTATCTTGAAATGAAGTACCTCTGCATGGGCGGCATCTGAGGCGGCGGGCGGCGAT
>NZ_JAMYRC010000088.1:0-6969 GCF_040321205.1 Mesorhizobium sp. M0496 | reverse complement strand
CGAACGACGCTCAACGCGAGCGCGACGACCGGTTCTTGATCCCTACCTCAACCGCAGGCGCCTTCCCGCGCAGCGGGTTCGTTCTTCGGCCCTATCGCGTTAGACCGTTTGTGCGATCCAGTGCAGCACGCCGAGTGCCACACGAAATGTGCGTTCGTCCCGGCAGTAGATCAGCGGAGGGCGCCCGTCGAGTTTGCCATCTACTGATTGCCTCACGATACGCGCGGCGCGATCTCCGAAGAGCTCCCTGGCCTCACTATCCAACTTTGACCGCCATTCCGTCGCGACGCGTTCCGCATGCTGCGACTGTGCGAACTTGCTCAGGGCTTCTTCAGCCAACCTAAGGCCGGCGAAGTTTCTCTCGGCGAGGTCGAGCGGAAGGACTCCATCCTGATCGGCAAGCGGCGTGCGGAGGAAATCGGCAAGATCCGGCCCATCCAGGGTCTGTTCCGCACGCCTGATCATCGATTGCCGGCGACCGTCCGCCTCTTCAGCCGCGCGTTTGGCATTGGCCTTCACCTCGGTCTCGGTTTTCCGGGAGATGGCTTCCTCGATGGCGCGTGCCGCAGGCAGGCCGTGCAGATCGCGTGGTGATATGCTGCTTCGTTGAAGCAAGACATCGAGGAGTTCTTCCAGATCGTCGTCGATCGAGGTGTCGGTACCGAACGTCTGCTCGCGCGGCCTTCCGTTCCCAGTTTCGGTCATCTGCCACCAGGATTCGGCCGTCATCGACGCGCGATCTTCTGCTGGAATCCGGTCCAGGATTTGGGAGACAACGCTAGAAATGCTGTTCCGACGCTGAGTCTTCTTCTGGTGGGTTCCTTCCCACTCGCGCCATCGATCTGCCAGCGAGGTATTCAGCGCGAAGGAGAGGTGTTGCTGTTCGGTCAAGCCGGCTTTGGTCAGGGCCTGAAGGAACCGGTGGATGGCCTCCCAGGGTGTGAGGAACTCCGGGTCGAGATGGCGCATCGCATCGGCGAGATCTTTCGTCAGCTTGACAAAGTCGCTGTGGACATACCCCTCCTCGACAAGGCGGGACACAATATGGTCAGTAGCAAGGAAGCGATGATGATACAGCCTTGGCCGCAGGATCGTCGCAAGGACGACCGACCGCCAGGTCTCCGACCGGACCGTGAAGCAGCCTGTTCCTCCGATTTCGAGTGCTAGTTGCTCGCGCACGCCGAGGGCGCGTAGCGCGGCAAGATCCTTGATACGGAGTTTCTGTTCGCCGGCGCTTCGGCGGGTTCGATCATACGCCTCGATCTCGCGCCTCGCGATGGAGGCCAATCGTTTGGCCGCAGCATTGGCGTCCAGTCGTTCGCGGAGACGCATTTCCTCCATTGCGCGTTCGATCCTCGCATTGAACAGCCAGTTTCGCGGCGCTGCCGAGAGGACCGCCTGTCGCACTTCTTCTGGTAGCGCGTTGCGGGGGACTGAGGACATGTCGATCTCGACGGCCGCTGTTCCCAGCCTCTTCAAACGGGAAATCTTCTCCTCTCCGCAGGGGTGGGTAACGGCGATCTCGACGAAGAGGTTCATATCCCCGACTTGGAGATGGAGGTCAGGTATCACCTCGACATGGTCGCGGAATTCCAGCGTTGCACGATCGAAGACGATCTCGCGCTCTTCGGCAATCAAGACTTCATACCCGCCATGCGCGGCGAACTGGCGGGGAATGGTGAGTCGCAATTCAGATTGGATGATCTCCTTGCAAAGAAGATGAAGCGCGGTCTCCGGGCCGCCGCGGCAAGCAGGGCCGTGGTGAGCGAAGTGCGCCGCCTTCAGATCATCCTTGAGGTTTGCGACTAGCGCCGCCTTGCAGTGCGGGCAGATCAGACCGCAGGCAAGCCCGCGACTCGCCTTCGAGATGTAGATTAGCTTGCCGTTTTCGGGATCCCGGCCGTAGACGAGGCGCGCGCTGTCGCTGCCGAACTGCCGGCGGATCTCGGCGTCATCGTGGCCCTGATTAATCGACATTGCCGGACAATAGCCGTGGGAATGTGATGGCCGCTAGTCCTTCCGGCAGGGGTGCGCACCCACTAGGTTTCGCGTGTCGGTGATTGTCTGACTATTGTGACTGACAATCCTCACGTCGCGGGCTGCACGACCTCCTGTTGTCATTGCCTAACGCCGCGTATGTTGCCTTGTGCGCCTTGATCAGCGCCCGCAGATCGCGGGACAGTTCCCGGTCCCTGCGTCGCGGCTCTGTGGCGAGAGCCGTTGCCGCAACCGTCGAGGCGATAACGGCACTGCCGGCGTTGAGAAGCAAGGCGCGGCGATTGATCCTGGACATGGTGAACTCTCCTCTTCACTTCATGGCAGGCTGCCAGATCGGTGTCGTAACACCGGCCGGCCGCGTTCTGACCGTAGCACGAGTGTCGGCGCATTCATGTCAGGATGGATGGCACCGTTGGCCGCGTTGCGCAGGGCATGGCTAGCGCGACCGCGCGGCGCGTCTCGCGAGACTGTTCTATCGATTGTTTCGCCTCGGCGTCGCCACCAAAGAACGTATCGCGATTCCCGAAAACTCCATAACAAGACTGCTGGCCCTTGGCCGTTGTGCGTGGTCATGATGATTGCTCCGTCTTCGCCTGGATCATGGGGCGCCGCTCACGCGGCGCCCTCGACGGTGATGGCTTTCATCACCCGTTCGGCCGCCCATCGTCCGGCCTCATTAAGATGGCGCTGCCAGGCGCCTTGCGACGGCGACCAGCGAAAGCCGTCGGCTTTCAGCGCCCGCCTTGTTGCCTCGTCAGGCTTGGCCGGGAAGATCATCTGAATGCGCGCCATGCCGACGTTTTCGATGATGTCGACGACTCCGATTCCGGTCTTGGCGGTCTGACTTTCGTTTTCCCGCTCCTGCATCCTCACCAGTGATTTCAGTCGCGATTGCAGGCGACGGATTTCGGCCCGGTTGCCTGACGTGTCGAAACCGCGTTTCCATTGCCAGTCGGCCAGCACGACGCCGCGCACGGCAATCGCGGCCGACATGCCCGTTTGCGCGACCACAGCCTTGATCATGGCGGCATCGTCCGCGCCGTCCTTCTCCATGCGCCGGATGATCGCATTCGCCGCCTTGGCCTTGTCGATGGAGAGCGCCAGCGCCTCGATCTTGGCCTTGATCTTCTCGACGGCAGCGGGATCTCCCGAGCGGATCGGCTCGTCATCCGGCCCATGCGGTAAGGCTTTCCGCTTAACGGCCTTGCGGGCTGCGACCGGATGCACGCCCAGATCGGCACGGCGGGCGTCTGCGACCTTCATGCGCTTTTCGTTGTGGGCAACGGGAAAGCGTGCGGGGCCGGTGATGAACCAATTCATGCACCGTCCTTCCGCCGCCCAAAACCGCCGAGCCAAATCAGTATGACGCCGCGCGAACGCCTCGACCTCGGCAACGCCATTGAAATCGGGTGCAATATCGCCCTTGTCGGCCAGGTCCTCGACATAGGCCTCAAAGTCATTGAGACGCGCTGCAAGCTCGTCGAGCTCGATGTTTGCGCGCCGGTCCGGAAAATGGGTGAGGGCGTCGAATTGGTGTTCGATGGACTTCGCCGCGATACTTGCGGCGAAGCCTCCAACCGAGACTGCGAGCGTCCCGTTTTCGACAATGGCGACTGTCATCACGCCTCTCCTTCCACAATGGTAGGAGCGCGGCGCTCGATGCGAACTTGCAAGCCCATCAACACGCCTGCGATGACCAGCCCTCCCGCCGTCACTTCGTCGCCGGTCGCAAACACGGGGTCCAGCACCGGGCGACAGCACTTGAAGCAGGCCGCCGCATCTTCAAGGCTGATCAGGGGGGAGGCGTAGGGTTCGCTTCCATCGCCGCCGACGAGAACGATTTTCCCGGCCAATGGCTGCGGGTAGATTTCAAGAATGGTGAAGGCGCTCAGCCCGTCGCGCAGCCCTTCCTCGTCGACGAACAGGGAATGCCGTTCATCGAAGCGCACAACCTCGATCATTCGGCGGCCGATCAGGTCATACAGCGGTTTGTAGCTGTTCCCGGCCGGAAACTCGACCGCGCGAAAGATCGACGTTTCGGGGTCCAATAGGTAAGCGATCTGCTTCATGGTCTAGCTCCTCTTTCTGCGCGGAGCGGTCTTGCTCTTGCCCGAGGGGCAGGAGCCCGCTCCTGCTGCCGAGCTCGTGCGGAACAGCGGGAGAGAGGGAGGCAAGGGAAAAAGGGGAGGGGGTTCGCCCGCCCGCAGGCGAAGCCGGAGGGTCCACGCTGATCCGCGCATGCGGATCCGCCTGGATCCTGCACGGAGCGCGGTATTGGCTGCGCGGAGGAAGGACGGGGAGACCGCTTTTTCGCTTGCGAGGGAGAGAGGGCAGAGCCCTCTTTCCCTCTCTCAGCTAATCAACGTCGGCTGCGATCGCGGCCGTCATTCTGAACTGAAAGGAGCCGTCGCCGGCTTACGCCAGGACGGCTCCCCTGCGGTCTATGACAAGAAGGGCTAGCGACTTGCCATCACCAACTCAGAGCTATCGTGCGGGGCGCACTATGCTGAATTTGCTCCGCGCTGCAAACGTTGATACCGTCAATTTGGTTCCCCGATAATGACGATCCGCCTGCGAAGCAGCATGCACGAGCGATCGTTACCCGAATGGGCGGAGACCGGTTGAAAACCGAGCTCCGTGCCGCTAGGCATAGAGCGCGGCCACGAAGCGGCGTGTCCGAGACTACCGCACCAGATACCCGTTGTCAGGGGTAACTGCTTACCCATTTCGGATACATGTGGTTGAACAGATTATATTGGACAAGGGGCCAATTGGCACGGGATATGGCAGGACCATCATTCGACGACTGGATAGATCAGCTTGGCGAGGTCCGGGATCCTCACTTCGACAAGCCGCCCTATCGCAAAGCTCCGTTCGGCAATCTCACGCTCAGTGTAGACATCGAAAAGGAGATCAGCGCCAACCTTCGACGCGGCTGGCAACATCGGAAAGGGAGGGTGCAGTTATGAGGGCAAGAAACAGAAGGCTCATGAAGACAAGCGAAATACCAGCGTTCGTTGATGAGGTGATCAAGGCGGGCTGCGATATCTGCGCTGTCGGCCACGATAAGTACGTCTTCGGGGACGCGGACCTATCGCCGAGTGAATTGAAATTTGCATTGCCGGAGCTGGAGCGGATCGAACAGACCTACGGCGATCGAGATTTCTTGATACGAGAGATCGCCGCCTATTTGCGCTCGATTGGCCGCTATCTCGAGGTCGGTTCGTCAGCGAAGCACTGGTCGGCGAATACGAAAACTCTCCAATGATCGCGCGGGGAAATGGACCGGATGTGGACTTCCAAATCGTTGGGATAGCTAACTCGGCTTGGCTCTGTTGGCAGAGATCGGAACGAGGATACTGACCAGGGTGCCCATGCCTGGTGTCGAAGTAATCCTGAGGTCGGTCGCGCGACGGTAGCGTTCGGACTGAACAAAAGACCAGTAGCCGAGTGTCAGCGCCAGCTTGCCGCTGCGCCGCGTCACTGGGACCACGCCGGAAAGACGATGGCCGCTTTTGAAGGAGCTGGTGCGGCGATGATTGAAGCGAGGATTAGCGGCACGGGTCGGTTCCGGTAGGCGGGCGACCCCAGATTCATCACTTTCGTATCGTGACGCCTACCAGAGAATTTGCTGGTGAGTCGACCGTGAACTATCCGCAAGCCGTTGATCTGGCATGTTGATTGAGGCGGATAGCGACTTTTGAATTGCAGGATTAGCGGTTTATGGGCGCTGTTTTCCTGCAATTCGGTTTGCGATTCCCTTGTGCTGCGGAGCGTGATTCACTTGGTTCGGCGGCGGCGAATCGAGGGGACGGCGAATGTCCAGGCCACGCGAGAAGCGCGAGACGGGAAAGCAGGATCTGTTCCGCTCCAGGCTCGATCAGATCATCAATATGAAGCACGAGCTGGTGCGGCTGGCGCAGGCGATTGACTGGCCGGTGCTGGAGGAGCGTTTCGGCGCCGTCTATTCGGACGGCCCCGGCATGCCGCCACTGCCGACCCGGCTGATGGCGGGGCTGGCGATCCTCAAGCACACTTTCAACCTGTCGGATGAGGTGCTGTGCGAGCGCTGGGTGGAGAACCCCTACTTCCAGTATCTTTGCGGCGAGGAATTCTTCTGCCACGCGCTGCCGTTCGATCGCTCGTCGATGACGCGCTGGCGCGGCCGCATGGGCGAGGAGCGGATCGTGGCGCTGTTGCAGGAAAGCCTCAGCCTCGCGGTCAAGACCGGGGCGATGAAGCCGTCCGACACGCGCCAGGTGATCGTCGACACCACCGTGCAGCCGAAGAACGTGATGTTCCCGACCGACGCCAAGCTCATTCACCGGGCGCGTGAACGGCTGGTGCGGCTGGCCAGGAAGACGGGGCTCAATTTGCGCCAGAGCTATGTGCGGGTCGGCAAGCTGGCGCTGATCAAGCACCAGCGCTATGCCCACGCCAAGCAGTTCAAGCGGGCCAACAAGGCGCTGCGCAGGCTCAAGACCTACCTCGGCCGGACCATTCGCGACATCTCGCGCCAGGTCGCCGGCGATGCGGGGCTGGACGCGCTCTTCAAATGGCCGCTCTACCAGGCCGCCACCGTTCTCGAGCAGCGTCAGCGTCAGCGCGGCCGCAAGATCTACAGCCTGCACGCGCACGAGGTGGAATGCATCGGCAAGGGCAAAGCGCATATGCCCTACGAGTTCGGCGTCAAGGTCTCGGTGGCCACCACACTGAAGCGCTCCAAGGGTGGTCAGTTCGCCCTGCATGCAAAAGCGCTGCCCGGCAATCCCTATGACGGCCACACGCTGGCAAGCGTCATCCCCGACATGGAAGAGACCATCGGCAACGAGATCAGCCGTATCCTCGCCGACGCCGGCTATCGCGGCCACAACGCACCGCAAAGCGTACCCGTCCGGTGAAGACCGCAGACGTGCGTGTCCGGCGGCCATGAGCGCTGCGGTGCAGGGTCAAGCTTTCGATGGGGAGACG
>NZ_JAMYRC010000087.1:0-8454 GCF_040321205.1 Mesorhizobium sp. M0496 | reverse complement strand
CCGCTCGCTCGCTACAGCGCTACCAACGGCGCGCTCGCGAGCAGCTTCGCTACCGCCGAGCTACACCACCTCATGGGACACGATCGTTCCATTCCGCTCCTATGAAGCGCTCCGGCGTCGATGGCCAAACATCGAACGGGCTGCGCAGCACGCCGAACCGGAGGAAAGGAAACGGCGACTTGCGGCCACCAGAAACACGGAAACCCATAGAGCCGCACAACAGCGGGCCGGTGAACGCCGGCGCCATCGCTATCCGTTGCCGGTTCAGGATCTACCAACCTTGGGCCGTGCTGTCGCAACCGTGCAGTACGGGATAGTCGTCTTCACTGAAATTTCCGGTGAACTCGTTGAGCTATCAGACGCAGCCACCTTCTATCCCCATGCGATGCCTGCGAGCGGTGACTTCGTTTGGGGCAAGTGGCGTTCGGCAACCCTGGCCGAACTTGTGAGCACATGGCCTGCTCGCTCAGCCGCCGGGCCGACCGAACGCTGCAGAGGCTGGTGGAGACCAACCCTTGCTGAACTTAGACTTGCTCGTCGAAATGCCCGCGGTAGAGAGCGTAGAAAGCGACGTCGCGCGCGGTAGATACCGCGCTCGCTTTCGTTTTGTCATTAGTACATTGCTGGCGTCGCCGAGCCTTTGGAACGGCAGACTGCGCTGAACGCCCAACCGCGCTTCGGCCGATATCAGGCGCGCACGATCAGGTGCGCCAAGGGTTGCACTTCGGATAATGGCTGCTCGATAAGGTATCGTCGAGATTTTGCGACAGCGCCGACGATTGGATGTGGGGCCAGGGCCGTCAGGGCCCTCACGAACAGGGAGGGAACCAAAGCCGATCACAAGCGGTTTACCAATCGAAGGGACCGCAATGGACGCGGAACAATGGAACTTTTGGATATGGAACTGGCGCGTGCCCGACAGCGGCTTAGCCGAGAGGAGCTTGCCCTCGAAAGGGCGAACGAGATGCTGGATGAGGACTGCGGCGTCGGCATCAATATCGCGCTCTGCAGCAGGATACGGGCCGCGCAACGGCGCGTGGTCGAGGCCAGATCGCGGTTGACGAAGATTGATCGGCAGGGCGAACACAATTCGCACAAGCTGAACCTTGCGGCCATTGGACCACGATCCGTGCGGGTGCCAACGTCTTGCTACTGATGACTTCTTTCAAGCACCTTCGGCGCTGCGCGCACTTAGGCAACCTACGCGCTTACGGGCCCGATCCCGTAATGAAGGGCGCTACTCGCCGGTGATTTCGGGCCGACTTCAGCAGCAGTTCATGCGTCCTTTGCAGCCGGCGGATGTAAAGTGTGGTTCACTGCGCGGTGTTTTCGTCGCGGTGCTGCATGGCATCGAATGTCACTTCGAAGACGCTGCCGACTTCCTCTGAAATCTCTTCGGCGCCGATGCCTTCCTTCTGCGCGGCCTGCATAGCCTGGTCGGCAAGGTCGCTAATGTAGACTGGGTTTTCCGTGGCATTGCCCGGCAAGTCCTCGGCCATCCATTTTTGTCGAGGAAGTTCATCCCGCGCGTGCTCATCGAGAAATGATCCACCAATCCACCCCCCACCAGCCGCCACGGATAGTCGTGCGCCAGCGAGGCTTTTCGAAAAAGGATCCCGCTGTAGGCGGTTACCGGCCTATCTGTCATCTCTTCCCGTTGGGTCGCTAAAAGCCCGCGCCTCTGGCGGAGAGCGCGGGCCGATCAGGGTTGTTGCCCCGATCTTCGGCAGGGGTGATGGAGGGCATCACTCTACCGCCAAGCAACAATCTTTAGAGATTACTAATGTTCTACCAGGGGGTATCACCATATTTGCGTCGATTAGAACGTGCAGACCTTGCCCATCCCACCGACACAGCGCGGCGTTTGGATCGCCGCCAGGAGTGGCAAGCTTGCCCTGTCTCGCAATGGCCCTTCCGGCAACTGTATTTCTTTCAGTTGCCGCCTACTTCCTCACAATCCAATCCAGCAAGTCGGGATCGACCATCGCCACGCCCGTGAAATCACGGATCATTAGCGAAGCAAATTCCTGCCATCGAGCTTCAGGGATATTCTCTTCGATGATCGCTTTATGGAAAGCGCTTCGCAGAATGTCGCTCTCGAGCGCCGACACGCGGCAAACTTCAAGATCCTGGTCCATGATGCAAACCTCCCATCTAAGGGCGGGAGCGCAACCAGCTCTCAATCACCAATGCCCACTGGCCTTGTCCGGTGACACTGGGATTGTAATCCGTCAGATCGTGGATTCAATGCCATGTACGGTTGCGTACCAATCGCAAGCCTCGGTAATAACCCGCGGCTTTCCTTGAACAAGGCGCGGCCCAGTTGCCACCTGTTGCCAATCACCAGTCGCGAAAGGCGCGCTGAAACCATCCACCCTCGTCCCGGCTGCGAATCTCTCCACTGTCCAGTCCTGCAGCGAGGCATTGGCGCAAATCTCGCCGTGCAAATTCTTCACACGCCGGATCAGACAGGCTTGACCCAATGCGTCGACGGCCGCTGAGGCCCCTGCCCGGCGTGTTCCTGGACGCGCTTCGACAGCCGCTCTCGGCTGGCGCCGCGCGACATGTCTCCGCGATCACGGCCGGCGGCCACCTAAGCTCCCGCCCAACGTCGCGGCCATCATTTCCATCTATGGTAACGTTTGGGCCGCTTCCTCTTCGAGCTCCACAAGCTTTTCCCTGATCTCCTGCGGATCGGCGTGCTCCAACCCAACAACATCATTTCTGGTTTCCTCAAGTGCAACGATGATCTCATCGAGTTTGGCGTGTATCGCAGCGGTGTCGCGATAGCCTTGTATGAGCACAACCCCGGTGATTACTATGGCCGCAACCGAAAGGGCGTAGGTAACCACGTTTGTCAGGCCGAAAGGTACAAGCGCGGTGCAAAGCACCATGGCTATGAGCATCACATAGAAACCCGGCGGCCGGGAGAGAAAGTCGGCCGCGAGGAAAAGGAAGTGGTTCATTCCAATCCCGCCATTGCAAGCCTGCCTCTACGAACCTGTCTCTGGCGCTGAACTCAGCATCGCCTCATACTGCATCTGCAAGACGGAGGCTTCGCACGCCTAACGGGGAGAAGCCAGCGAACGCTTTGCCGACCGGTTGCGAGCAACCCAGCGCGCTTGACTAAAACTCCTATCTGTCTGATTTCTCCAAATTTTTCCGGAGAACAACAACCTTGGACTAGGCATGTTCCCTGCAACGTTGTGGGTAGGACCATTGCGTTTTTACGATGGACTTAGGTCCTATGCCCCGAACGGGCGCCGACCAGCGTCTCGGCTTGTTTCTGGTGGAGCGGAACTCAACGGCCATACGACCGTTTTTCCACGGGAGAAACGAAGGAGGTCGCCACCATGGACTGGAACCGGGTTGAAGGAAACTGGAAGCAGGTCAAAGGTAAGGTCAAGGAACAGTGGGGCAAGCTCACTGATGATGATCTCGACCGTATCGCCGGCAAGCGCGATCAACTCGAAGGCAAAATCCAGGAGCGCTACGGCATTGAGAAGGATCGCGTACGTCGAGACGTCGACGACTGGTATGCTCGACAAGGCTGGTAGGGCAACGTTGAGCTGATCAACTAAAGGGCGCGGTCCGCGCCCTTCTCGTTACTTTCAGCGATCGAATGTCGGCTTCCAGTCGCAGCTACGCTAACCGTTGCTGACCCTCGTAGTCAGGATGCAGGTGTGAAGAAGACCCCTGCGATCGCGTCACGCAGCCCTGCAATTCGAGCAGATACCCAAAGCGGCCATGTTCAATGCAAGGATCGAAGGCATCGACGCGGCGCCGCCTTTCGTGATGCGTTCAAATCGAAGCGCTGCCTGATCCCGGCCGACGGCTTCTACGAATGGACCATCTCTCCAGCCGACGGCAAGAAGGACCCTTGGCACGTCTACCAGCCAAAACACGCTCCGTTCTCATCTGCTGGCCTATGGCCTATAACTCCAACCTCGATATCACCAGCTGCACGATCGGCAGCCGGTTATCCTCGATCAGGCTTACTGCGACGCTTGGCTCGACTCCGAGACGCCCAAGGATAGTTTGAAAGACATCCTCGGCCACGACATCGACGGCCAGCTGCAGTTCAATCGTGTCGGCCGGGAGGTCAATTCTACTGTCATCAACAACCTGCCCAACGACCACCCCGCCTTGGTCGGGCCGATAGCCGAGCGTCGCACCGGTTTTGTTTCGGTCACCGAGCGCACGGTGACCAGTATTTATGCGCGACGAGATTCTACGATCCTTGAAGCTGCTCATGGCCGCTGGCAACATAACGATGAAAGAGAACGCCAGGACGGAAAGCAACTGGCAATCGCGAAGGCGATCGTCGAAACGGTGGAACGGGTCACTCGATGCGCCGCAACGCGGCCCCCCGTTATGTCAGAACTCTACGCAAAACTCGGATTTTATTCCAATAGCAAGAAGCCGTTTCCGTTCCATTAGCAATTGATGAAAAGCTGTCGGAACCTTCCGTCCAGTCCGCTGTTCTGCAGGAGCCTCCGTGGAGTGGAGATGTCGTTTGCAAAATCTGACGGCACAGCAGTCGCGAGCAGCACGAGCACTCTTAAACTGGTCCCGCGTTCGACTTGGCGCCAGGTCCAATGTTAGCGAGGACACGATCCGAGAGTTTGAGAACGGCCACAGAATTCCGGGTCCGGGCAGCCTCACTCGCATCCGACAAGCATTGGAAGCAGCCGGTGTTGTCTTTACCTCTGGAGCGCCGTCGCTAACCAATCTCTCTGAAGGCGAGGCTGGCATAATCGGCTCAAACGAGATGTAACCGCAGTTCGGCAATAGTCCGTCGCCTTGCTGCGCACAAGCCCCGTTTTGACGCCTCAGAAGGCGATTCAAATAGGTTCTCTAAAATGGTTCGGGAACTTTTACCGGGACCAGATGTTCGATCCGCGCGGGCAAACGACTGAGGCGTAGGGATGAATTTAGAAAGACGGCTGCAGAGTTTCCTGGGCTGACTTTCGGCCACCTGGTTGAGGAGTCGGGTTGGCAGCGGCCATCGGACAAGCATGACGCGCCCGGTTCTCACCGACGTCTCGAAGAAGCCTTCACAGAGACGGGACAATGACAATGTAATGACAGTTCTGCGAGGCTTGGCCAAGCATGACTGGCTGTCGGATCTTGGACCACCGATCGGCTGGTCCTGCTCCACCAGTTGGACCCCTACAGTCCGCTTTCGCGAAGCAGCTGGAGTCTGATTCACGGCCGACATGGGGGTGCAGGAGGCCGACCGCTTCTGGCCGTCGGCGAAGCGAAACATTCACGGTTGGCTGAGGTCTCCGATTGGCAGCAACCTGACCGTCCGTGATTGGAAGCCATATGGCTAAAGCCGCTGTTCCGCTATTGAGCCTCGACAGGCGTCCTAGGGACCTGCGGCGTCGAATTCAATCGCAAATCCCGCGTCGATCGCGCTTCGCGCAATGAGATCGCCAAGTTCCCAATCCGTGAGTTCGCAAAGCGGAAATGTTCCCCTATAGCGTGGCTAACCTCGGATATCGAAATGCACGGCCTGCCGACATTGTCGATCAGGTAGCGGACAATCGCCTGGCGAACGTCCGATAGGCTCGGCATCTGCGCGAGCGCAAGCATATGGCCTACGAATGGAGCCATGGTTCTACGCTATCGGCTGTTTTTGCATCGAAAGCGACGGGCACACCGTGAATGATGGATGCCGCTGCCAGCAACTCCTCCAACTCGTGGTCGGTAGCCCTGCAAGCCGGCATGAGTGTTCTGATAGCGCGGATCGCCTGTGCGATGGACAGGAACTGGGCCTTGCCTCTGGAACGGACATAGGCTTCTGCCGCCTTTTCAACCGTGACTGTGTGAAAAGTGCTGGTCATCGAGAATGCCTCCCTAAAACCCTCGACACGATTTACGGCACGAATTCGGCTGCCTGCAAGGGTTTGTCTGATTCAGGACAATCAGGCGGAGGCAAGGCCGAAGTGACTTTGCTCCTCCTCGCCGTAAGCGCCATGTGTGAGTTGTATCATTCCGGCGCGGTCGACAATCATGATCTCGCCTCGCTTGGCGTGAACCAGCCCCCGATATTCAAGCATTTGCAGGGCGATGGTAACGCCGGGGCGCCGGGCACCAAGCATGGTCGCCAGAAATTCATGCGTCAGATAGATCTTATTTCCTTCGGCGCGATCTTGGACCATCAGCAGCCAGCGGGCCAACCGCTCCTCGATTTTCGAATGGCCGTTGACCAGTGCCGTCCGGGACGACTGGACGAGGAACGCGTGGGCATAGCGAAGCAGTGACTCGCGAAGGGATTGGCTTGCCGCAATCGCAGAGCGAAGAGCTTCAACCGAGAGGATCCAGCCATTGCCGGCGACCTGGATATAGGTTTCATTGGGAGACCTGTCTTGGCCGAGAATGACCGCAACCCCTGTCATGCCGTCATGGCCGACGATGCCGACTTCGCTTTGCCGCCCACCGGTCATCGTAGCGACCACCGACGCGATGCCCATCTCTGGGAAATACACTCGTTCGATCGGCTGATATGGGTCTTCCAGACGGGCTTTGATGTCCAGTTCGACGTGATGCATTGACGGCTGCAATAGCGCGAAATCCTCCGAGGAGAGGGTTTTCAATACATGGTTGCGAAGAAGGGATTGCGGCATGGCTCTCTCCCTGACGGGCAAGAGCACGTACTCTCTTACTGTCGGCTGCATCCGAAGTGCTGGCGGCCGATGAATGAATATAGGCCTCAAATGCCCGATTAGCAAAGAATCCCTCGCTGGCGAAAGGCTGGGGAAAAGTCGGTCTCCCTCGGAGGCTCCTCGGTAATGGGCGCTTTCTTATGACGGCGGTCACGAGTGTCCGAAACGGGGCCGCGTCCTGACTGGCAGCTTTGCGAGCGCGAAAGGCGTTTGCTGCCATTAGCTAGTGTAGACCGCTACTCGGGCAGGCCAGCTTTGCGATAGCCGTCGGCGAAGTGATCTATCGTCGCCTTGTCTCGGGAAGGTTGCGCGTTTGTCCACGCACTGATGGTGAAGGTTGGGCTCGTGGCCATAAACAATGCGGCTTCTTGCCGTGCTTCTGCAGTCCTGCCCAGCTGCGCAAGGCTGGCGGCGAGCACGCGTCGCGAAGCGCTGCGATAGGTTTCTTTCTTCATCAATACTTCGATGGCTGCGTCGTAACGCTTGCCTACGTAGTGGGCGATTCCTTCTACCCAATAGTACCAGCCAGCTGGCTGCGGGTTGAGCCGAAGCGCGCGCTGGATGAAGTCCAGCGTATCTTCATAATTGCCGTTCAGCGCTAGCAAATCGGCCCGCATGGCAAGGGTGTCGGCATCGTTTGGGTCCAAATTTAGCGCCGCCTCAAAATGAGCATCCGATTCATCCCACCGTCGTTCGTAGGCAAGAAGATATGCCAACACCCACTGGTTACCTGCGTCGTTCGGATCGAGCTCGACCGCCTTCTCCGCCATTGCAACCGACTGTGGCTTCATGACTTGCGCAGGCTCAATTGAAAAGTTCCAGAGCGACCAGAGGCTGAAGGCTAGCCAGCGATAGGCCTCGGCATACTTAGGGTCGATGGCGATCGCTTGACGCGTCAGGACTTCCGATTCTCGCACTGCGTCGGGGGTGCCAGCAAACGAAGAAATTAAAGCTCTTGCGCGGACCACGCGGTCGTACGCTTCCAAGCTGTTTGGCCTATTCCGAGCCGGGGGCGTCGCAGTGAGCCTACCGACCAGGGCCTGGACCACCCGCGCGGTGACCTCGTCTTGCACAGCAAAGACATCTTCCAAGTCTCGGTCGAAGCGATCTGCCCACAGATGATCGCCGCCGGCAGCATCGATCAACTGGACGTTTATGCGCACCCGGCCAGCCGCGCGGCGCGCGCTGCCTTCCAATACATAGCGCACGCCCAGATCTCGGGCGATGTGGCGGATGTCCAGCGCTTTGCCCTTATACGCAAAGGTCGAATGGCGGGCGATGACGAACAGTGAGACGTTCCTGGAGAGATCGGTGATAATGTCTTCGCTCAGTCCGTCGACGAACATGTCCTCCGCGTCGCCGCCCATGTTGGTGAAGGGCAGTACGGCGATCGAGGGCTTTGCCGGCAGGCGCAAATTTCCAACCGCCTTAGCCGCCCGGCCACCTGCCGGCCGTTGTATTACGGCGCGGTAAACCTGCAGCGGCTCGCCGATGTTCTTAAGGCTTCGCGTGCCCAAGTCGTCGAAGAGGATATCAAGTTTGCGCCTTACCTGTTCGTAAACGCTTGCCGATACGGATACTCCCCCTGGCTCCGCCAGAGATTCAAGTCGTGCTGCAATATTCACGCCGTCGCCGAACCTGTCGTCACCCTCGACTATGACCTCACCCAGATTAACGCCAATGCGCACCTCAACACGTCTATCATGTGGCGAATTCGCATACCTGTCAGCCAGCGCAAGTTGGAGCGTCACAGCGCATTGAACCGCCTCCACGACAGACGAAA
>NZ_JAMYRC010000086.1:0-8611 GCF_040321205.1 Mesorhizobium sp. M0496 | reverse complement strand
GCCGGTTGCTCAACCCGCGCCACAAGGCGTAACAAAAACGGTCGAGGCTCTAATCGCAGCTGGATGACAGTTCAGTGGCAGGTCATCGGTGCTGATCGTCGGCGAGACGTTCCAACTCTACCAGGCAATGGCGCTGGTCCTGGTGCTGGGCGGCATCGGACTTGCCGAATACAGCGGGCGCAAGGCAGCAAAATAATCAAAAGGCTTTTGGCAGGCCAGCATCCTTCAAAATGTCGTTGGCGAGATGTCGGGACTTCAAAAACGTAACCAATGTCACGCGTTGTTGGGTCTCAGGATTGTACCAAACCTCATGGTCGCCCTTGCCTTGCCGCAACAATCTCCAACCCGCCTCTGTGAGCAATTTCTTTAGTGGCTTGGCAAAATTCTGCATTCTCGCCCACTGACCTCAAAAAATCTTGAGCGCATTCTAAGCGGATTTCAGAGGTGTAGACTTATTGCGGAGATTATTCCGCTGCGAGTGGGTTTGACGCGGTTGAAATGTCGTGAACCACAAGTTCAACGTCGAGTTCCACGGCATCCTCTAAGTCGAGCAAATCCGGTAGTACCGCCAATATCCGCTGACGCAAATCGTCGAGAGATTCGCTTTCGGTCGCCAGTCCGGTCTTGCCTCGCGAAATCGCGTACCAGACCGACGCCTCGTTGTCCCAACGGACATCAACAACCAGTTTCATCTTCGTGTCTCCGCAGCCAGATAATACATCAAGGCATCAAAAACGAAAGGCGCGGACTGGACCGCGCCTTTCGATCCTTCACAGCAAGTCCTGGGTTACATCGCGTTGACGTCGAACTGCAGCCGCTTGGCCGAATCGATCGACTTGTGCGCTTTGATCTTTTCCAGCACGGCCTCCGGGAACGGCGCGTCGAGATAGAGCAGCGCGATCGCATCGCCGCCCGGCCGGTTGCGGCCAAGCTGGAAGTTGGCGATGTTGACGCCGTTCTCGCCGCAGACGGTGCCGAGCAGGCCGATGATGCCCGGCGCGTCGGCATTGGTCGTGTAGAGCATGTGCTGGCCGACCTCTGCATCGAGATTGATGCCCTTGATCTGGATGAAGCGCGGTTTGCCATCCGAGAAGCAGGTGCCGGCGATTGAGCGCGTCATATGCTCGGTCTTCACCGTCAGCTTGATGTAGCCATCGAACACGCCCGACTTGTCGCGCTTGACCTCGGCAACGATGATGCCGCGTTCTTTCACCATGATCGGCGCCGACACCATGTTGACGTCGGAGACCTGCGGCCGAATCAGCCCGGCAAGGGTGGCACTGATCAGCGCGCGTGTGTTCATCGACGCGGTCGAGCCGTCGAACAGGATCTCGACCTCCTTGATCGGATCTTCGGTGACCTGGCCGACAAAGGCGCCGAGCACTTCGGCGAGCTTGACGAAGGGCTTCAGCCGCGGTGCTTCCTCGGCGGTGATCGACGGCATGTTGATGGCATTGGAAACGGCGCCCTTGATCAGGTAGTCCGCCATTTGCTCGGCCACATGCAGCGCGACATTCTCTTGCGCTTCCGCCGTCGAGGCGCCGAGATGCGGCGTCGCTACGACATTCTCCATGCCGAACAGCTCATTGTTCTCGGCCGGTTCGACCTCGAACACGTCAATGCCAGCGCCCGCCACCTTGCCGCTCTTCAGCGCCGCGATGAGGTCAGCCTCGACGATCAGCCCGCCCCGCGCGCAGTTGATGATGCGCACGCCGGTCTTCATCTTGGCGATCGCGGCCGCGTCGATGATGTTGCGCGTCTTGTCGGTCAGCGGCGTGTGCAGCGTGATGAAATCGGCGCGCGCGAAAAGCTCGTCAAGCTCGACCTTCTCGACACCGAGCTCCTCGGCACGGCTGTCCGACAGGAACGGGTCGAAGGCGATGACATGCATCTTCAGCCCGACGCCGCGCGTGGCGACGATCGAGCCGATGTTGCCGCAGCCGATGACGCCCAGCGTCTTGCCGGTGATCTCGACGCCCATGAAGCGGTTCTTTTCCCATTTGCCGGCATGGGTAGAAGCGTTGGCTTCCGGGATCTGGCGGGCAAGCGCGAAGATCATCGCCACCGCATGTTCGGCCGTCGTGATCGAATTGCCGAATGGCGTGTTCATCACGATGATGCCCTTGCGGCTCGCCGCCGGGATGTCGACATTGTCAACGCCGATGCCGGCGCGGCCGACGACTTTGAGTTTTGTGGCGGCGTTGATCAGCTTTTCCGTGACCTTGGTCGCCGAGCGGATGGCGAGGCCATCATACTGGCCGATCACTTCGAGCAGCTTTTCCTTGTCCTTGCCGAGATCGGGCAGATAGTCGACCTCGATGCCGCGATCCCTGAAGATCTGCACGGCGGTGATGGAAAGTTTATCCGAGACGAGAACGCGGGGCGCCATGGCGGCCTCCTTGAAATGGATTGTTGGGAGATGGGTGGCCCGAAGGCCGCCACGGAAAATCTCAGGCCGCCGCTTTCAGCGACGCCTTCTGCGCGGCGAAGGCCCAGTCGAGCCAGGGCAGCAACGCTTCCAGATCCGACGTCTCGACCGTCGCGCCGCACCAGATGCGCAGGCCGGGCGGTGCGTCGCGATAGGCGCCGATGTCATAGGCGACACCTTCCTTGTCGAGCACCGACACCAGTCCCTTGGCGAAAGCCGCTTGCCCATCGGCATCGAGCGCGGACACATCCGGATCGGTGAAGGAAAGACACACGGACGTGTTCGACCGCGTCGCCGGCTCGACGGCGAGATGACCGAGCCATGAGGACTTGGCGACAAAGCGATCGAGGACGGCCGCATTGGCATCCGCCCTGGCGATCAGCGCATCGAGGCCGCCGATCGACTTCGCCCAGTTGAGCGCATCGAGATAGTCCTCCACGCACAGCATCGAGGGCGTGTTGATGGTCTCGCCTTTGAAGATGCCTTCGATCAGCTTGCCGCCGGAGGTCAGTCGAAAGATTTTCGGCAGCGGCCATGAAGGCTTGTAGGTCTCCAGCCGCTCGACGGCGCGGGGCGACAGGATGAGCATGCCGTGCGCGCCCTCGCCGCCCAGCACCTTCTGCCAGGAGAAGGTGACGACATCGAGTTTTTCGAAATCGAGCCTCTGCGCGAAGGCGGCCGAAGTCGCATCGCAGATGGTCAGGCCCTTGCGATCAGCAGGAATGAAATCGCCGTCCGGCACGCGCACGCCGGATGTGGTGCCATTCCAGGTGAAGACCACATCGCGGTCGAAGTCGATCTTGGTGAGGTCCGGCAGTTCGCCGTAGCCGGCTTCGATCTTGCGCACGTCGGCGAGCTTCAATTGCTTGACCACGTCGGTGACCCAGCCGGAGCCAAAGCTCTCCCAGGCGACCATGTCGACGCCGCGCTCGCCGAGAAGCGACCAAAGTGCCATCTCGACCGCGCCGGTGTCCGACGCCGGCACGATGCCGATGCGGTAGTCGGCAGGGACCTGGAGAATTTCCCGCGTCAGCGCGATCGCCTGTTCGAGCTTGGCCTTGCCGATCTTGGCGCGGTGGGAACGGCCGAGCGCAGCATTTGTCAGCGCCTCGACCGACCAGCCGGGGCGTTTTGCACAGGGACCTGAGGAAAAATTGGGATTTGCCGGACGGAGTCCGGGCTTCGTATGCGTCGTCATCGTGGTCTATCCTTCCAGATAGTGGCCCCTCGTTGGGGAGGGGTGGCCCACGGACGGCGATATGCGTTCAGACTTCGGGCGTCAAGAGGAAAGTTTTTGTCGCGGTCAGGATACCGGCAATCTGTGATCAGGATGTCGTGACTTCAAACGCAAACGGCGGACCCGAAGATCCGCCGTCCTGATCCTTGTGCTCGCGGCGCCTACCAGAGATCGTAGCGCAGCCCGAGCTTGACCTGATGGTTGCTGATCCCCTTGTGGACAGGAAAGGAGGTCAGGCTTTCGGCCGTCACGTATTCGGCGTCGGGCGCGGAGAAATACTGATAGCCCAGATCGACTGAGACATTCTTCGACACCTGATAGGCAAGGCCCGCATTCAGCGTATAGGCTAGGGAGTACTGGGTCTTGCTGTCATTCAGTACGAAATCATCGCTGGGATCGCTGTTGTCGGTGAAGTAGCTCGCTGAGAGGCTGCGCTTGCTGCGGACGACACCGATACCGGCGCCGAGATAAGGCGTGATCCCGACATAGGTGCCAAGGTCGACATAGCCATTGAGCATGCCCGAGAAGGCGTAGTTCTTCAGGGACGATGATGCCACGGTCGCCGTGTCCGGCGCTATCACGATCGCCGAATCGTCATAGCCGACGCCGATCTTGTTGCCTGGCAGATAGCCCAGATTGAGGTCGGCGCGCAGATAATCGTTGAAATGGTAGCCGAAGCCGACGCTGGCAAAGATGGGGTCTTCCTTGTCGCTGAAGCTTGCCGGCGTAAAGGCGAAATTGTCGTTCTTGAAGCTCTTCTGCGCCAGGTACGAGACATCGCCGCGCAGGTACCAGCCGGAACCGACCTCGACCGGCACATAGTCGGGCGCCTGGTCGACATAGATCGGCGGATCGTAGTCGGCGGCGTGCACCGGCGTCAGCGGCAAGAGGGCTAAGGCGCCAAGCGCCAGCGCCACACGCGAAATGATTTTCATGGTCCCCGACTCCCGAATTTGGCGCCGCCAGCATAGCAACGGCAGCCATCGTTTCAGGGAGCATTGTTAACCATAGTGGTTAAGTGCCGGTTAAGGCTAACAGAGGGTTAGCGAATTCATTTCCGAGGAGCTTTCATTACATGGGGTCCAAACGAAAACCGCCCGGCTGATGCCGGGCGGTTCGCGAGAATTTCAGGTAATGCTGGTGTTACTTGGTGTAGATCGGCTCGGGTTCGGGCTGGTAGGCCACGACCGGCGCGGCGCAACCGTTGTTGCCGCCGAACTGGTAACGCAAGCCACCGCGCACCTCGTGTGTGTTGATGCCGCGGTCGAAGCCGGGACCGGCGCTGCTCACATCCCATTCGAACATGCGGCCGCCCTGGATATGGCTGAAGCGGTAACCGGCATCGAGGATGATCTTGTCGGTCAGGCAGTAGGACGCGCCGGCCATCAGAGCATAGGCGAAGCGCCAGTTGGACGCTCCCGGGTTGGTCTCGGTGGTGTTCGGGTCGTAGACAGTATCCCACTTGACGCGCGCACCGCCGATGCCGGCGCCGACATAAGGCGTGATGCCATGATAGGTGCCGAGATCGGCATAGGCATTGGCAAGCAGCAGCAGGGCGCTCATCTTCGACACTTCGGTCGATGTTCCGTTGATATCCGAGGTGCCGCCGTTGAAGTTCGACTTGAACCAGTAGTCGGCGGTCAGATCGGTACGGAAGTAATCGTTAACCTTGTAGCCGACGCCGGCACCGAGCGAGAAGCCGCCTTTGAGCTTGCCGAAATCGAAACTTCTGGTGCCGGGCGTGACCGTACAATTACAGGGATCGACGGTGTAGGTCATATAGTCGATGCCGCGCACAGTCGACTTGTGATAGTCGATGTCGCCGCGGATATACCAGCCGCCGACTTCGACCGGCTGCTCGTAGACGGCCGGAGGCGGAGCCTCTTCGACCACCGGTTCCGCCAGGTCGGCTGCGAACAGCGGTCCTGCCAGGCCTGCGAACAGTAAGGCGAGCAGGACCTTTCTTGCTGTATTGAACATGCTTGTCACCCCTGAGAAGTTCGGAACGGCCATCGTGTCCGAATGCAATTGGCTTTCAGTCGTGGATAATGAATTGCAAAGGTTAAAAGGCGTTTAACCCTGTTGCTTAACCACGAATCTCGAAACTTCGAGGAATCGGGGCTCGGTTTTCGGGAGACCCCGAAGCGACCTCCGGGCCAACGAAAAAGCCCGCCGGAAGGGCGGGCTTTGAGCTGGTGGAGTGCTGCGGCGCAACGCCCTTGCGGGCGCTAGGCGACGCCCTTGCGGGCGCGCTGGGATTAGGCGGCGCTGCGCGTTTCCGAGATGACTTCAACAATACCATTGACGACGGACTCGACCAGTTGCGGATCGTCGCCCTCGGCCATGACGCGGATCAGCGGCTCCGTGCCGGACGGTCGGATAACCAGCCGGCCGGCCTTGCCGAGGCGGTTACGGGCATCCTCGATGGCTGCCTTGACGGGTGCTTCCTCGAGCGGCTTGCCGCCGGAAATATGGACGTTCTTCAGGAGTTGCGGCACGGGTTCGAACTTCTTCGACAGTTCGCTGACCGGCCGCCCCTGCCGCTTGATGCAGGCCAGCACCTGCAGCGCCGAAACGAGGCCATCGCCGGTGGTCGAAAAGTCAGACAGCACGATATGGCCGGATTGTTCGCCGCCGACATTCAGCCCATGTGCGCGCATATGCTCGACGACATACCGGTCGCCGACCTTGGTGCGATGCAATTGCAGCTTCATGTCGCCGAGGAAGCGCTCGAGGCCGAGATTGGACATGACCGTCGAAACGACGCCGCCGCCGGCAAGCCGCCCGCTCTGGTGCCAGGATTCGGCGATCAGCGCCATGATCTGGTCGCCATCGACGATCGCCCCGTTTTCATCGACAATGACGACGCGGTCGGCATCGCCGTCGAGCGCGATGCCGATGTCGGCGCGCACTTCGTGCACCTTCTTCTGCAGACCGGCGGGATGGGTCGAGCCGCATTCCTTGTTGATGTTGAAGCCGTTGGGCTCGACATTGATGGCGACGACTTCGGCGCCCAGTTCCCACAGCGCTTCGGGCGCCACCTTGTAGGCCGCTCCATTGGCGCAATCGACGACGATCCTCAAGCCGGAGAGCGACATCGAGCGCGGCAAGGTGCGCTTGGCGAATTCGATGTAGCGGTCATGCACGCCGTCAACGCGCTTGGCGCGGCCAAGCCCGTCGGAATCGGCGAGCGCCAGTTCGATATCCTTGTCTAGCATGCTCTCGATGCGCTCCTCGATCTCGTCGGAGAGCTTGTAGCCGTCGGGTCCGAACAGCTTGATGCCGTTGTCGTAGTAGGGATTGTGCGAGGCCGAGATCATGACGCCGATATCGGCGCGTAGCGAACGCACCAGCATGGCGACCGCCGGAGTTGGGATCGGGCCGAGCAGGAATACGTCCATGCCCGCGGCACAAAGACCGGCGACCATGGCATTCTCGATCATATAGCCGGAAAGCCTGGTGTCCTTGCCGAGCACGACACGATGACGGTGACTGCCGCGCTGGAAGGAGAGGCCGGCGGCCATGCCGACCCGCATCGCGATTTCCGCGGTCATCGGAAACTTGTTGGCGCGCCCGCGAATGCCATCCGTGCCGAAATAATTGCCTGCCATGCTAGCCCGTTTCCTCAACGTTTCTTCCCCGGCACGTCATGCCACAATTGGCCAGGGCGCTATGATCACATTGTGTGATTATATGTTACCAATCCTTAGAAAATCATTGTTGTGCACTGCACACAACATGACTGCAACCCAACAGGCTGAGACTGCGATGCTGCAATATACCAGTCATGCGAGCCTTTCAGCGCAGATGCACCTGGAAAATCTTGCTCTGAAGCCGGCAACGGGCAACGATTTCATCACCTTATCGGGAGAAGCCGGCTTTCGGCGATATATACGCCACTTAGCATCTGGCGCAACCGACCGTTGAGCGTTAATGATTCGCAGGGACGTATCATGGGCTGCTGCAACGGAGAAACGCTATGCTCATCCACCGACTTGCCACTTTGACCGGCCTCGCCGTCGCGACCTTGTTCCTGGCTGCGCCAGCCAACGCGCTGACGATGGCCGAGTGCAGCACGAAGTACAACGCCGCCAAGGATGCGGGGACACTCGCCGGGGCGACCTGGAACCAGTTCCGCAAGGCCCAGTGCGGCACCGACGCAGCGGCGACGACCGACGCCAAGCCAGCCGACACCAAGAAAGCAGCCGACACCAAGAAGGCTACCGATACGAAGCCGGCCAAGGCAGCCGCTGCGGCCGACGACAGCACGGCCAAGGGCCTGACGGCGAAGGAATGCAGCACCAAGTACCAGGCGGCGAAGGCTGCCGGCACGCTGAACGGCATGAAGTGGAACGACTTCCGCAAGTCCGAATGCGCCGCCGGTGCATCCGCCGCTGCCGCCGCCAAGCCGGCAACCACCAAGGCTGCCGCGGCTCCCGCCGACAGTGGCGGCAAAGGTCTGAGCATGGCCGAATGCAGCACCAAGTACCAAGCCGCCAAGACGGCCAACACGCTGAAAGGCATGAAGTGGAACGACTTCCGCAAGACCGAATGCGGTGCCGGCGCGTCGGATGACGACACCGTGCCGGCCGCCGATGAGGCGAGCTACACCAAGGAGCCTGCAAAGCCGACGACGGTTGCGCCCAAGGGCGTCACGTTCCCGTCTGCGATCTCGCCGAAATATTCCAGCGAGACCCCCGGCAAGGGCCGCATGCATACCTGCCTCGACCAGTACTATGCCCTTAAGGACGCCAACGCGCTTGGTGGCCTCAAGTGGATCCAGAAGGGCGGCGGCTTCTATAGCTTGTGCAACACCAAGCTGAAGAGCTGAGCGACAACGACATCTAAAAGAAGGACAGGCCCCCGGACCCCCATGTTCGCGGGCCGTTTTTTTTCTGGGCGGCGCTCCGGGCAGGCTGGTTGGAGGCAAACGCCCGCGGCCAAAA
>NZ_JAMYRC010000085.1:0-9235 GCF_040321205.1 Mesorhizobium sp. M0496 | reverse complement strand
CTCCGATCATTCAGAGGTCCTCTCAGAATCGATTTCCGCACACCACACAAGAGTCCGTTTGTACTCATGTGCGATTCCCCTGCCCTCAAGGGGGGAGATTGAGCTCTCATTTACGCTTTCGCCAATCGCCGAAATGGCATCGTTGTCGGCGACGCAGAAATTGCCGATCTCCCCCCTTGCGGGGGAGATGCCCGGCAGGGCAGAGGGGGGTGTGACGGAGCGCAAATTCCGCCAGGCAGCCTGAGTCTTCAATCCGACCACTTCACCTTGGTGAGGTCATTGGCCTGGATGGGTGCGTTTTCCCACAGGCCTTGCAGCTTGGCGTCCCAGACGCCGACCTTGGGCAGTTCGTAGAGGAAGCCGACCACGGCGTCGTCGGCCAGTATCTTCTGTGCCTGCCCCAGCAATTCCTTGCGCTTGGCCTCGTCGGAGGTGACGCCGAGATCGGCGATCACCTTGTCGAAGGCCGGATTGTCGTAGTTGAAGTAATAGTCCTTGCGCGAATAGATATCGATGTCGTTGGGTTCGGTGTGGGAGACGATGGTCAGGTCGTAGTCTTTCTTGGTGAACACCTGATCCAGCCACTGTGCCCATTCGACCGGGATGATCTCCAGATCGATGCCGACGTCGCGAAGCTCGGAGGCGATGATCTCGCCGCCGAGCCTGGCATACGCGGGCGGCGGCAATTTCAGCGTCGCCTTGAAGCCGTTCTCCAGCCCCGCTTCCTTCAGCAATTCCTTTGCCTTGGCGACATCATGCGGATAGCGGCCGGTGAGGTCGACATAGTCCTTATTGGCGGGCGACATGTGCGAGCCGATCGGCACGCCGAGGCCGGCGGAGGCGCCGTCGATGATGGCCTTGCGGTCGAGCGCATAGGAGATCGCCTGTCTCACCTGCAATTTGTCAAAGGGCGGCTTCTTGTTGTTGATCGACAGGATGGTTTCGCCCTCGGTCGCGCCGATCACTACCTTGAAGCGCGGGTCGTCCTTGACCTGTGCGACGCTATCGGCGTCGAAGAAGGGGAAAGCCTGGATGTCGCCCGAGAGCAATGCCGGCATATAGGCCGCGGCATCGGGCACGATGCGGAACTCGGCTTTGTCGAGGGACACCGGTGCGCCCCAGTAATTGTCCGATTTGACCAGCGTGATCGAGGATCCCTTGGCCCAGCTCTGGAATTTGAACGGGCCGGTACCGATCGGCTTCTCCTTGTTGGTGTCGGCCGTCTCAGGCGCCACGATCACCGCGTCGCCCCAGCCCATATTGTAGAGGAAGGAGCCTTGCGCGTTCTTGAGCGTTACCTTGACCGTTGCGGGGTCGACGATTTCGACCGTGTCGATGCCCGCGAACAGGCCCTTTTGCGCATTGACCGAATTGTCGGCGCGGGCACGGTCGAGCGAGAATTTCACGTCACTGGCATCGAAGTCGGTGCCGTCGTGGAATTTCACCCCGGTGTGCAGCTTGAAGGTGTAGACCTTGCCGTCATCGGAAATAGTCCAGCTTTCGGCCAGATCCGGCAACACCTCGCCATTCGGCCCGATGCGGGTCAGGCCCTCGAACACGTTGGCGTAGAGAACCTCATCGATTGCCGCGGCAGCACCTGCGGTCGGATCGAGATGCGGGGGTTCGAGGGGAATGCCGATGACCAGGTCGGTTCGCGCGGCAAACGCGGAGGTGCCGGCGGCCAGTGACAGCACTGCGGCGGCCAGGATGGTTTTCCACAATTTCATCGTGCAACTCCCCATGCGTTTCAGACAGGTGCTCAAACCCGGGCGATAGAAGCGTGATTTCGCCGCGGAGTAAATTGCGTTTCGTTCTGCCCGTTGGCATCGTCGGGAATGTTTTTGTCCTGGCGGCCTCATCAGCAGGTCGAAGCTTGTCGCGATGCGCGCCTTATCCCGTGGCTGTGCCGCGCAGCAGCACGTTGAGCCCGATCGCCATCACCTTGGCCGCTTCCACCATGTCCGATATGCCGACCCATTCGTCCGGCCGGTGGGCGAGGTCGAGAATGCCTGGACCATAGGCGATGCAATCGTAGATATGGCCGATGCGGGCAATGTGCTTCTGATCGTAGGTGCCCGGCGAAATGACGTAGTCGGGTTCCCGGTCGAAGATCGCCATGATGCCTTGCGCCACTGCCATGACCACCGGCGCGTCGCGCTCGGTCATCAGCGGCAGCACTTCCATCAGGTCGCGGATTTCATAGTCGAATTTGTTCCGCTCGCGCTTCAGGCGGTCGAGAATGCCGGTCACTTCACCTTTGACGGTGTCGAGGTCTTCCTCGAGCAGGAAGCGACGATCGATGGTCAGCCGGCAGGAATCGGGCACGTTGGGCGAGGGCAGGCCTGGCCGGAAATCCTCGGTCTGGCCGCCATGGATCGAATTGATGTTCATGGTCGAGCGTTTTGCTCCTTCGGGCACGACCGGCATGCGCGTCATCTTGCGGTCGAGTGCGGGGAACAGTTCGTCCTCGAATGCCCTTAGCACGGCGCCCATGTGGCGCACCGCATTGTCGCCGAGGAACGGCATCGAGCCGTGCGCGATCTCGCCCTTGGTCTCGATCTCCGCCCACCAGACGCCACGATGACCCAGACAGATGCGGTCCTTGTTCAGCGGCTCGGGAATGATGACGTGGTCGACCCTGGGTTTGGAGAAATAACCGAGGCTGGCCAGATGGGCGACGCCGCCGAAGCCGCCGGACTCCTCGTCGACGGTGCCGGATATTTCGATGGCGCCGGGAAAGTCGGGGAAGACTTCCAGGAAGGCTTCGGCTGCGATGATCGAGGCGGCCAGGCCGCCCTTCATGTCGCAGGCGCCGCGACCATAGACCTTGCCGTCCTTGACGATACCGGCAAAGGGATCAACGGTCCAGCCGTCGCCGGCTTCGACCACGTCGATATGCGAGTTGAAGTGGACGCAGGCACCGGGCGACCTGCCGTCGAAACGGGCAACGACATTGACGCGCGGGTAGCGGTCGGTGTCGCCGGGCGTGCCTTCGGCGCGGATGAATTCGGTCTCGAAACCGCTCTTCTTCAGCCGCGCGCCGAGATATTCGGCGCACGGCCGGTAAGCCTCGCCGGGCGGGTTGATGGTCGGAAAACGGATCAGCTCGGCGGTCAGCGCGACGACATCGTCGCGCCTGATATCGATTGCCTTGAGGAGTCGCTCGTTCATGCGGCGGAGTTGAGAGCGATCGTCCCGGTTTTGCAAGCCCGTTGGTGATCAAGCCCGTGCGGCGTGTCGTTGCGGCAACTATCGCGGGAAATCGTTCAAATTCGCTGCTTTGGATTGGCGAATTGGTCAAGGAGTGTGTGTTACCCCGTTCACCTGCCATTAAAAAGATGAAAAACAACGTGATGGCAGGCAGGTAAGGGGCAATCAAAGGGGTTTGGTCGCATGAAAAAGACAGTTCTCATGGCAGCCGTGTTTGTCGCGATGCTGTTCGGCGCTTCGGGGCAGGGTTGGGCAGCCAGCCTCGTCGCAAACATAGACGTGTCGTCGCAGACGATGACGGTTAGATATGGTGCGGCGGTATACCGCTGGAGCGTCTCCACCGCGCGCAAAGGCTACATTACTCCGCGCGGCAGCTATCGGCCGCAACGGACGGCGCGGATGTGGTATTCGCGCAAGTACGACATGTCGCCGATGCCTTATTCGGTGTTCTTCCGCGGCGGCTATGCCATTCACGGCACCGGCGCGGTGAGGCAGCTCGGGCGCCCGGCATCGCATGGCTGTGTGCGCTTGCACCCCACCAACGCCGCAGCCTTCTATGCGATGGTTCGGCAAGCCGGTTTCCGCAACACGCGGATCCTTGTTACCAACTAGGCTTTGACCGGCGTTTGATTCCACCGTGATCTTTCGCGGTGGGGTCGGATGCGGTTGCCTGCATCCCGGGCGTTTCGCCCGGAAAATGCTGCAGGAATAGCGCACTGGCATGGAAACGGTGCCGTTGCGTTTCTACCGGTAGCGACAGCACTCGGCGAAGGTTTGTCTGTTCGAAGGCGCTGGCTATTGATGGCCCATGCGGGCAGTGATCAAATCAGCGCTCGCCGAGGAACGAACTCAAGCGCTGGCGATGGGCGCCTTTGCCTGCTGGGGCCGCTTTCGCCGCCCGCCGCCGATCTCCCACCTTTTGTGGAACCACATCCACTGGCCGGGATCTTCGCGTACCCAGCGTTCGACCACGTCGTTGAGACGCTGGGTGGTGGCGTGGACATCGACACTGCCGTCAGCGGTGCGCGGCAATATCAATTTGTCCTCGATCTCGAGCCGGAAGCGGTTGTCTGGCAGTCTGACGCAGCGCGCCGGATAGACGTCGCAGTCGTAGTGACGGGCAAGGGTCGCCAGCACCCGATTGCTCTGGCAGGGGCGGCCGAAGAATGTCGTATCCAGGCCGTTGGAGAATTTCTGGTCGACAAGGATGCCGATGTTGCCGCCATTCTCCAGGACCCCCGCCAGCGCGAATGAGGCGCCGGCCATCGATGGCAGCAATGAGCCCATGGTCGAGCGGCGCGTCGAAAGGATGTAGTCGGCGAGATAGGGGTTGTTGGGCGGGCGAAACAGCGCCGTGATGTTCATGCCGAAGGTCGCCGCCGCCACCGGCAACAACTCGAAATTGCCGAGATGGCCGGTGAAGACGATATGCGGCCTCTGTTCGCCTGCGATCTCGACGAAATGCTCTGTTCCCTTGACCTCGACACGGCCGGGCTTGCTGGCCGCGGGATCGTAGTCGAACAGGGCGTCGAGAAAGATGTATTCGGCGGCAAGGCGGGCCATGTTGCCCCACATGTCGGAGGCGATCGCCTGGATTTCGGCTTCGCCCTTTTGCGGATAGGCCTTGCGCAGATTGTCGACGGCGACCTGATGGCGCCCCACCCAGGGGCCGACACGGCGTGCGACACGGTCGGCGAAATTCAGCGCACTGTCGGGCGGTAGCAGACGCAGCACCGAGATGATCATCATCGCCGCGCGCGCAACCAGCCAGTAGTTCAATTGGCGTAGCTGCCTGCCGTAGCGAAATTTGAGATCCCGGCGAAACTTCTTGAACACAGAGGTCAAGGCTCTAGCCGACGCGCAGGATGATCTTGCCGAACACGTCGCGGCCTTCCATGCGCTTCAGCGCCGCATCGATACCGTCGAAGTCGACCTCGGTGTCGATGACGGGTGCGACCTGTCCTGCCGCCATCTTCTGCATGGCGTTGGCCATGTTCTCCATGCGGCAGCCGAAGGAGCCGAGCAGTTTCAATTGCTGCTGGAACAGCTGCATCAGGTTGATCTGCGTCGACACGCCGGAGGTCGAGCCGCAGGTCACCAGGCGGCCGCCACGTTTCAGGCACAGCATCGACGCGGCAAAGGTGTCGGCGCCGACATGTTCGAACACGACATCGACGCCCTTTTTCTTGGTCAACTTGCGCACGACGCCCTCGAAACGGTCGTCACGGTAGTTGATGACATGGTCGGCGCCGAGCGCCTTGGCCTTGTCGATCTTGTCGTTGGAGCCGACCGTGGTGATGATCGTGCAGCCCATCCGCTTTGCCAGCTGGATGGCGGCCGAGCCGATGCCGGACCCGCCGGCATGGACGAGGATGGTCTCGCCGGGCTGCAGCCTGGCGTTGTCGAACAGCATGTGCTCGACGGTGCCGAAGGTGACGGGCGCCACCGCTGCACCGATGTCGGTCACGCCGGGCGGGGCGGGAACCAGCAGGCGAGCCGGCAGGTTGATCTTTTCCTGCGCGAAGCCATCGAGATGGAAACCGTGAACGCCCGAAACATGCTCGCAGAGATTGTCGCGGCCTTCGCGGCAGGCTCGGCAAAGGCCGCAGGTGCGGGCGCCATAGATCGACACCAATTGTCCCGGCAGCAGGCTGGAAACGCCGGGGCCGACCGCCTCGACCTCGCCGGAGGCTTCGGCACCAACGACCAGCGGCAGCTTGCGCTTGGCGAAGGCCATGCCGCGCCAGCCCCAGACGTCGATGTGGTTCAGCGCCACCGCCTTGATGCGCAACGTGACTTCGCCGAGTGCCGGCGGTGGGGGAGGCGGCAGGTCCACCGTTTCAAGACGGCGGTCCTCGATAAGTTGCAATGCGCGCATGGGGCCTGTCGGTTCAGTCTGGCTGAAAAAGGTCGCTTAGACCGGTTCCCGCGCCATGACAAGGCAAGTGTTCTGGCCGCCGAAGCCGAAGGAGTTCGACAGAACGGTGCGAACCTCGGCATTGCGCTTCTTGTTCGGCACAACGTCGAGCACGATCGCGGGGTCGGGATTGTCGTAGTTGATGGTCGGCGGAATGACGCTTTCGCGCATCGTCATCAGCGAGAACGCCGCCTCGACGGCGCCGGCCGCCGACAGCGTATGGCCGATCATCGACTTGTTCGACGAGACCGGCATCGAGCCGATCCGCTCGCCGAATACCGTCGACAGCGCCAGGTGTTCCATCTTGTCGTTCTCCGGTGTCGACGTGCCATGGGCATTGACGTAGTCGATCTCGTCTTCACTTAAGCCGGCATCGGCGAGGGCAGCGCGAACCGCGGCGATGGCCGGCGAAGCGTCCGGCTTCGAACGGGTGCGATGGAAGTCGTCCGCCTTCTCGCCGCAACCGCCCAGGATGCCGAGGATAGTGGCGCCGCGAGTCAGTGCCGCCTCAAGCGATTCCAACACCAGCGCCCCGGATCCCTCGGCCAGCACGAAGCCGTCGCGATCCTTGGAGAAAGGCTTCGACGCCTTTTCGGGAATGTCGTTGTGGGTGGAGAGCGCCGACAACAATGAGAAACGGATCAGTGCCTCGGCGGTGGCCGAACCGTCGGCGCCGATCGACAGCGCGCGCTCGCATTCGCCGCGTCTAATCGCCTCGACACCGAGCTGGATCGCGGTGGCACCGGAAGCGCAAGCCGTCGATAGGGTGATCGGCAGGCCGCGTGTGCCAAGGCGGTCGGCAAGGCGGTCGGCGATCGAACCGAACTGGGTGGTCTCGAAAATATCCAGTTCTTTCAAGCTGCGCGCCACCCGAAGCAGTCTTTCGGCGGCGGTGTCATCCTTGTTCTTGTCGGAATTGTAAAGCGAGAAGCGCTCGGCCCAGTCGAGTTCGACCGGCGGCGAGGCGAGGAAGAGCGGTCCGCTGAAATCGCTGGAATCAAGACCGGCTTCGGCCACCGCTTCAAGGCCCGCAAGCTCGGCCAACTCGTAGGTGAGCGGGCTGGCGCCCTTCGAACTCGACGGCAGGAAATCGACCATGCCGGAGATGCGGGTATTCAGTTGATCGATGGGAAAGCGGGTGATCGGGTGGATGCCTGATTTTCCCGAGGTCAGCGCCGCCCAATTGTCCGTCTTGCCGACGCCAAGCGAGGTCACCACGCCGATGCCGGTGACGGCGACAATCGGCCTGCCCATATGATCGTTCAGATTGGCCATCCGGGAGCCCTCGACCTTTTATCGTTACAGCATGGATCTCGGAGCGCCGCCTCAGGCGGCGTTGACCAGCGCCATGCCCTCGAATTGGTGATAGCCGACCGCCGTTGCAAGGACGTTTGCGGGGACGCCTTCGAACGGCGTCTCGGCTGCGGCATCGAAAATAGGGTAGGCGGCCTTGCGGTCCACAGCGAGAGCCGCCAACGCCACGGCGAAGGGAAACTGCGCTTCTTTCATGTGCCCGGTCAGCGTCGAGAAGCCACGCGCTGATATAGCCGGATTGGCATCGAGCGCTGCTTTCTCGGCTGATGTCGAGGCATGGGCGCCCGATGCGCCCGACAGGGTCAGCAATTTGCCGTTCGGCAACGCAGCCTGCTTGAGCAGCGCGGCGATCTCGACGTCGAGTTCTCCCCGTGGCCGCCTGGCGCGGCCGGAGACGACCGGCCCAAGCTCGGCATAGATCTTTCGGCCCCGGCTTGTTGCATGCTCGCGTTGCTCCAGCACCAGGAAGGCACCGCCGGAACCGGTCACGACGCCGCCGCCCTCAGCACCGTGTCTTTGCCAGACTGGCTTCCAGGGGCCGCGATGCAGATAGCCGGCGAGTTCATAGCCGAGCAGCATGTCGGAATGTTCGGTCTGAAAGGCGCCGCCGACCAGGATGTGAGTCGACTGGCCCGAGCGGATGCGCGCGGCGGCGGTCTCGACGGCGGCGACGCCGGCACCTTCCTCGCCCATGAAGGTTCTGGACGATCCCGTCACCTTGTGGACGATGGAGATGTTGCCGGCGAGCAGATTAGAAAGCTGGGCCAGAAACAAAGTCGGCCGCAATTCGGTGGTCAGCTTCTCGTTGAGCAGCACGTCGCGGTCGTTGCGGCTTTCCGAAGCGGCGAGAATGGCGGCATCGACCGCCTCGTCGCGCTCGCCACCGCCGGCGGCCACGACCATGTCCATGGTCGTGCAGAGTTCGTCATTGCCCTTGATGCCAGCGTCGTCTAGCGCAAGTCCTGCGGCGTAGGTGCCGAGTCTCTGCCAGGTTTCCATCTGGCGCTGATCGCCGCGTTTGGCGATCTGCAGGTTCCAATCGATCTCCGGTAGCGGATGGACGGTGTAGGGGGCAAAGCGCGCCGCTTCGAGCACCGGCTGCAGGCCCGGCTGCGTGAGCTTCTGCCAATGGGTGTCCGGACCTTCCCCCAGCGAGGAGACAAGGCCGATACCTGTGATGACGACGTCGCGGGGGCTGCTCATGGGCGGCTTTGTGGGTCAGGCGGCAGAGCGCGTCAAGATCGCGCGCTCAACTGACGTCAGGCGGTCTTGGCTGCGACCAGCGCGTCGATCTTGGCGCACAGGTTCTTCATGACGAAGTAATCGTCGGTCGAAGCCTTGCCGTCATTGACCTCCTGGGTCCACTTTTCCAGCGGCACCTTGATGCCGAATTCCTTGTCGATGGCGAAGACGATGTCGAGGAAATCGAGGCTATCGATGCCGAGATCGTCGATCGTGTGGCTCTCGGGGGTGATGGTGTCGATATCGATTTCGCTGGTGTCGGCAATGATCTTGGCGACTTTGTCGAACGTGGTGGACAAGGGCTTTTCCTTCGGTTGCGGGCGGAATCTGTCCGCATCTTGTTTGGGCGCTGTCTAATCGGTTTTTTCCGGCAGGAAAAGGCCTGATCCGCCGGGCGCAGATGGGTAGGGTGCCTAGGAAACGCAAGAAGGGGGCCCGCTGCCCCCCGCCGGCCCTGCAAAGAACTTTAGGCAGGCCATGATTTATAAGCTTTACATTATCCCAAAAAACCACCCTAATTAGGGGACAAAAAAAGCTTTTGTGGCGGCTTTT
>NZ_JAMYRC010000084.1:0-9987 GCF_040321205.1 Mesorhizobium sp. M0496 | reverse complement strand
ACCAATTGCCAGCAAGATGCGAAGGGCAAACTGGAGCAAAGATTTCTTCTATGACCTCTTTACTCATATGCGATAGCCCTGCCCTTGAGGGGGAGATGTCCGGCAGGACAGAGGGGGGTGTTTGCACGCCAGCAGTCCGTCATTTCGCGGGATTATTCCGATGACAGCCGCGGATCACCCGCCTTGCTTCGTGCCGAAATCGACCTTTGGCGTCTGCAGCTTGTCGTCCTCGATGGTGAAATTGGCGAAAGGCTGGTTGCCGCGGAACCAGAAGGTCGCCCACAGCACCGACGGGAAGGTCCTCAACGTCAGATTATAATCCCGCACTGCCTGAATGTAATCGCGCCGCGCCACCGCGATGCGGTTCTCGGTGCCTTCGAGCTGCGCCTGCAGAGCCAGGAAGTTCTGGTTGGCCTTGAGGTCGGGATAAGCCTCCGACACCGCGATCAGCCGCGACAACGCGCTCGTCAGTCCTGCCTGAGCATCCTGGAACTTCTTGAAGGCTTCGGGGTCGTTCAGCGTTTCCGGTGTCACCGTGATCTGGGTGGCTTTGGCGCGGGCTTCGACCACCGCGTCGAGCGTGTCCTTTTCGTGCGAGGCGTAGCCCTTGACCGTCTCGACCAGATTGGGGATGAGGTCGGCGCGGCGCTGATACTGGTTCAGCACCTCGCTCCATGCCGCCTTGGCGCTTTCCTCAGCTGTCGGGATGGTATTGTAGCCACAGCCGGCAAGCAGCGGCAGCACGATCGCCATCATCAGGAAGGCTGGCAGCGTGCGGAACATGGACGGTGAAGCAAGGCGCTGGGCAAACATGATGGATCCCTCGATGGAAAGTTGCATGCGAAGCATTACCACAATCAGCGCGCAAGAAAATGACCTCGGCGGGCACGGTTATCGACACGTTACCGTCAGCCGCAAGGCCCTGTAATTGGTACGGCGAACGCGGTAAGGTCGCTGCCGAAACGGGACATCATCATGGCGGAACGCCAGGACAGCGAGAAGGAAGCGCGCCGTATCCTCGAGCGTGTTGCGCGCGAGACGGATCCGGCCGGCAACTCGTTTGTGGCGCGGGCCACGAAAGGCCTGCACGATCACGTCACCGCGGCCGATGCCGATCGTGCCGATCCGATCGAAGTCTGGGGCACCCGCATTGGCCGGACACTCGGCCTGCTGCTGGCGCTGGGCCTGATGGTCTGGCTCGTGCTTTACGTCATCCGGGGCAGTTAGGAATCAAACAACAATGAGCGCCGAACAAGCCGACGCGCCGCGTGCGGTCATCGTCATTTCCAGCCATGTCGCACGCGGCTCGGTCGGCAACCGTGCCGCCGTGTTCGCGCTGGAGACGCTGGGCTTTCCGGTCTGGGCCGTGCCGACGGTCATCCTGCCCTGGCATCCCGGCCATGGACGGGCAACGCGTATCGTGCCGCCGCTCGACCAGTTCAAGGCGCTGCTGGCCGATCTCGAGCGGGCGCCGTGGCTGGGCGAGGTTGGCGCCGTGCTGTCGGGCTACCTCGGCGAGGCCGGCCAGGCCGAGGCTGTCGCCTCGCTGGTGGCCGCGGTGAAGGCAAGGACGCCCGACGCCGTCTATATCTGCGATCCGGTGATGGGTGATTCGGGTGGCCTCTATGTGCCTGAACCGACCGCCATCGCCATGCGCGACCGGCTGATGCCGATCGCCGACATCGCCACCCCCAACCGCTACGAACTGGAATGGATGGCCGGCGCGCCCTTGCCCGACCTGAAATCGGTGATCGCGGCCGCCCTCCATGCCGGGCCATCGACCATGCTGGTCACCTCGGCGCCGTCGATGATGACGGGCGGCACCGGCAATCTTCTGCTCGGCGGCAACCAGGTGCTGCTTGCCGAGCATCGCCTGATCGACAAGCCGCCGAATGGCCTGGGCGACCTGACGGCGGCGGTCTACCTGGCGCGCATCCTGTCCGGCCAGCCGCCGATCAAGGCGCTGCAATCGACGACGGCGGCGGTCTACGAGATCCTGGCGCGCACAGCCAAGCGCGGCGGCGACGAACTGCAGCTCGAAACCGATGCGCAGAGCCTGTCGCACCCGATGGCGATGGTGCAGCTGCGCCACCTCACGCATCCAGGGCGGGACCGCCGGGCGTGATACCGACTAAGGTCGTGCTTGTCGGCGTCGACGGCTGCAAGGCCGGCTGGATCGCCGTGCGGCGCGAACTCGGTTCGACACCTCGTAACCCCGGTTCGATAGCTTCCGTCGCGGTCTTTGCAAGCTTCGCTGCCCTGCTTGCCTCACTCCCCGACGATGCTGTCATTGCTGTCGACATGCCGATTGGGCTGCCCGAATTTTCGAGCAAAGGTGGGCGCGGCCCCGAAGCGCTGGTGCGCCCGCTGCTTGGGGCACGCCAATCCAGCGTCTTCTCGATCCCGTCCCGCGCCGCGCTCTATGCCGACACCAACGACTTCACCACCATCGAAGCCTGGTATGCCGCGCACATCAGGGCAAGCGGGGTGGCCAAGACCACATCCGACCCACCGCGCGGCGTTTCGATCCAGGCGTTCGGCATTTTCGCCAAGATCCGCGAGATCGACGCACTGCTGATCGCGCGACCCGATTTGCGCGGCCGTGTGTTCGAATCGCACCCGGAGGTCGCCTTCTGCCGGCTGAACGGCGACCGGGCCATGCAGCTGCCGAAGAAGATCAAGGGCGGCATCAATCCGGCCGGCATGGCGGAACGCAAGGCGCTGCTCTGCCGGCATGGCTATGAGATGGATTTTCTCGATCAGCCGCCGCCGCGCGGTGCCGCCGCCGATGATTTCCTCGACGCGGCCGCGATGATGCTCATCGCCGGTCGCATTGCCGACGGTGAGGCAAGGCCGTTTCCCGACCCGCCGCTCACCGACAATTTCGGCATTCCTGTCGCCATCTGGGCGTGACCGCATCGCCCAGAGCCGCGCTGGACGCATGCATTTATAGCTAGCGCCCGCAATTCTGCATTGCTCGCAACAGGCTTTTGCCGTTAGAGCCTCTTCTGACCGCAACGAGCTGCCGCATCCAACCCGGAAAGGCTCCAGACGCCGCCCATGTCTCATCTCCCCGACCACCTTCTCGCCGGCTACCGCAATTTCATGACCGGCCGCTATCCCACCGAGAGCGGACGCTATCGCGAGCTTGCCCGCGAAGGCCAGGCGCCGGAAACGATGATCGTCGCCTGTTGCGATTCCCGCGCGGCACCCGAAGCGATCTTCGACGCCGGGCCCGGCGAACTCTTCGTGCTACGCAATGTCGGCAATCTGGTGCCGCCCTACGCGCCGGACGGCGAATTCCATTCGACCTCCGCCGCGCTCGAATTCGCCGTACAGAGCCTGAAGGTCAAGAATATCGTCGTCATGGGCCATGGCCGCTGCGGCGGCATCCGCGCCGCGCTCGACACCAATTCCGCACCGCTGTCGCCCGGCGACTTCATCGGCAAATGGATGAGCCTGATCGCACCGGCCGCCGAAACCGTGTCCTCCAGCACCTTCATGACGGCGTCGGAGCGCCAGACTGCGCTCGAGCGCATCTCGATCCGCTATTCCATCGCCAATCTCCGAACCTTCCCTTGCGTCTCGATCCTCGAAGGCAAGGGTCGGTTGTCGCTGCACGGCGCCTGGTTCGACATTTCGACCGGTGAACTCTGGGTGATGAACAAGGAGACAGGCGATTTCGAACGGCCGGAGCTGGGATGAACGCAGCGGCGAGCAAGGTGGTGAACCTCCGGTCGACCGTTTTGACGGCGGCTGCGCTGCTGATCGCGATTATTGCCGCCCGCGCCGATGACCGCGCCATCATCAGCCGCTGGTATTCGGCGCTGCTGGTCGCCGACCGCACAGAACTGTCCGACCTGCTCGCCGACGATGTCCGCATCAAGCTGGACGACCTCGGCGTCGTACAAAGCAAGCAGGAATTCATCGCCTCCATCGACGAATGGAAAGGTGCCGTTGCCGGTGCGGCGATCCGGCACCGGATCGAGAAGAGCGAAGGCGGCGTCACCACGGTGGTCGCCTGTTACGATTTCCCCAACAACGACATGCTGATGCAGGAAACCTTCGCGGTGGCCGACAACCGCATCACCGCCAGTTCGCAAGCGGCGATCGCCGAGAACTGCGACGGCTTCTAAGGCGGATATCGGCCAACCGCGATATTGCGGGTCCGCCGGCCACGCCCTACATCGGTACCGACCCGCCCCGCCTGCCTTCACCAGCGAAAGACCGTTCATGCCTTCCACGAAAGCCGTCGACCTCGCCGCCCATCCGCTGACTGCGTGGCAAGGACCGCTCGGCCTGCCCGATTTCACGCGCATCGGCGACGGCGATTTTTCCCCGGTCTTCGATGCCGCGCTGAAGGCGCATGAGGCCGAGATCGAAGCGATCGCCGCCAACGAAGATACGCCGACCATCGAGAACACGCTTGCCGCGTTGGAACTCGGCGGCGAGGCGCTCGAGCGTGTCTCGTCGATCTTCTGGTGCCGCGCCGGCGCCCACACCAATGAAGCGATCCAGGCGCTGGAGCGCGACATCTCGCCAAAGATGTCCAGGCATTTCTCGGCGATTTCGATGAATGAGAGGCTGTTTGCCCGCATCGACGATCTCTACCAGCGCCGCGAGAGCCTGAAGCTGGACGCCGAGACCCTGCGGGTGCTGGAAAAGACCTGGAAGGGCTTCGTCCGATCCGGCGCCAAGCTCGACGCCGACGGCAAGAAGCGGCTGGCAAAGATCAACGAGGAGCTGTCCTCGCTCGGCACGACTTTCGGCCAGAATGTGCTTGCCGACGAGCGCGACTGGGCGCTGTTCCTCGACGAGGCCGACCTGGCCGGCCTGCCGGACTTTCTGAAAAGCTCGATGGCCGAGGCGGCCGAAATGCGCGGTCAGAAGGGCCGCTATGCCGTCACCCTGTCGCGCTCGATCTATGAGCCGTTCTCGACCTTCTCCGAACGCCGCGACCTGCGCGAGATCGCCTTCCGCGCCTTCACCATGCGCGGCCAGAATGGCGGCGCCACCGACAACACATCCGTTGTGCGCGACATGCTGAAGCTGCGCGCCGAAAAGGCAAAGCTGCTTGGCTACGCCTCCTTCGCCGCGCTGAAGCTCGACGACACCATGGCCAAGACACCGAACGCCGTGCACGCGCTGCTTGACCCGGTGTGGGAGAAGGCGCTGGAAAAGGCTGCGGCTGACCAGACCGACCTGCAGCGACTGGCAGCGGAAGCCGGCAGCAACGAAAAATTCGCCGCCTGGGACTGGCGCTTCTACCAGGAGAAACTGCGCGCGGAAAAGTTCGCCTTCGATGAAGCCGAACTGAAACCCTATTTGCAGCTCGACCGGATCATCGACGCTTGCTTCGACGTGGCGACACGGCTGTTCGGCATAACCTTCGTGGAGAAGAAAGGCATCGCGATCTGGCATCCGGATGCCCGCGTCTTCGTGGTGAAGAATGCCGACGGCAGCGAGCGCGGCCTGTTTCTCGCCGACTATTTCGCTCGGCCGTCAAAGCGTTCCGGCGCCTGGATGAGCGCGCTGCAGTCCGGCTATGGACTCGGCCACGGCTCGAAACCGGTGATCTACAACATCATGAACTTCGCCAAGCCGCCGGTGGGCGAGCCGGCTCTGCTGTCGGTCGACGAGGCGAAGACGCTGTTCCACGAGTTCGGCCATGCGCTGCATGGTATGCTGACCGACGTCACCTGGCCGTCGGTCGCCGGAACTTCGGTCAGCCGCGATTTCGTCGAACTGCCCTCGCAGCTCTACGAGCACTGGCTGACCGTGCCGGCTGTGCTGGAAAAGCACGCTTTGCACGTCAAGACCGGCAAGCCGATGCCCAAGGCGCTGCTCGACAAGATGCTGGCCGCGCGGACTTTCGGCGCTGGCTTTGCAACTGTGGAATTCACGGCCTCTGCCTTGATGGACATGGCCTATCATGCGCGGCCTGATGCACCGCAGGAGCCGCTTCGTTTCGAAGCCGAAACGCTTGAGAAGCTTGATATGCCAGATACCATCGCGATGCGCCATCGCACCCCGCATTTCGGCCATGTCTTCTCAGGCGAAGGCTATTCGGCCGGCTATTACTCCTACATGTGGTCGGAAGTGCTCGACGCCGACGCCTTCGCCGCCTTCGAGGAAACCGGCGACCCCTTCAACCCAGCGCTCGCCGAGCGGCTGAGGAAGAACATCTACGCCGCCGGCGGCTCGAAGGACCCGGAGGAGCTTTACACGGCCTTCCGCGGCAAGATGCCGTCGCCGGAAGCGATGATGGTGAAGCGGGGATTGGTGTAGCGCTTGGCCATCTCCCCCCTCGAGGGGGAGATGGCCGCGAAGCGGCCAGAGGGGGTCGTTGCGCGTGAAGCGCCGACCTCGCGCAGAAGAAGGCCGAGCCCAGTCGGACCGACCCCCTCTGTCGCCTTCGGCGACATCTCCCCCTCAAGGGGGGAGATTACCAGCACCCTTCCAAGGGTCAGCCACCCGCGGCCACACCGGTCGCGTCAGCTTGGTGTAGTTGGTCACCGCCGGATTGCTGGGATACGAACTCGGCGCCGAGACATAGATGATCTCGGCGGCGATCGGCTCGAAGCCGGCGTAGAAGTGATTGGTCGACTTGATCAGCAGCATATCCTTGGCCAGCGGATCGACGCCGATATTGGAAAAGATATCCGGCTCGAAGGTCTGCGTGCGATTGGTGTTGAGGATGATGTCGATCTCGGTGCCTTCGAGGCGGACCAGCGCCGTCGGCCCCAGCGTCACGCGGCTCGGCCCGAAACTCTGCCAGCCCTCCGCAACCGCCTTCAGCACCTTGACGCGCGCGTCGATCGGCTCGCCGGCCTGCGGCCCGGCTTTGCCGCCGAAGCGCAGGTCGATGACGGCGCCCTCGCCCGCCGCCAGGCAGAAGGTGACCGCGATCGGATCCCAGATCGTCGCAACGCCGACATTGTTCAGGCCACGCGCCAACATCTGGCGCAGCACGAAGGTGCCGTCACCTGGAACGCCGCCGCCGGGATTGTCCCAGATATCGGCGATGACCACCGGCTTGCCCGGATTCTTGGCGCGCACGGTCAGCGCCCGATCGATGCCGTCGGCGGTGCTCAGCATCGTCATCGCCGTCTTCTCGCGCAGCGCATAGAGTTCGCGCCCCAGCCGTTCCGCCAGCGCGTCGCCCTTGGCCTTGTCGTTGTCGGTGATAACAAGGATGCGCGTGCCCATCTCGGCCACATCGGCGGCCATGAAGCCGTGAATGACGGAAACCGACAGCACACCGTCCTTGCCGTGCAGCGCCTTGATGCGGTCGACGAAGGAGCGCATCGGCTCGCGGCTGGTCGGCAGCACCTGGATCATGCGACAGTCGAAGGTCGAGATGACCGGCTTGATCTCGCCACGCACTGCTGCCAGCCCGAGTTCGACGACGTGTTCACCGCGCTCGTAGAAATCGGTGTGCGGAAATTCGAGGAAGTAGGCGAGGATGTCTGAAGCCGCGACGCGCTTCGGCGTCAGATGGCTGTGCGGATCGAGTTCCACGGCGATCACCACCTCCGGCCCGACCATGTCGCGGACGCGTTCGAGCAGATCGCCTTCGCAATCGTCATAGCCTTGCGCCACCATCGCGCCATGCAGGCCGAGGATCACCGCGTCGACCGGCAGCGCTGCCTTGAGTTGGCCCAGGATCTCGTCGCGCAGCGTCTCATAGGTCTGCCGCTGTACCAGGCCGCCCGGCTCCGCCCAGGTGGCGGTGCCCTCAATGACGGTGAGGCCTTCTGCTGCCGCGCGCCGGCGGAGCGCGACCATCGGCGAGGAGCACAGCGTCGGCGTTTCCGGATGCTTGCCAGGTCCGGCATAGAAGGCCATCTCGAACGAAGCCCGGTCGGTCGGCACCGGCGAGAATGTGTTGGTTTCCGTCGCCAGCGAGGCGGTGAAGATGCGCATGAAAGCTCCGTGGGCCTAGAGCAATTCCAGGGAAGGGTGAAGCGGTTTTCCGCCCGGAATTGCGTCAAAACAAAGAAGAAATAGAGCGGCTATTTGACCGCCCCGAGCGCCAGCCCGCGAACGAGGTAGCGCTGCAGCCAGATGAACAGGATCGCCACCGGCAAGGTCGCCAGCAGCGTCGCCGCCATGACGTGGTGCCATTCGATCGTGTAGCGGCCGGCGACCAGCGAGAACACCTGGATCGGCAGCGTGTAACTCTCCTGGCTGCGCAGCATGGTCAGCGCGACGACAAATTCGTTCCAGGCATTGATGAAGGTGAAGATCGCGGTCACCGCGATCGCCGGCAGGCAGAGCGGCAGGAACACCTTGCGCAAGCTCAGCCAGCGGCCGGCACCTTCCATCCAGGCCGCCTCCTCGAGATCGCGCGGAATGGTGTCGAAATAGCTCTGCAGCATCCAAACCGTGAAGGCGACGTTGAAGGCCATGTAGATGAAGCCGAGCGCGGTGGTGCTCTCGACCAGGCCCCAGGCGGCCATCAGCCGGAACAGGCCGAGCACCAGCACGATCGGCGAGATCATCTGCGAAATCAGCAGGAACTGGCGCAAGGCGCCGTAGCCGGCAAAGCGAAAGCGCGACATCGCATAGGCAGCCGGAACCGAGATCAGGATGGCGCCGACGGTGGCGATCACAGACACGTATAGCGAATTGAGCAGCGCCTGGCCAAAGCCGGTCGCCACCCACATGTCGGAAAAATTCGACCAGCGGAATTCGCTCGGCCACCAGGTCGGCGACAGCACCTCCTGTCTTGGCTTGACCGCGGTCAGGAGCATCACGGCGAAGGGAAAGAGCGTCACCACGATCACCGGCGCCAGCAGCAGCCAGGCTATGATCGAACGCTTGATCTTGCTTCTCATGCGCGTTGCTCCCGCATCGCCAGCCGCACATAGATCATGGTGAAGACCAGCAATATGGCGAACATCACCAGCGACACCGCCGAGGCTTCGCCGAGTTTGCCGATGCGGAAGGCCAGCTTGTAGAGATGGGTGACCAGGATGTCGGTCGAGTTGGCCGGGCCGCCCTGCGTCATCACCCAGATGATCGGGAAGGAATTGAAGACGTAGATGGTGTTGAGCACGATGGCGATGTTGATGAACGGTTTTAAGAGCGGAAAGGTGATCTCGCGGAACTGCTGCAGCGGCGTCGCTCCCTCGAGTGCCGCCGCCTCGTAGAGATCGTCGGGGATCGACGACAGACCGCCGAGGAAGATCGTCGTCGTGAACGGTACCGTCACCAGGATGCCGATCAGCACCTGCATCGGGAAAGCGGTCTCCGCGCTCGCCAGCCACTGGATGTTGTGGTCGATGAGGCCAAGGCCGATCAGCGCCGAATTCAGCATCCCGCTTTCGCCGCTCAGCGCCCAGCGCCAGACCACCGCGGTCATGGTCAGCGACACCGCCCAGGGCAGCATGATGATGACGCGGGCGATGCCGCGGCCATAGAAATCGGTGTTGAGGATCATCGCCACCGGGATCGACAAGAGAAGCGCACCGCCGACGACCATCACGGTCCACTGGCCGGTGCGCCAAAGAGCGGCGATGAAATCGGGATCGGCAGTGAGCGCTGCGAAATTGGCGAAGTCGTTGAATTCGCGAAGCTGGCCGAAGCGGTTGACATCATGTGTCGAGATCTGGATCAGGTCCCAGACCGGCCAGAAGATAACCACCGCCGCCAGAAACAGGCTGGGCAAGGTCAGGAGATAGGGCAAGAAACGGTTTTGCATCGGCTGGCTTCATACCGTGTTGCGGGTGGAGATTGGATTGCGCTGGCTTAAAAGATTGACTTAATCCCGCCTCGTTCTTCTCAAGGCACCGCTTCAGGATTCCTTGCAACCGTCGGCGCGCCCCTCACCTGCCTGCCCGTCCTTCGCAGCAGTTGCGGAAGGCGGCCTTCCTCTCCCCCGTCGATCGGGGGAGAGGTGGGGCGCGGCCCAAGCCCGGGGGGGGGGGGGCCCCGGGGGGGGACCGGCGCGGTTTGGTTGGCGGAGGTGGGGCGGGCGATGTG
>NZ_JAMYRC010000083.1:0-10391 GCF_040321205.1 Mesorhizobium sp. M0496 | reverse complement strand
CCCTCATGAATCACATTCGCATCCCATACGCACCTCCCGTTAACCCGAAGCGATTGCCCTGGCCCGGCTCCGCCCGTCGATTGCCCCAAACGCATCGGCGGTTTATGTAAGGCCGCATGAGCGACACGACTTCACGCCTGACCGGCTGGATGGATCTTGCCAACCCGACGCGCTTCGTCGGGCTGGCCGACAGGGTCGTGCCATGGCTCGCGGCGATCGCCGCGCTTGTCCTCGCCGTCGGGCTCTATATGAGCTTCGCCGCGCCGGAGGATTTCCAGCAGGGCATCACCGTTCGCATCATGTACATCCACGTGCCTTTCGCCTGGCTCGCCATGATGTGCTACACGCTGATGGCGGTCTCGGCGCTCGGTACGCTGGTCTGGCGGCATCCGCTGGCCGATGTCGCGCTGAAATCGGCAGCCCCCATTGGCGCCGTCTTCACCGCGCTGGCCTTGATCACCGGCTCGATCTGGGGCAAGCCGATGTGGGGCACCTGGTGGGTCTGGGATGCGCGGCTGACCTCGGTCTTCGTGCTGTTCCTGATGTATCTCGGCATCATTGCGCTGACCCGCGCGCTCGACGACGCAAGCCGCGCCGCCTGGGCCGCCGCGATCATCACGCTGGTCGGCTTCATCAACATTCCGATCATCAAATTCTCGGTCGACTGGTGGAACACGCTGCACCAGCCGGCTTCGGTGTTCCGCATGGGCGGCTCGACCATCGATTCCAGCCTGCTCTGGCCGCTGCTGGTGATGGCGCTCGGCTTCACCGTGCTGTTCTTTGCACTGCACCTGATGGCGATGCGCACCGAAATCCGCCGCCGCCGGGTCATCGCCATGCGCCGCGTCGCGGCACGGCAGGCGGAGCAGCCCGCCAACTGACGCGTCGCGATCCTTCCCGCCGGCGTCGCGAAGTCGTAGATGGTCGCTCTCACCCCATCCGGCCGCGCGCCGCTACCGGCAGCGTTTCCAGCACCGTGTCACCCTCGATCAGATTGACCTCGTTGAACAAATTGGTGACGACGCAGCAATGGTCGGGCACGACGCGCACGCGTTCGCCGATGCGCAACTTGCCGTCGCCCGAAAGCGTGACGGTGCCGTGCTCCTCGCTCAAGCCCGTCACCCGCGCGCCCGGAATGCCGAGCAGTTCGCCGAAATCGGCGAGCCCGAGCGTATCGCTAGACAGTGCCTTGCTGCCGGCATCGAGGATGGCACGTGTTGCCGTGGGATGGCTGACCACCGTCGACAGCACCGTCAGCGCGCAATCGTCGAGGCTGCCGACGCCCTTGGCGACCTGGTAGCGGTCGAGATAGATGTAGGTGCCGGGACGATACTCCGTGACCACCGATGCCTCGCTCGAGCGCCAGATGTCCGGTGTGCCGCCGCTGGAGATGCGTTCGCAGGCGAGACCCGATGCGGCAAGCGTCTGCTTGGCGTCGGCAAGCCAGGCTTCTGCCTTCGCGGCGCGGCCGGCGGCCGGGTAGGTCATCAGCCCGCCGAAGGCGAGGCCGCCGGCTCTGTCGATCTGTCTTGCCAGCGCAACCGCTTCATCCGCCGTCTGCACGCCGCAGCGGCCCATGCCGGTGTCGCATTCGACCAGCACCGGCAGGCGATGGCCGGCATCGGTGAAGGTGGCGGCCAGCCCCTCAATCGTCTCCAGGCTGTCCGCCGTCACCGACAAGGTGATACGGCCATGCAGCGCCAGAAGCCGCTCCAGTTTGGCGCGGCCAAGGATGTTGTAGGGGAGAAAAATGTCGGCGAGCCCGGCGTCGGCCATCACCTCCGCCTCGCCTATCTTCTGGCAGGTGATGCCGACGGCGCCGGCTGCGACCTGCTTCTTCGCCCAGTAAGGCAATTTGTGCGTCTTGATATGGGGCCTGAGCTTCAGCCCGTTCTTGTCGGCATGGGCCTGGGCGCGGGCAATGTTGGCTTCAGCGCGCGCGGCGTCGATCAGGATCGACGGCGTGTCGAGATCATGGATGGTCGGCATCAGCTGTCACTCTGTGAGAAATCCGCAGCGGTTATGACCTCGAATGGGTGCGATGTCACGCGGCCAGCGGACCCGATCTGTGGTCCATGGGCCGGCGCAAGGCGGCAAATGGATCGACACCGGAACGGCGTTCGGCTATGCGATTTGCCGGACAAATCCATACGAAGGATCATGATCATGAAACGCTCCGCCATCAACGACATCATCCGCGAAGCCGACGCTTTCATCCGTTCGTTCGGCTACATCATGCCGCCCTTCGCCTATTGGTCGCCTCAGGAGATGAAGGCGCGCCAGGTCGACTCCGCGGCCGTGTTTACCTCGCGGCTCGGCTGGGACATCACCGACTACGGGCAGGGCAAGTTCAAGGATCTCGGCCTGTTCCTGTTTACCGTCCGCAACGGCCGCTACGAGGACATGAAGAGGGGCATGGGCATGCTCTATGCCGAGAAGATCATGATCTCGCGCAAGGACCAGCTGTCGCCGATGCACCGCCACAACATCAAGGCCGAGGACATCATCAACCGTGGTGGCGGCAAGCTGGTGCTGGAACTGTTCATGCACGATCGCGACGGCGGTATCGATCCCAAGGCCGAAGTGTCGGTGCCTGTCGACGGAACGATCCACAGGCTGCCGGCGGGTGGGCTCCTGAAGCTCGACCCGGGCCAGAGCGTCACATTGCTGCCCGGCGTCTGGCATGCCTTCTGGGCCGAAGGCAAGGATGTGCTGATCGGCGAGGTGTCCACCGTCAATGACGATCTCACCGACAATGTGTTTCGCGAGCCTATCGGCCGCTTTGCAGACATCGACGAGGATGTCGCCCCCGTGCACCTGCTGGTATCCGACTATGAGAAATGGCTGGGATAAGGGGCAATGCGGGCACGGGAATCGCGCGGGCAACTAGGATGTCGGGCCGTCCCCGTTTTGCCAGCCGGCTAGCTCTGGCAGGTCGTCAAGCCAACTTTTCTCCGTCATCAAGGCATCGCCGGCCTGCGGGTCGGTGGCGTTTTGAATGAGCCAGTCTATCCACTTCCGATAGGCAGCCGGGTCCAGCTGGGGCGGCAGCACCTTGGCCTTGGCCAGCATGCGTTTTCGGAAACTAACCTGCCTGCGGAGTTTGGTCGTCGTGAATTTGATTGCCTTGCCTTGGTATTCGACCGTCCAGCGCTCATCCCCATGGCTGGTGAGCCTGTCGATGGCGAAACCGACATCGACCGGCCTATCCCGCCAAGGAAGCTCGACGGCATTCTTCCTCAGATCGAGTGCCCATCGCCTGTAGTTGGTCCCGGCACGCTGGGGCGGCAGCACACCAGCCTGTTCGAGTATCTTCCGGCGGAAGGTAGGCTGCTTCTTAAGCTGGCCTGTCGTCAGCTCGATGCGATGCCCACGGAATTCGACGTGCCATCGGATCCTCCCATTGCCGAAATACTTCACCAGCCTGTCGACGACGAACTCGTCGTCAGCAAGCATCACGCAGCCTTGGCTGATGCTTTCGAGAATGAACTGGCTATCAGTGGGCATTATGCCGCCTCGTGCAGGTCAGATTGTAGAAAGGCCCGGCCGCATAGGCGATACCCCAATGCACAAAAGCGCAGTCGGGATCCGTTTCGAGTGCCTTCTCAAAGCGCTCCTTCCTCATGGTTGAAGCAGTAGCATCAGTTGAGGCCGATATCGAACCAGCGCTAGCTTTCCGCCGTGAGGGTGGAGATGAGGCGGCGGTAGGTGCCGAGGTTGGAGAGATCCATGAGGTCTCACCCAAGCCTTGGCCTTTCGGCGCCGTGACGCCCTGGACAGAGTCATAGCGATCAGTGTGTGCCGATTACGCGCGCCGGGCAAATGCATAGCGACTTTGCGGCCACATGAGGATGGCTTCCCGTGGAGCACGCTTCTTTCCGACCATTTTACGACCCTGAGTAAACTCATTCTCGAATGCAAACGCCCAGTTGAAGTTTAACCTTTTACGGCTACGGTCGGTCTTGAGCATACTCAAGATTCGCATGGCCGACGAAGCAGAAATCTGGAGACCGGGAAGTTTCACCAAGAACTTCAGCTGGGGTAGATCCTCGGCGGGGTTGCTGGAGCTATACGAAATCATTCGGCTTGGCTTCGACGGCCAGATGCAGGACGTTGCTCGGGAAGACTTCAGGAAGCGAGTGCGGTCGGCTGGCCGACCCGACTACATCCCCATCAATTTCTTCCTTTTCAACAAGACTGTTCGCGGCGTGGATTATCTCTGTGCCGATGAGTTGGTATTTCAGGCGATAAACTGGGATCATTCGAAGCGTTTCGACATGCTTGCCCTGTTCTCGTTCAATCTCAGCCTTGTGGGCAAATGGACGGGGGCGAGGCGGGAGCAGCGTCGGCCTGCCCTTTGGGCGAATGCCTACATCCGAGAGCGTGTAGCGGGAAGCCTGGATTGGAATACAAGGACGGTAAATGCCGACGACATTGAACGGTTCGTGAAAGCTGACTCACGTTATAGGGCCGAAACAACTCGGAAACTATCAACCAACCTCAACTATCTCTTCATCGGGGGCAGACTGCGTGACTTCCCGACGCCTCACATTGAAAGGTGGTGGGTAGACTGCCTGTTTCTCGCCCTGGATCGAATTGTCGAAGAACGCTTGCTCGATGAGGAATCTACATCGCCGTCTCAATATGTGCGTTTGCTGAACAGATATGGGTTTCTCCAACTGACGGGAAAAATCACGCTCGAAAAGGAGCTGGCTATCAGGCATCTCGTCGCCCTCTACGACGCCTGTGGCGGTCGGCAAAGGTTCTCAGAAGACGCGGTCAAAGACCGTACGAACACTCTGCTTCCGGATGTTGAGTACTTCGCGGCCAACGATCATCGCCCCAGGGGTGCGGTTCATAAGACAAATGCCCGTATCCTAAAAAGCATTCCTGCCGCGTGCGCCATGCTCGCAAGGTATGCTGGGTTCGAAGACTTGTCTCCGGACGAGCTTGAGGAGTTCGATCTAGAGGAGTTTGTGAAGCGCAGGACCCAAGTTGCGCTCGCCCAGCTGAAGGAAAACGGTGTGAGCCCGACAATGACCGCCGAAGAACTCATGAAATTGACGAGGGGGGAATGACGACTTTCCTGGATAGCAACATTGTGATCGCGCTCATCAACGACAAAGAGCCCAATCATGTTTGGTCAGTAAACGAACTCATTGTGAGGAAGACGCAGGGCCCGGCCGTCATATCGGATGTGGTTTATTCCGAGATCACTGTAACGATGAAGGATGTGGTCGAGGTCAACTCCGTGATCGAGGCGTTGGGGTTGGAGCGATACCCAACGAAGGACGCCGCCTTATTCCGGGCTGGACGCGCCTTCAAGGAGTACCGGGGCCGAACTAAGGGGCAGCAGAAGTCGGGAGTGCTTCCAGATTTCTTCATCGGTGCGATTGCCGAGGTCGAGAATGCGCCGCTGATGACGGACAACTCTCGCGATTTCGTTAGCTACTTCCCAGCCGTCGCGCTGATCACGCCACCTAAGGTTACGACTCCTCCTGCCGTCCTCCCCATCGACGCTCCTGTGTCTAAATGAAGCGCTCGTTGATCGCGTTTTTCGGCCTATGGTACTTTCGCCATACAAATCGCTCTCTAGGATAAGATGTTTCAGAAGCTCCTTGACCGCGACTTCCAGGTCGAAATCCATTCGCACGCTCGAGCTATACTGAGCGTCGATTTTCCAGATGCAATAGATGAGCTTGAGGACGCGATAGCGGGGTTGTCGATTCCGATTGAGGAGATCATTGGCTCCGGAGGCGGCGAGACGCAAGGGACCCAGCGCCTCCGGCGTGCGCTCGCCGATCGCGGATGGACGAAGCTGAATTTTACGGTCGAAAAGCGCATTAACGGTGTGGCGAGAGAAGCGATCTCTCACGAGATAGATCATGTGAAAATTTTTGAGGCGGGAGTGATCGCATGCGAGATCGAGTGGAACAACAAAGACCCATTCTACGACCGCGATCTTGAAAACTTCAAAAGATTACATGCTGATGGGGCGATATCGGTCGGCGTCATCATCACGCGCGGTACGTCTATGCAGGATCAAATGCGGGAGATGGTTTATCGTTTCACGCAGGAAAGGGCTCTGAATTCCCATGAAGCTGTCGAGGCATTCGGGATGGCCCGAACTGCCCGGCAGAAGAAGGAAGTCGACAAGCGAATCAAGAACGCGGGCATGTCATTCGAGGAAGCTTGGGCAACCCACTTTGTCTCGGACAAATACGGGGCCGCCACAACGCACTGGTCAAAGCTTGAGGACAGAGTCAATCGTGGCGTTGGTAACCCATGTCCCTTGCTGCTCATTGGACTCCCGGCAAGCATCGTGACATTCGATGAGAACATCGAGCTTGAAAAGATCGCCGACGAAGAACAAGCACTAATGAAAGAAGGTGTCGTTACACCGGAATGAGACTCACTCTGCGGCTATAACGCGGTCGGTGGCCGAGTTGTAGCCGTACGTCTTCCAAGTCGGCTCGTAGTCCTCACCCGCTTGATTACCCCAAGTGGCCCAACCGGAGCGCACGCCGCGGCCAAACATCTCAAGGTAGGGGCCTGAAGAGCAGCTTTCGATGAGAGGATATTGCTCATCCGGTTTGCGAGAATGCTCCCTCTTGCGGGAGGACAAATAGTTTACCTGTGACCGGCCAGGGTCTAGCGTACGGGCGTTCTTACCGCGCGTACCAAACAGAATGAGCTCGGTCACGTTTCTAAAGTAGAAACCAACACCGCGACCATCAGAACCGCCGTCTTTGCGAATCTTATGCCAAACGATGTTGGACTTGTACTGAAACCCCCAAGCTTTCATCACAGCTAAGCCGTCGGGAAGCAGGGCATTCGGGACCCAAAGGTAGAGATGCGCAGTCGGAGCGCATGCCTGCGCGACGGGTAGCGCCATAATGTCCGGCAGCGCCATAGTGCCATACCGGGAGAGCCGCTTATGTTCAGGAGCGACCTTCCCAGTGCGGTTGACGAATTGCCATGGCGGGTCCGCCATGATTGTTGCGAACTTGCGCTTTGCAGTAAATGTCAGGAAGTCGTTCGACGGTGAGGGATCGGTGTCAACTCGGTTGAGCATGATATCTCCTGCTGCCCACATACTTCCAAAAACACAGAGCAGGGCTCCGTCTGATAGAATCGAAAGTAGCGCCCCATGGTTAAGATGGGACTACCATATCCAGCTTACGTCGTCCTTGTGGAAACACAGAGCGCACATAGAATGCTCTCTGCATGTTCTCTTTATGTTCTATTTTTTGATTCCTGTCAACGCCATGATACGTTTCTGACAGATTGATCACGGGAATTTAGACAGTCGAGCCAACTGACTTAAGAGGATGATGTGGCTGGGGAACCTGGATTCGAACCAGGACTAACGGAGTCAGAGTCCGTGGGTCTACCGTTAACCTATTCCCCAGCAGGCAGGGTCATGAACCGTGCGGGCCGAGCGGCCAAAGCCGCTGTGAGCGCTGCCTTGTAGCCGCCAGCGGAAAATAGTCAAGCCTGCTGAGCGCTTCAAACGGCAGGTTTCGTCAGCCCGTTCAGATGCCGCGTTTCAAAGGTCGCGCCCGGCTCCGCGTTCAATCTCGTGCTCAGCTTTCTGTCCGGCTGAACTGCGAGCGCTCGAAGAGCAGCACGATGCCCAGGCCGAGGAACAGCGGGATGATCAGGTAGAACAGCCGGAACACCAGCAGCGCCGCCAGCACGCCGACCGGCTCCATGTCGGACAGGCCGGCGAGGAACACCACTTCGAAGACGCCGAGACCGCCCGGGGCGTGGGAGATCTGCGCGATCGAGAAGGAGACGAGGAAGACGCCCAGCACGACGAAATAGCCGGGATTGTGGGCCGCGGGCAGGGCAAAGAAGATGATCGCGGCGGCCGCCAGCAGTTCGATCGGGCCGATCAGCAATTGCCTGGCGACGATCGGCAGCGCCGGATAGTGCAGCTGAAAGCCAGCGATCTTCAGCGGGCGCAGATGCAGCCAGCTGCCGAAGATGTAGGCGGCGACCACGATCAGCATGGCGATGCCGGCTGCCTTCGACAGGCCGTGATGGGCAATGCCGGAAAACCGGTCGAGGATCTCAGGCTCGAAGACCAATACGAGGCCGGAGGCGAGAATCGTCGACAGCACGAAGGTGATCCAGCAGATCGCCACCAGCACGCCGACATCCTGGCCGCTCAGGCCCCTGGTGCCGTAGGCGCGGTAGCGGACGACGGCGCCGGAAAATACCGAGCCGCCGATGTTGTGCGACAGCGCATAGGTGGTGAAGGAGCAGAGCGTGACGAACAGCCACGAGACTTTCTTGCCGATATGCAGCAGCGCGATGTGGTCGTAGCCGGCGAGCGAGGCATAGGCGATGACCGAACACAGTGCGGCGAGTATCCAGCCGCGAGCAGGGATGGCTGATATGCCGTCCCAGACATCGTCGAGCGAAATGCCGCGCAATTCGTGCCAGAGCAGCAGCAGTGAGAAAATCACCGCCGCGATACCGACGACCGGCCAGAAATAGCGTCTCCAGTTCATTGACTGATTGCCATGCGTTGCGGGTCCGCTTCCTTTTCTGTTGGTGATGGGAGGAGACCGGCTGCGCCGGATTCTTCCACCCATTTCAGAAATGCCTCATTGAAGCCGGCTATTCAACCGCGAACGCTTTTTCGCGGCGGCAACCGGCAGGATTTGTCCTTCTTGCAAGCGGCTGAAAGGGACGCCGGCAGGCGTTGCGCTAGCAACCAAGCCTTGCGGACACATTACGCAATGCTCAGGGAATGGCGGTTTGCTGGCCCAGCCGGCAAAATTCGGCACGCGGCTCTTGGTGATCGGGCGCGGCACTGTTAGTCTGATGGCAACTTAAAACACTGAAGCGCCTGCTGCGTCCGTCATCGGTTCGCGCGGCGCCGGAAGGAACGACAGTGGAAGACCACGACACCGGCGCCGGCGCGCCGGAGGTGGGCGCGTCCAGCACTTCCCTGGGGTCATCTGGCCCGGGGACCGCCAGCTGGCAGCAACGCCGCCCGACGGAGCGCCGCTCCGCCGACGGGCAGGCGGGCGACGCGCCCCAGAAAGGCAAGCCCAAGAAACGGCGCAAGCGAAGGCGCGGGCGCAAGGTTTTTGTGCGCGACGAAGCGCGTCCCACGGAGAATCAATCGCCGGCGCCAGGCAAAACCAGTGCCCCGGCGGCGGAGGCGCACAGACCGGCGGAATCGGTGGCCTCGCCCGCAGCTGCGCCGGTGCGCTTCGAACAGGGCGCCCGTCGGCCGCCGGTGCACGAACTTCCGGTGTTTGCCGCGCTCGACCTCGGCACCAACAATTGCCGGCTGCTGGTTGCCGTGCCGACGCGGCATGGCCAGTTTCGCGTCATCGACGCCTTTTCGCGCATCGTCCGGCTGGGCGAGGGGCTCACCGCCAATGGCCGGCTCGGCCAGCCGGCGATGGACCGCGCGGTCGAGGCGCTGAAGATCTGCGGCGACAAATTGCGCAACCGCAAGATCCGAAAGGCCCGGCTGATCGCTACCGAAGCCTGCCGCACGGCCGACAATGGCGTCGAGTTCCTCGACCGCGTCGAGCGCGAAGCCGGCCTGAAGCTCGAGATCATCGATCGCCAGACCGAAGCGCGGCTGGCGGTTTCCGGCTGCGGCTCGCTGGTCGAGCGCGACACGCAAGGCGTCGTGCTGTTCGACATTGGCGGCGGCTCCTCCGAAATCGCTCTGATCGATCTCGCCGGCCGCCGCTCGCCAAGGCTCGCCAACCATATCGTGTCGTGGACGTCGCTGCCGGTCGGCGTCGTCTCGCTGGCCGAGCGTTTCGGTGGCCGCACGGTGACGCGCGAGATCTTCGCCGCCATGGTCGACGACGTCGCCGGCCGGCTGGCCAGCTTCGACGGCCGCGACCGGCTGAGCCATCTCAAGACGAGCCCGAATTTCCATCTGCTCGGCACGTCGGGCACGGTGACGACGCTGGCCGGCGTTCACCTTGACCTCGAACGCTACGACCGCCGCCGTGTCGACGGGCTATGGATGGACCGCGACAGCGTCGACCGCATGGTCGAACGACTGGTCGGCTGGGATTTCCAGCAGCGCTGTGCCAACCCTTGCATCGGGGCGGATCGCGCCGATCTGGTGCTGGCCGGCTGTGCTATCCTCGAAGCGATCCGCGCGGTATGGCCATCGGAACGATTGCGCGTCGCCGACCGTGGCCTGCGCGAAGGCATATTGAGCGAGCTGATGGCCGATGACGGCGTCTGGCGCAATGATGGGCGTGGCAGAGCATGAACCCGGAAGCGTTGCTTTGGTGAACAGTCGACCCCCACTCCGTCGAGCTTCGCGGGGCCACCAAAACCCCCCACGGCGGGGGGGGGGGGGGGGGGGGGGGGGTTTTAAAAAACCACCGCCCCCCCGC
>NZ_JAMYRC010000082.1:0-10815 GCF_040321205.1 Mesorhizobium sp. M0496 | reverse complement strand
GGGTGGGCGGGGCTTTGTGTAAAACCCCCTGGGGTCGCCCGCGGGGCGATTGCCCCCCCCACAAACTACCGCGGCGGGCTGTTGCGGGGGCGCCGCTCGAAAAGATCATTTCTTCGGCAGCAGTTTGATGCCGGGGGCCGGGTTTTCAAGTGCGTCTTCATCCTGGCCGGCCGCCGGGATCTCGATCCAGCGGTCGGCGGCGCCGTCACATTCCTGCACCACCGGGAAGTAAAGTTTTTGGCCCACCGGCAGATCCGCCGTCAGTGTCGCGCGGAAGACGAACTCGTCGTAGAATTCATCCGGCAGGCTGCCGCCGCTCCAGTCGACTTCCTTGACCCCATCGGTCACCGCCTGACCATAGAGCTGGTAGGATTTGTCGTACTTGCCCTTCTTGGTCTGCAGCGTCCAGCCGGGCTTCGGCATCGGCTTCACCGCGATCACCCCTTCCGGGATCTGCACACGCACGGCGGTCGTCGCCTTGCCGTCGCAGCCATGCGGCACGCGTAAGATTGCCTTGTAGGTCGAGCCGACGGCCGCCTCCTGGGTTTCGAGCGTGATATGCGCGAAAGCGGCACTTGTCCCGAGCACGAAAAGTGCCGCGGCGGACAAAAGATACTTGTTCATGATGGTCCCTCAGATCTTCAAAATTTGTCTAACTGGCCGGATCAATTGGCGTGATCATCCATGGCGCCACCACCGATGCCTTCGACGGCGAAATCGACGCTGACGGCGCCGGCCTTTTCGAAGGTCAGCGTGGCGGAAAACTTTTCGCCCTGCTTGGGTTGCCGCTTCAGGCCGATGAACATCAGATGATAGCCGCCAGGGGCCAATGCCACCTTGCCACCGGCCGGGATTTCCAGGCCGCCGGTAACCGACCGCATGGTCATGACGCCGTCTTTTACGCCCATCTGATGCAGTTCGGCCTTTTCCGAGATATCGGAGGAAATCGACACCAGCCGGTCCGGCGCGCTGCCATTGTTGGTGATGGTGAAATAGCCGCCGGCTACCTTGGCGCCGGCTGGTGTGGCGCGCGACCAGGGGTGGCCGATCTCGAGATCTCCAACCTTGAACTCATGCGCGAATACGGACTGGGCGCCGACGAACAACAGCGCAAGAGCCAGCGCGGCAATGCCGACACGCTCTTCGATGCTCTGTAGAATGCTGCCGAGCATAGGACGCGCGGCGTCGGGGAAAAAATAGGACATGGTTGCTCCATGAAGTGATGGTCGCGCCGTTGCCGGTCGCGAGCAGTTTGATCTTTGGATGGGTACGCCCACGAAAGGTTCCGTCGGGCAAACAGGCTCAGGCCGTCAGCGGCGGCGCGCGCGGGTTCGACGGCGAGCGCTCACGCGCAAAGTCGAGATGGATGGCCACCGGGAAGACAAAGGCGACCGTTTCAAAGGAAAGGCTGCCCAGTGCAAGCCCGGCATTGGGCGACGGCGCAAAGGCTGGCGAAAACATGCTGCAGCCGAGCACGCAGCATGTCGGCAGGTGAGACGGCGGCGGGTTGCCGCCGGGCAGCTCGGTTGCGCCCTCACGGGTACAGATGACGTTGCCGAAGGCATCGAGCTGCGATGCATTGGGACCGGCGCCGAAGGCGAAGGCACCAAGCGTCGACTGGAGCAACAGCAGATAGGCCGCGACAAGCACGACCGGTATGCTCCACCGTCTCCTCGATACGCCCAAAGCCCTGCCTCTTCGCAGCAATGTACCATACCTAGCACGGGGCTGGCGGGCGGAAAATCGCCAAATCGCCGCTGCGGCAACGCGGCATATCAATGCATGTCGCCCAAAAGTGTGCAGCGGCTTTGGGACAACGACATGCATGAAACAAGACTCTGAGCCGCGACGCGGCTCAGAGTTTTTGTGAAGACCGGCTCTCCGGAATCGAGGTCAGCAAAGTCTGGCGCGCTGACTTCAGATGCTTGCGGCAAGCGGCGTCGACCTTGCCGAGGTCGCGCGATTTGAGCGCCTCGATGTAGGCCAGATGCTCACCGATCGCCACCTCGTTGCGTTCGCGCTCCTGCGCCTTGTTCCACTGGTAGTGGTAGTGGAAGATCATGGCGATGACGTCGTAGAAATCGACAATGAAGCGGTTGCGCGATGCCCGATGGATGAGCCGGTGGAAGCGCTCGTCCAGCTCGGAGAATTCGTTGAAACGGGTGGCGATCTCGCTTGCCAGCCGGCGATGGTCGTCTTCCAGACGGTCGAGATCGCCCCAGACCACGCTGTCCTGCGGCAGAGCGGCGAAGGCCGCCGCCGAGCGCAGTTCGAACATTTCGCGGATTTCGGTCAGCTCCAGCGCGAAGGCGCGCGTAAAGCCCTTCAGCACCCAGTGGCTGTTGCGGCGTTTCTCGATCAGGCCGAAGCGGGAGAAGCGGATCAGGAACTCGCGCACGCTGGTGGTGCCGACGCCGATCTCGCGCGCCAGTTCGAGTTCGTTAATCTGCATGCCGGCCTCGGCGCCTCCGGCGAGCAGCCTGCGCATGAACGACCGCTCGATGATCTCGGCCAGCGTGTCGGTTTCTTCCTCGGGGAAGAAATCATCGGGGCGCGGTTCGCGCAGCACCGTCTTGGCGCGCTTGTTCCAGGCGATCAGCCCGGTCTCTTCCATGCGCGCTAGGATCGTTCGCACCGTGGTGCGGCTGACGCCAAGCAAGGTGCCCAGTTCCGGCTCCGAAGGCAGGCTGCGCGTTTCGTCGAGCAGCCGCAGGCAGCGGTTGTAGGCATCCTTGTAGACGTTGTTGCTCTTCGACATCCCTGACCCGTTGCACGCCGTCGCTTGCGGCCGTCGGCCGGAAGCGCAATATGACGTTCCCATGACCCCTGAAAGCGAAATTCGCTTTCTTGAACACCGATGGACATGCGGAACTCCCCGGCGAAAAAACAATTGACGCAAAACTGTTTTTTCACGATAAAAGACATTATCTTTAAACAGGCGCGTGTCAATCCGCCCGCGCAACCCAGGATCACCCAGGAAACCGCCCGTGAACGCCTCCAACAGCATTCTTCTGTCCCCTGCCGACAATGTCGCCGTCGCCAATGGCCGCATCGAGATCGGCGCCGTGCTGCCGGGCGGTGCCGTTGCCACCGCGCTGATCGAGCCCGGCCACAAGGTGGCGATCAAGCCGATCGCCGCCGGCGAGGCGGTGGTCAAATACGCTCAGGCCATCGGTCGCGCGACACAGGATATTGCAGCGGGCGAGCACGTTCATTCGCACAATCTGGTTTTCGAATCCGGCCGCTTGCCGGTCGTGCCGCCGAGCGAGGCCGAGCACGCGACGGAAGCGGACCGTGCCCGGACCTTCATGGGCTATCGCCGCGCCGATGGCCGCGCCGGCACGCGCAATTTCATCGGCATCGTCGCCAGCGTCAATTGCTCGGCCACGGTCTGCCATTCCATCGCCGACACCGCCAACCGCACCCTGCTGCCGAAATATCCCGGCATCGACGGCTTCGTCCCCATCGTCCACGGCCAGGGTTGCGGCATGAGCGCCACCGGCGACGGCATGATGGTACTGCACCGCACGCTTGCCGGTTATGCCCGCCACCCGAATTTCGGCGGCGTGCTGATGGTCGGGCTCGGCTGCGAGGTCAACCAGCTCACCCTCTACGGCCAGAAGGGTGTCGCTGCCGGCAAACGCCATTTCAACATCCAGGACGCCGGCGGTTCGCGCAAATCGGTCGAAAAGGCGATGGGCGTGCTGGCCGAGATCGCCGAGGAAGTCGGTCAGTTGAAGCGTGAGCCGATCCCGGTTAGCGAGATCGTCGTCGGCCTGCAATGCGGCGGCTCCGACGGAATGTCGGGCATTACGGCCAACCCTGCGCTGGGCGCGGCCGTCGACATCCTGGCCGGCGTAGGCGGCATCGGCATCCTTTCCGAGACCACCGAGATCTACGGTGCCGAACATCTTCTCGCCTACCGCGCGGCAACGCCGGAGATCGCGCAGAAGCTCGATGGCTTCGTGAAATGGTGGGAAGATCACGTCGCCAAACATGGCGCCTCGATCGACAACAACCCCTCGCCCGGCAACAAGCGCGGCGGCCTCACCACCATCCTGGAGAAGTCGCTCGGCGCGGTCGCCAAGGGCGGCCAGACGCCGCTCAACGGCGTCTTCGGCTATGCCGAAAAAGTCACCGGCAGCGGCTTGGTGTTCATGGACACGCCCGGCTACGACCCGGTCTCGGCGACCGGTCAGGTGGCGGGTGGCGCCAATATCATCGTCTTCACCACCGGCCGCGGCTCCTGCTTCGGCTGCCGTCCGACGCCGTCGATCAAGGTCGCCACCAACTCGACCATGTATCACCAGATGGAAGAGGACATGGACGTCAACTGCGGCGTCATCGCCTCCGGTGAAAAGACCATCGCCGGCATGGGCCGAGAGATCTTCGAACTGATCGTCGAGACGGCTTCCGGCCGCAAGACCAAGAGCGAGGATTTCGGCTACGGCGACAACGAGTTCGTGCCCTGGCATCTTGGCGCGACGCTCTAGATTTCACTGATATCTGGTAGACGGCCGCGCCGGGACAGCGGCGGGCAACGGGGAGGTTGTGCATGGAAAAGCGCCGCATCGGCCAGACAACGCTGGAGGTCACCGAAATCAGTTTCGGCGGTGCCGCGATCGGCGGCCTCTACCGCGCCTGTCCGCGCGAAGCGGCGATGGAGACGTTGCAAGGCGCCTGGGAATCCGGCCTGCGCTACTTCGACACCGCACCCTTCTACGGTTTCGGCCTGTCGGAACGACGCTTCGGCGACTTCCTGCGCTACAAGCCGCGCGATTCCTATGTGTTGTCGACCAAGGTCGGCCGCTTGTTCCGCCCGGTGCCGGATGACCAGGTTCCCGATCACTCCTATGTCGATCCGTTGCCCTTCGCGCTCGACTACGACTATTCCTATGACGGCATCATGCGGTCGATCGAGTTCAGCTATGCGCGGCTTGGCCTGAACAGGATAGACATCCTGTTTGTCCATGACATCGGCGCCTACACCCATGGTGTCGAGAAGACCAAGTTGCACTTTCGCCAGCTGATGGATGGCGGCCTCAAGGCGCTCGAAGAGCTGAAGCGAACCGGTGTCATTTCCGCCTATGGGCTGGGCGTCAACGAAGTGCAGATCTGTCTCGACGTGATGCGCCAGGCACCGCTCGACTGCATCCTGCTCGCCAGCCGCTATTCCCTGCTGGACCGCAGTGCCGAAGCGGAATTGCTGCCGCTATGCCGGGCGCAACAGACCTCGTTGGTCATCGGCGGCGTCTTCAACTCCGGCATCCTGGCGACCGGGCCGGTGCAAGGCGCGCATTTCGATTACCGCCCTGCCAGCCATGACGTGCTCGACCGCGTCGGTGCGATGGAAAGGATCGCCGCCGAGGGCGGTTATCCGCTGGCCGCCGCCGCGTTCCAGTTCCCCTTGCATGAACCCGCCGTCGCCACCGTGCTGACCGGCACCGCCAAGCCGGCAAACCTGACGCGCAACCTCGAACTGCTCGACATCGACGTGCCGGAGACGGAATACGCCAGATATCGCCCCTACACGCTGATGCAGGAGCTGGCGTGAAATTCGCCCTACCCGCGGTGAACGGCGATTCCGGCTTCACATTCTTGCGATCCCAAGAAAGAATGAACATTCCATATTGACGAATATGTGGAATTAATATTCCATACATTCGCGGAACGGAAACGGGAGCGCTTGACGGCGGCAAGGTAGGAGCAGCGCGGTGTATCTGCCTCTGCCAGGCTTCGCGAGGACTGGTCAAACACCGCTTGCATCGGCTGGTTCGATGCACTATCAAAACATGGCAACTGTTTTTTATTGATAAAGTTCTGTTTGGGCCACGCCTATCCGGACGGAGCTTCCGTAACGTTCACCGGGCGACTTAGGGAGGAACTTCATGAAATTCGTGACCAGCATTCTCAACCGCCGCGCCGTCATGGCGCTGGCAGCAGCTTCGATGCTCGCCGGCGTCATGCATTCGGCGCCGGTTTCGGCGGCGGACGTGACCATTCCGATCATCGTCAAGGACACCACGTCCTTCTATTGGCAGATCGTTCTGGCCGGCGCCCGCAAGGCCGGCAAGGATCTCGGCGTCAACGTTCCGGAACTCGGTGCCCAGGCTGAAACCGACGTCAACGGCCAGGTCTCGATCCTCGAGAACGCCGTTGCCAGCAACCCGGCAGCCATCGTCATCGCGCCGACCGAGTTCAAGGCGCTTGGCAAGCCGATCGATGAAGCCGCTGCCAAGGTCAAGGTTATCGGCATCGACTCCGGCGCCGACTCCAAGGCCTTCACCTCGTTCCTGACCACCGACAATGTGCAGGGCGGCCGCGTCGCTGCCGACGGCCTCGCCGCCGCCATCGGCGCCGCCAACGGCGGCAAGATCGAGGGCGACGTCGCCCTGATCACCAACGCACCGGGCGCCGGCTCGCTCGAACAGCGCAAGCAGGGCTTCACCGAACAGCTGGCCGCCAAATATCCAGGCCTCAAGCTGGTCGCCGACAAATATGCCGACGGCCAGGCCACCACCGGCCTCAACATCGCCACCGATCTGATCACCGCCAACCCGAACCTCAAAGGCATCTTCGCCTCCAACCTGATCATGGCGCAGGGCGTCGGCCAGGCAGTCGCGGAAAACAGCCTTGGCGGCAAGCTGGCGCTGGTCGGTTTCGACAGCGACGAGAAGCTGATCAAGTTCCTCAACGACGGCGTCATTTCCGCCCTCGTCGTCCAGGATCCCTACCGGATGGGCTATGACGGCATCAAGACCGCGCTCGCCGCCTCGAAGGGCGAAAAGGTCGAGGCCAATGTCGATACCGGCGCCAATCTGGTGACCAAGGACAACATGAAAGACCCCAAGATCGACGCGCTGCTCAACCCGAAGCTCTAAGCCGTCGCATCCAAATCGTCTCCGGGGCTCCGCGCCCCGGAGATATAGCTGCCGGCACAAACGGCTTGGCAATCCACAAGCTTAAGCTAGGCTGTTTTCGAGGCATATCCTTGCCTCGCCGCGTGCCAATCGTGAGGCCGATCTGGGAGGCCAATCAGGGAGGATTGTCATGACATCGACGGCGCAGGAACTGCATCCGGCCCCTGTGCTGGAGCCTGGCAGGACCATCCTCGAATTACGCGGGCTGGAGAAGCGTTATCCCGGCACCCACGCGCTGAAACCGGTCAACCTCGCCTTCAAGTCCGGCGAGATCCACGCCATCGTCGGCGAGAACGGCGCCGGCAAATCGACCCTCATCAAGCTTTTGACCGGCGTCATGCCGCGCACCTCCGGAGAGGTCATCTGGGAAGGTCAGCCGGCTGCCTTGGCGACACCGCATGAGGCGATGGCGCTCGGCATCAATGCCGTGCATCAGGAAGTCGTGCTCTGCCGTCACCTGACGGTCGCCGCCAACATGTTCCTCGGCGAGGAGAATTCGCGCTTCGGCATCCTGCAGCAGCGCGCCATGATCAGGCAAGCGCAGAAGATCATCGACGATCTCGGCTTCGATCTGCCGGCGCATGTCACATTGGGCGACCTGACCATCGGCCAGCAGCAGCTGATTGCTGCCGCCCGCGCCACCGTGCGCGGCACCAAATTCCTGATCTTCGACGAGCCGACCGCCTACCTCACCCGCAAGGAGGCCGACCAGCTCTTCACACTGATCCGCCGGCTGAAGGGCGAAGGCGTGACGATCATCTACATCAGTCATCGCATGGAGGAAGTGTTCGAACTCGCCGACCGTGTTTCCGTGCTGCGTGACGGCACGCTGGTCGGCACCCGCAACATCGCCGAGACCAACGATGCCGAGTTGGTCAAGATGATGATCAACCGCTCGATCGAGCAGGTTTATCACAAAGAGCATTTCACGCCGGGCGCCGCGATCATCGAAGCGCGGAACCTGTCCGGCAAAGGGTTTGAAAATGTTTCGATGACGGTTCGCGCCGGCGAGATCGTCGGGCTCTATGGCCTGATCGGCGCCGGGCGCAGCGAGTTCGTCACGACGCTGTACGGTCGCCACCGCAAATCGGCCGGCCAGATTCTCTGGGAAGGCAAGGAGGTTCAGGTCAAATCCGAGCATGACGCGATCAAGCTCGGCATGGCGCTGGCGCCGGAAAGCCGCCGCGACCAGGGCCTCTGTCTCAACCTGCCGGTTGGCCTCAACCTCAACCTGCCGATCTACAAGCGCATCTCGAACAATCTGCTGATTTCGAGTGCACAGGAGAAGACGCAGGCCGATCGCCAGATCGCCGATCTGCGCATTAAGACGCCGACTCGCGGCGCGCTGGCGTCCAGCCTGTCGGGCGGCAATCAGCAGAAGATCGTCATCGGCAAATGGCTGGCGCACGGCGCCAAGCTGTTCATCTTCGATGAACCGACGGTCGGCGTCGATGTCGGCACCAAGGCCGAGATCTACCGGTTGTTCGGCGCGCTGCTGTCGAAAGGCGCCGGCATCATCCTGATCTCGTCCTATCTGCCGGAAGTCTACGAGCTGGCCGATACGCTGCATGTGTTCCGGCGCGGCAAATTGGTGGCGACGCACGGTTTTCGCGGCGCCAGCCACGAGGACATTCTCACGCAGGCGCTCGCCGAGAAACAAGAAAAACAGGGAGGACAGATATGAGCACCGAGGCGATTGCTGTCGAAAAACCGAAACGGAACTACAATGTCCTGTTCGGGCTGACGCTTCTGGCGTTGCTGGTTCTGCTCTGGATCGTTCTGTCGGTCGCGACGCCGAGCTTCGCCTCTTCCAACAACATCGCCAACCTGCTGCGGCAGGGTTCGATGATCGCCATCATGGCGGTCGGCCAGACTTTCGTCATCATCACCGGCGGCATCGACCTGTCCGTCGGCGCCGTGGTCGGCTTCGCCACCGTGGTCGTAGCCATGATGATCAATGCCGGCTTCCCGATCTGGCTCGCCATTCTGGTGACGCTGCTGGTCGGTGTTGCTATCGGCATGTTTCACGGCTTCGGCATCGTCAAGATGGGCTTGCCGCCCTTCATCATCACGTTGGCGACGCTGACCTCGCTGCGCGGAATCGGCCTTTTGATGACCAACGGCAATTCGATCAACATCAACAGCGACACCTTCACCGCGTTCTCGCGCAGTTCCTTCATCGGCATCCCCAACCTGTTCTGGATGGTGATCCTGGTCGGCATTCCGGCCTATATCTTCCTGCATCACAGCCGCTGGGGCCGGTATCTGTTCTCGGTCGGCTCCAACGCCGAGGCCTCGCGCCTGTCCGGCGTCAATGTCCAGCGAACCATCTACATGGCCTACACGCTGTCCGGCCTCTGCGCGGCTTTCGTTGGCGTGCTGCTGGCCGCCCGCATCGGCATCGGCAACCCGACCCAGGCTGAGGGCTGGGAGTTGCAGGCGATCGCCTCGTCGGTCATCGGCGGCACCTCGCTGTTCGGTGCCGTTGGCTCGGTGCACGGACCGCTGCTCGGAGCTTTCATCCTGGCCACCATCAACAACGGCGCCAACCTGCTCAACGTCAACTCGTTCTGGCAGCGCATCATCACCGGCGCGCTCATCATCATCATCGTCTATTTCGACGGGCTGCGCCGTCGCGGCAAGTAACGACCCGCAATCAATCGCCGGCCCGCACCAATGGGCCGGCGATTTCATGAACAAGACTGGATTGAAGCATGAAAGCCGTCGTCTGCCGCTCGCCCGGCGATCTTGTCCTGGAAGATCGTCCCACCCCGAGTGCACCAGCTCCCGGATGGGCGCTGGTGGCGGTCAGCCATGTCGGCATCTGCGGCACCGACTACCACATCTTCGAGGGCAAGCATCCGTTCCTCGCCTATCCCCGCATCATGGGCCATGAAGTATCCGGTACAGTAGTGGAAACAGGCGAAGGCGTCGAGCTTGCCGTCGGTGAGCCGGTCGTCATCAACCCATATCTTTCCTGCGGCAAGTGCATCGCCTGCCGGCACGGCAAGCCGAATTGCTGCGTCAGGATCGAGGTGCTCGGGGTGCATCGCGACGGCGCCATGTGCGAACGCATCCTGGTGCCGGCGCAAAATCTCTATCCTGCCAACGGCCTGTCGTTGGCCGACGCCGCCGCCGTCGAGTTCCTGGCCATCGGCGCACATGCCGTGCGGCGTGCCAAGGCCGAAACCGGCGCACGCACACTGGTCATCGGCGCCGGCCCGATCGGGCTCGGCACCGCCATCTTCGCCCGCATCGCCGACCTCGACGTGACACTGCTCGATATGAGCAGCGAAAGGCTCGCCTTCGCTGCGAACGAGCTTGGTTTCCAGACCCTCGACGGCTCGCGCGGCGCGGTGCCAGACCTGGTCTGGGAGGCGACATCGGGCGAAGGCTTCGATGTGGTCTTCGACGCCACCGGCAATACCCAGTCGGTGCGGTCGGCTTTCGCCCATGTCGCGCATGGCGGAACATTGGTGCTGGTCAGCGTCGTCAAGGACGACATCAGCTTTTCCGATCCGGAATTCCACAAACGCGAAATGACGCTGATCGGCAGCCGCAACGCCTTGCGCGCCGACTTCGACCATGTCGCCGCCTCGATCCGCAACGGCGCCGTTCCGCTGGCAAAACTCGTCACCCACCGCACCACGCTTTCCGGCACGCCGCACGATCTGGCCCGCTGGGCGCATGAGAAATCAGGACTGATCAAGGCTGTGATCGAGGTGGGAGCATAACTTAGCAGGCGGTGAACCCGGCCCGAATTGACGACGCCCGCGCAGATCGACCCCCACTCCGTCTCGGCTTTGCAGCGCCACCTTGTATCTACACGAGAGAGATTTCGTGGGATTAGAGCGATTGAGCCAAGGTCCGGGCGGCCGCCCGGACCTTGGCTTGG
>NZ_JAMYRC010000081.1:0-10818 GCF_040321205.1 Mesorhizobium sp. M0496 | reverse complement strand
AAACCCATCGCCAGCAAGATGCGAAGAGCCAGATGGAACAGAGACTTCCTCTTCCAGCTCTTTACTCATATGCGATAGCCCTGCCCTTGAGGGGGAGATGGCCGGCAGGCCAGAGGGGGGGTCGCCTCACGTGGAGCGCCAGCCTCCTCCGCGGCGATAGGAGGTCGCGTCCCGTCGAACCGACCCCTTCTGTCGCCTTTGGCGACATCTCCCCCTCAAGGGGGGAGAAAAGCAGCTCACCCCGCCGCATACCCACCGTCGATCGAAAAAATACCACCGCTGGTCCAGGCGGCCTCTTCGCTGGCCAGATAGACCGCGATGCCGGCCAGATCGTCGGGGCGGCCGATTCTGCCGAGCGGATAGCTGCGCTCGACATAGGCCTTCAGCTCCGCCTTCGCCTCGGCCGGCAAATTGTCGACTGTCTTGCGCCGCATGGCGGTGTCGACCGTGCCGGGAGCGATGGCGTTGACGCGGATGCCGCGCGGGCCAAGCTCGAAGGCCAGCGATTTTGTCGGCCTATCCCACAGTATGAACTTCGACCGCTGCCGGCGCAGGCCAGCCGAGGCCGGTTTGCGCGCCGGCGGTCGCAAGCTCCCGCAGGGCCAGCCGCCCGGCGACATAATCCTTGACCTGGCGGACCGCCTGTTCGTCTTTCGCCAGGCCGGCGAGAAAGGCTGTTGGCACGCCGGGCCGGCAGGCATGCCACCAGGCATAGAACGGATCGGCCGGCAATATCGGGTCGCGCAAGACCTGAACGCCGGCGACCAGCGGATGATCCGGAGCGAAATCGGGCTTCAACGTGCCGGCCAGGACCACCAGCCCGCCGATGAGATCCTTGTGTCGCCCGGCCCTGGTTGCGAAAGCCATCGTCAAGGCGTTTGAGGCCTAACGCCCGACCAGCGATTGCGATGTGGGTGACAGCCGCAAAATCTCCGTTGGTTTGGTCAGACCGAGCTGCGCAGCCTGCCATGCCGGCGAGGCAGCGAGGGCGGCACTGTGGCGGGCATGCGCGTCGGCGCTGTCGAAGCCGGCGACGGAAATGAAGACGTTTTCGTTTGCCCGTACCGGCAGGCGCGGAAAACTGTTTTCGGCATGCTCGGTAACAAAAGCGGCGAGCAGGTTTGCTCCAGACGCCATCATCAGGGGCGCTGTTTCAGCCTTGAAGCGGCTGGCGAAATCAGCCTCTGCACCGGGCTGCAGATGATGAATCTGGATGACAACGATGCCAGTCAGCGGCCTGTTTTGAATTGGCTTTTCGTCAATGGCCAGACTTGGCCGCTGCGCGCCCGCGAGGTCGAAGCCGGCGCCCGGCCACGCAGGCTTTAGCAGCAGCACATCGTCGGAATCGATCATTGTCGCGTTGGCCGCATGGCTGTGCGCCGCCCAGACCGGCCCGCCATAAAAGGCGGCGAGAGCATTTTTCCGCGCGACCATGCCATCGAAGCCGCGCATCCAGACGAACATGTCCGGGCGATCGAGATCCCGGAACTGGCCGATGATGGTCATGCCGGCGTCCTCCTGACCCTCGATCAGCCTGCCGTCGAAGATGTCGATGAGCGTGTCGCGCTGTCCGGGCTTCAGCGTGTACTGCCTCAATTCGACGACAGGCGAGGCGAGGACCACGGGTTTCGGCGTGGCATTCAGGGGCATGTTCATCCGACTCTCCTCAAAACAGGGTGATCATCCTGTTTATAAACAGACCGGTTGTCCTGTTTTGTCAATATGCTAGAGTCCGGCAATGTCAGCAGAGATGACCGTTCGACCAAAATCGCGCCCACGCAAACGCATCAACGATCCTGAAGGCATGCGCAAGAAAGTGCTCGATGTCGCCGAGGACGCGTTCCAGGCGCGCGGCTATCATGCCTCTAGCATCGGCGACCTGATGGCGGCGGCGGGCGTCAGCGGTGGCGCGCTGCATCACCATTTCCCGACAAAGAAGGCGCTCGCGCTGGCGGTGATCGACGAGCGCGTTGCGGCAGCGGTCGAAGAGACATGGATCGCGCCGGTGCTGGCGGCGGCGTCAGCGCGCGAAGGCGTGCGCGCGGTGTTCGAGGCCGTGGCGGCGGAACTGGAGCAGCAGGGTTTCGTGCGCGGCTGCCCGCTCAACAATCTGGCGCACGAGCTGTCCCTTGCCGATCCCGATTTCCGCCTTGCCCTTGCCGGTATTTTTGCCGGGTGGCGCCAGGCGATTTCCGACAAGCTGCGAGCCGACCAGCAGGCGGGCAAGGATGAGGGCACGGATCCCGAGCGCTTTGCCGCGCTGGCGGTCGCCGCCTATTCCGGCGCGATGTCGATGGCCAAGACGGCGCAGGATGCGAGCCTGCTGCGGGATTGTCTGGCGGGGCTGGAGTGCAGCGCGCCGTCGCCATCGCAGGGCGGATTGGCGGCCAGGCGACGCCGCAGGGTACTGCTGCGACCGAAAACCCTTTGATGTCACAGCGATAACGCGCCGCTTTGACTTGGCGCCCCGGCTCTAGCTGCTGCGCCGGCGGCTTTCATCTCATAGCCTTCGGAACTTGCGCCTGCGTCGCCGCCTCGGCAGCCTGGTTCCTGAAGGGTAGAAATGCCAGATCCATGGCACCATGTCGATGGCACGGCGGCAAGGAGAGGCGCTGGACGGCCGGCCGCTCTCCATGCTGAAATTCACCTCATGATGAATCGCCGTTCGCCTGGATTGTTTTCCCGACGCAGCCTGCTGAAGCAGATGGCAGGATTTGCCGTGGCCGGCGCATTGTCGCGCCCGGCATTCAGCCAGACCGGCCAGCGCGTCCAGTCCATCGACGCCACCTTCCTGTTCATCGCCGATGTCCATGCCTGCCGCATGGCGAGTGGCTTGAGCCCCAACTGCCTGCAGGAAGGCAAGACCGACGCTGCGCTGCTGCGCAATGTTGCGGCGCTGAATGCCCTCGAGGACAAGGATTGGCCGACCGAAATCAATGGCGTCGCCACCGGCCTTCGCTCGGCGGGCAGCCGCATCGGCGCGCCGCTCGGCCTCGTTGTCGGTGGGGACATCACCGACGACGGCGGCGGGCAGATCACCCAGCCGAGCGAGGGCACCCAGCTGCTCCAGTTCAGCCAGCGCTACCAGCAGGGCGTCGGCCCCGATCGCGTGCACATGCCCGTCTATGTCGGGCTCGGCAACCATGATCTCGACCAGAACGGGCCGCCGCACCATGTCGACTGGTACCGGCGCGAATTGCGCGACTATGTCGAGGTCAATCATCGCGCCGGCGTCTTCTTCAAGCCGCCGGTGCCGGCCACCGACTATGATATCGACACCGACTGCTATTCCTGGGACTGGGGCGGCCTGCATCTGATCCAGACGCATCGTTTCACCGGCGATACCGGCCACGGCGCCGACTCCAGCCTGCCATGGCTGAAGCAGGATCTGGCGACCTATGCGGCGGATGGCCGCCCGGTCATCCTGTTCCAGCACTATGGCTGGGACACTTTTTCGATAGAACGCTGGGATGCCGCCAAAAGGCACTACGACGATGACGGTACCGGTGCACCGCACTGGTGGGGCGAGGCCGACCGGCAGGCGCTGCTGGCGGCGCTCAAGGGCTACAATGTCGTCGGCATTTTCCATGGCCACCAGCATGATACGCCGCTGGTCTATCGCAGGGATGGGCTCGATCTGTTCAAGCCGAAGGCTGCCTATATGGGAGGTTTCGCGCTGGCCAGGGTAACCAGCGACGGCATGGACGTGGTGCTGGGCGAGGCTACCGGTGATCATGGCGAGGTCGCCTTCACCAATGCTTTCAGCAAGGGCTGGAGCACATGAAAAGGGCGGCTCTCGCGACCGCCTTCCCGACAAACAGAGCGTTTCTCGATGTCGGATCAGAGCGCCTTCTTGACCTTGTCCTTCACATCGCCATAGGCCTTCTGCACCTTGCCGGCGATCTTGTCGGCCGTGCCTTCAGCCTGGGTCCGCCTGTTGCCGGTTGCCTTGCCGGCGGCTTCCTTGACCAAGCCCTTGACCTGCTTGGCAACGCCGGCGACCTGATCCTTGTTCACCATTTTCCGCATCTCCTGGGAGTTTCGAATTCGGAGGAACCATCCGCGGGAGGCTAACGAGCCGGCGTCGGTTAGGTTCCAGGCGTCGCCCGGGCAGCAGATCAGGTCGCGCTGCCGCCTCCTGAGGCAAGTTTGGCGAGTTAGGCTGTGACCAAGCGCCGACCAAAGGGATTGCAGGTGATCGTGCGTTGGGGGAGAAAAATGGCTGAATTCACGCTCTTCATCGGCAACAAATGCTTTTCCTCATGGTCGCTACGGCCATGGGTGGCAATGAGGCATCTGGAAATCCCGTTCGAGGAGGGTTTCGTGCGGCTGCGCACGCCTGAGACCTTTGCCAATCTGGCGAAAGTATCGCCGACCGGCCAGGTGCCGGTCTTGAATCACAATGGCAAAATCGTCTGGGAAACCCTTGCCATCCTTGAATATCTGGCTGACCTGTTTCCGGACAAAAATCTCTGGCCGGCCGACATCGATGCTCGTGCGCTGGCGCGCTCGGTGGCGACCGAGATGCATTCCGGCTTTCGCGAGGTCCGCTATGGCTGGCCGATGAATTTGCGTAGGCCGAAGGGCCACAATCCGCTCGACGCCGAAGGCGAGGCGCAACGCGAGCGCATCGAGGCGTTGTGGCGCGAGTGCCGGGAAAAATACGGCAAGGGCGGTCCGTTCCTGTTTGGCCATTTCACCGCCGCTGACGCCATGTATGCACCGGTCGTCACCCGTTTCGACACCTATGGCGGCACGCTGGCGCCCGATACGCGAGCCTATGTCGACGCTGTGCTTTCCACGCCGGCGATGCGTGATTGGTATGCCGAAGCGGCCAGGGAGACATGGCCCGAGCCTGGCCCGGACGAATGAGGGCCTGGAGCGTGAGGGACATTCCGGCTGTCGCGTCACTCGTTGTCCGGCGTGCCGTCCGGCCCTGGCAAGAGCCCGCCGCGGATGAGCGTGGTGTTGTGAGCGCCAAAATAAAACGCCCCTCGCGCTTGTTATTACGCGGGGGGCGTCTTTGCCATCAGCCGTTCTTCGATTGCTCTCATGAACTGCCGACGACAGCTAATAAATGCACCTTTGCGCAGATGGTTCCCGGATGCGCAAAAATTTTTTGATGCCGCAGATTCTTTCGAGTTGGCGGCAGCAGGCGCTGCCCTGGCGTTCCTGTCCGCCCGTCATGCCGGCGGTTTGCCGCAGGCATGGTCCATGCAGATTTGACAGCTCGCCAAAAGAAGCCTACAAGCATTTCGTCGATATTTGTTTGACTGACTTTTGTTATCCGCGCTTTCGAGCGCGCCTTTGACGAACTTCCCACATCAAAAATCGGGACAAACGACGTCGTGCATCCGCATGACGTCGAACGAATATTTGCCATGGAAAGGGTTCGTCATGAGCACCGGCACAGTTAAATGGTTCAACGCCACCAAAGGTTTTGGTTTTATTCAGCCTGACGACGGCTCGGCCGACGTTTTTGTCCACATCTCGGCCGTAGAGCGCGCCGGTATGCGCGACATCGTCGAGGGCCAGAAGCTCGGCTACGAGATGGTCCGCGACAACAAGTCGGGCAAGATGTCCGCCGACCAGTTGAAGGCGGCCTGAAAACAGAATTCAGCGCTCCCGGTGGCCACGGATGTACTGGCACCGGTGAGTGGCGAATTCGGGCGTATGGCGGTGGAGACCTGAGTTTCCGCGGTATGTCATGCGCATGAGAAGGGCGTTCCCGTGCATCCCCCGTGCATCCTTTTGGATGTCACCTGGTTGCGCGGCGCCTTTTACGGAAGGTCAGGCGGTGCCTGGCCTTTTTCATTTTGCGGGTCTAGCCGCCGAAAGTGCGCTGCGCGTCGGCCTGGACGTGCTAAGGGACGCTCCAGCAACTTGAATACGCTGCCGTATTGCTTTGTGCGTGCCTCCGACCGAAGTCTCGGTCCTGGAGTATCGGCACAGGCTCCTGACAGGAGAAAGATTTTGACCACCACCAGTTCAAAGACAGCCGTCGATCAGGCCGTATCGCTGTTCAGCAAGACGCAAACCCAGTCGATGTCGCTTAACCGCATCAATTCCGAGCGCGACGCCGTCAGCGAGGCGCGAGAAGCCAAGACCGCGCGCCTGCGCGAATTGCGCCTGGAAAAGGAAGCCGACGAGCTGGCAGCGGCCGCAGCGCTCGCCGCTTTGCCGAAACGGGCCGGAAGACGCTAATGGCCACCAAGCGCGTGCCTCCGAAACTGATCGCCGCCGACTCGACCATCGCCGACGTGGTCGATGGCCTCAACAAACCGGTCGAATATGTGCGCCGGGTGCTGGAAAAGCTGGAGCGCTGCAAACGCGCCCACGGCGATGCACAGGTGCGTCTCGGCGTGCGCGGTCGCGCCGAATGCCCGAACTATTTGATCGAATATGTCCGCGAAGACGCCAAGACCCATGAGCGGGTGACGTATCAGGATGCAGCCTATAGCGGCAGCACCCATCGCGAACTGGCGCCGCATCACATCGAAGCGGTGAAAAACTGGTCGCCCGAGGAAATGAACATCACGGCGGTTTCGGCGCTGATCGGCCGCCTGCGCAATCCGCGCGCACCATCATCGCGTTTCGCCGACGAGGACTGACATGGCCATAAAATTCTCCGCCAAGGACCAGCCGGCAGCTCCGGCCGCCGCCGCGAAACCGGCCAAGCCGGTCGCCGCGCCGAAAGCCGGCAGCGGCGCCGAGACCTCGACCGATCTCTTCAAGTCGCCGACGGATTCGCCCAAGGGCAAGACAAAGAAGAAATAGCGCCTTGCCGCAAGACGCCGATCGCAATCCTGCTGCAGCAGGGCTGTCTGCCCTGGTGGCCGCTGCAAGCCTTTTGTCGCAACGCGGCACCGCTGCTCTGTTCGACTGCCAGAGCTGCGGTGCCTGCTGTTCCTACTCGGCCGAGTGGCCGCGCTTTTCCACCGAGGACGACGCGCAGCTCGACCGCATCCCGGAAAAATATGTAGCGGCCAATCTGTCCGGCATGCGTTGCGAGGGCGTGCGCTGCTCGGCGCTGTGTGGCGAGATCGGCAAGTCGACCGCTTGCGGCATCTATGACGTCCGCCCGGATGTCTGCCGTGCCTGCATGCCTGGTGACGACGATTGCCTGATGGCGCGCCGGGCACACGGATTGCCGGTGTAACGGCCAATCTCTCACAAGGGGGAGATTAAGCTCACCGCCGCTTGTGCGCCATTGTCCGTCCCGATATCTTCCGCGCGGGGCAGGGCAGCGGAGGATTTCATGAGCATCGAATTTCTGTTGACGTCGCTGATCGTCGTGGCTTCGCCCGGCACCGGCGTTCTCTACACGCTGAGCGCCGGCCTTTCGCGCGGCGCGCGGGCCTCGATCATCGCCGCCTTCGGCTGCACGCTCGGCATCATCCCGCATATGGCCGCCGCTATCACCGGCCTTGCGGCGCTGCTGCACACCAGTGCGCTCGCCTTCGAGACGCTGAAATATCTCGGCGTCGCCTACCTGCTCTACATGGCCTGGAACACGCTGAAGGAAAAGGGTGGCCTGAGCGTCGAACAGGATGTGACGCCGCGCTCGACCGGCAAGGTGATTGCCACTGGCATCCTCGTCAACGTGCTCAACCCAAAACTGTCGATCTTCTTCTTCGCCTTCCTGCCGCAATTCGTCAGCACCACCGAGCCCAACGCGCTGTCGAAGATGCTGGAGCTCAGCTCCGTCTTCATGCTTTTGACCTTTGTGGTTTTCGTCGGCTACGGCATCTTTGCAGCCTCGATCCGCAGCCATGTCGTGTCGCGGCCAATGGTGCTGACCTGGATGCGCCGAACCTTCGCCGGCGCCTTCGTCATGCTCGGTGCAAAGCTGGCGCTCGCCGACCGGTAGAAACCGGCTCGCGGGTCCTGTCGTCTCTGCGCAAAATCCCTGCCCAGACGGCCAGAAGGTGAGCCTAAAGCGTGTCGCGTCTGAACGGATTCAGGCGACCCGCTTTAGGTCTTTGTTTTTATGCATGTCGTTCTCCCAAAACCGAGATCACTTTTGGGCGACATGCATTAAGGGCCCGCCTTCATCTGCTCTTCAACCTCGGGCGGGGACAATCACTTGTTGGCGCCGCCGAGAGCCTTCAGTTTTTCGCAGAACGGTGCGTATGGTTTGCTCATCGCGGCGTCCTGGCATTCCTTCATCATCATGGCCTGATCGTCCTTGGACATCGCTGCCCAAGCGGCCTTCATTTCATCGTCGGATTTCATCGTCTTCATGCTAGAATCGGTGAAGAACGGTTCCATCATCTTGGGCGAGTCGAGCGCCCCGGCAAGCGCCGTGCCGCTGAAGACAGCCAATGCGAGTGCTCCAAGGCAGGCGGTTCTGATGTTCATCACACGAGTCCTCCCTAATGGTCTTCTCGATCGTCGAATGGCGGTCGTGCTGGATTCTAGCACAGGCTGAAATGTCTTAGGAGTAACTCATATGGCTGTGGTCGGGCGTCCTCGTGCGCCAATTGGATTAGCGGAGGCTTGCCGACGCATGGCGCCGACCTGTTGCGCCGCACCTTCGGTGCCAAGCTTGCGCTGGCGGATCGGTAGCGCCTGCCGGCGCTACCCCTTCACATAACCCTTGGCCTCGACGATGCGGCCGGCCGCCACACGCATCAAATTGACGCCACGCAGCGAGTTGCCGTCTGCCATGCAGTAGCGCCAGCTGATCGTCGCCCGGTCGCCAGCGACGAAGGTTTCTTCGAGGTCGAAGCGCGTGCCGGGTCCGGTCGCGATCGCCGACCACAGTTCGATGCAGGCGGCCTTGCCGGCGTGGCGGGCACCGTCCGGCGCCGGCGTAGTGTTCTCGATCACGCAGTCTTCCGCCACCAGTCCGTCCAGCGCCGACGGGTCGTGGCGCTGGAACACGTCGTTGAAGCGACGCATGATCTCGGCCGTTTCGGCGGAGCGCCGAGCCGTGGCGTGGTCGATGATGACTTCCTGTGTCATTGCATTGCTCCTTCCTTTCAATGATCGGTCGCGACGAGTTCGGCCTTGAGCGCGATGTTTGCCACGCCGGCCAGCGCGCGCGAGACAAGGCATGCTGTTTTCGCCGTCTCTGCGAGTTTCTGGAATTCAACCGGGGCAAGGCCCGGAATCTCGGCTTGCGTCTCAATCTCGATGCGGGTGATCGTCGGCCCGGCGGCGGTTGCGCCGAGATGCACCTTGGCGATGGTGCGGATGCCTGTCGGGATATGACCGGCTGTGCCCAGTATGGCACTCAGGGCCATCGAGAAGCAGCCGGCATGCGCTGCGGCGATCAGCTCTTCCGGGTTGGTGCCCGGACCGTTCTCGAAACGCGACGGGAAGGAGTAGGCGCCTTCGAAGACGCCGCTGCCAAGCCTCAGCCTGCCCGAGCCCCCTTTCAGCGTCCCTTGCCACTCGGCCGATGCTTCACGAATTGTCATTGTCGTTCTCCCTTGGTTTGAGGAATCGATGGGTCAGGCGCCGTCGACGACCACCTTCCCGAAGACGTCGCCCTGCTGGAAATAGCGGTAGGCATCGCCGGCCTCGGTGAAGGCAAAGACCTTGTCGATGACGGGCCGCAGGCGGTGCTGCGAGACAGCGCGCAGCATGGCTTCGAGATTGGTTCGGTTGCCGACGAAGAGGCGGCTGATGGTGGCGAGGCTGCGCTGGTAGAGTGCCGCCGGCAGCTGAATCGATCCGCCTTTCGCATCCTGCAGCGATGGCGACGACTTCACCGGCCCCGTCGCTCAACGGAACGACGCCTTGACGCGGCTGCAGCGGATAGGTGCCGTTGAGGATCATCGTGTCGCGCCGGTTGAGTGAGGTGGCGCGAACGCGCACCACGACCTCATGCGGTTTTGGCTCGGGCCGCGCCTCATCGCGCATCACCAGGCATTCGGTTCCGCCGAATCCTTCAAGTCGATAGGTTTGCATTCGGGTGCCTCGAATATATAGACTGATCTACATATTATGTAGACCGATTGTCATATTCGACGCAAGGCCTATAATGCTCGCTGCTGACAGAGGTTGACATGGCGAACGACACCCGTACCCGCATACTCGAGACGACGGGGCTGCTGCTGCGGCAACGTGGCTACCATGGCACCTCGCTCAACGACATATTGAGCGCCAGCGGCGCGCCACGCGGTTCGCTCTACTTCCATTTTCCCGGTGGTAAGGACCAGCTTGTCATCGAAGTGACGCGCGCCAGCGTTGCCGACGTGACGGAAAGGCTGGGCGAAGCGCTGGCTACCGAAAAGGATCCAGCGGTGGCCGTCCATCATATCTACCAGTCGGTGGGGCGCATGCTGGAGGACAACCAGTTTTCGCTCGGATGTCCGATCGCGCCTGTCGTGCTGGATGCGCCGACCGACGTGCCGGAACTGGCGGATTTGTGCCGCTCGGCCTTCGAACAGTGGATAGGCCTGCTGCGGGACGCCTTCGTCAGGGCAGGGGTGCCCGAGCGCCGCGCGCATGCTTTGGCGCTGCTGGTCGAATCGTCGCTGGAAGGGCTGATGGTGATCGCCCGCGCCACCCGCGACCGCGCCCCGCTGCAGGCGGTGGCCGACGAGGTCGCGGCGCTGATCGAAGCCGCGGTGCTGGCTGGCGAGGTACGGCAGCGAGCGGATGCCGCCATCTAGATTGGCCTCCAAGCTTGAGCCGTTCGACCTCAAAAACAAAAAGGGCGCCTTTCGGCGCCCTTTCCGTAGCTGAAAGCTGATGGAAGCGTGGATTAGAAATCCATGCCGCCCATGCCGCCCATGCCGCCGCCGCCCATGCCGCCAGGCATGCCGCCGCCAGCCGACTCCTTCTTCGGAGCCTCCGCGATCATGG
>NZ_JAMYRC010000080.1:0-11658 GCF_040321205.1 Mesorhizobium sp. M0496 | reverse complement strand
AGCACGCGATGCGCGCAACGAGTTCGCAATTGCAACTTGACACCCCAGATAGTCGCTCTCCCCCGATCGACGGGGTAGAGGAAGGGTGCGAGCCTATTGCAGCCAACGCTCTTCAACCAGACTCCGGCTCCCTTCCTCTCCCTCCGGAGGGGGGAGAGGTGGCTCGGCGAAGCCGAGACGGAGTGGGGGAAGCCGGTCCTCAAATGCGCCGACGCTGACAGGTGAGCGCGACCGAACTGGCCTGATATCAGCGCGAGTCAGAAGTCACGGTCTCGTATGAGGCTGCCACTCCCTACAGCGCCGACAGCTTCAGCTCCACCCGTTCTGCCGGAAACCTGGACTCGGAAACCTGGATCGGCTGGCCGTCCGGCGTGACGTTGACAGCGACTGTAACCAGCACGATGGCGCCCGGTTGCAGGTCGAGGTCTGCAAGGTCCGCCGCATCGGCGTGGCGCGCCGATAGCACGGTCGATTGCCTGAGATAGTCGTCGATGCCGAACCGGGCGAGCGATGCGGTGATCGAGCCGGTCTCCGCCATTGCAGCATCGATACCGGCAAAGCGCCGGGCATCGAACCAGCCGGCAGCACGTGACACCGGCCGGCCGTCGGCTTCGCCGCGCGTTTCCAGGCGGATCACATCGGCCCCTTTGGCAAGCCCCAGCCCCTCGGCGACACGCCGGCTGGCCGGCTCGACCGAGGATGCGAGCAGGACGATATGCCGTTCCGATGTCTGCCCTTGCAGGCCTGTTGAAAAGCGTGTGCGCGCACCGATGGGATAGGACAGCCGCTTGCGCGACAGCACGAAGGTGCCGCGCCCCTGCTCGGCCCGCAGCACCCCTTCCTGCACAAGGGCTGATATGGCGCTGCGCACGGTATGGCGGTTGACGCCATAGCGGTCAGCCAGTGCCATCTCCGGCGGCAGCGCGGCGCTTTCTGCGAAATCGCCGACGGCGATCGCCTGCAGGATCTTCTCGGCGATCTGCCGCCACAGCGAGACGCCGCTGCGCCGCTCGATGCTGTCCGCTGCCAGCCGCCCGACCATTGATTGCCCCCAATCTTCAAGTGCTTGTCATCCACCCGTCATGGACTCGCGCTAGATAATAGGTATAATTTGTATAGTTGTCTATATCAATAGACAAATTTGCCGAAGAGGAATGTTGCTGATGCGAGGACAGGAAGCCCGCGACCAGGCCGAACGCAAGGCCGTCATGGCAACCCTGGCGCAATCCAGCGGCGACGACATCGTTCGGCTCTGGAACGAGGCCGGACTGCCTTCGGACGCGGAACTGCTGCGCGGCCCCGAAACCGGCCTGGTCACCGTGCGCGGCCGCATCGGCGGTGGCGGCGCGCCCTTCAATGTCGGCGAGGCGACCGTCACCCGCGCCACCGTCCGGCTGCCGTCCGGACAGGTCGGCCATTGCTATGCGCTTGGCCGCGACAAGCAGAAGGCGAGGCTGGCGGCCATCGCCGACGCACTGTGGCAGGACCCTGCCCGCCGCGCCGAGGTGGAGACCGGGCTGATAGTGCCTCTGCGGTCGGCCCTGACCACGGCGCATGAACGCCGCCGCGCCGAGACGGCGGCCACGAAGGTGGATTTCTTCACTATGGTTCGCGGAGAAGACTGATGGACATCGCAGCGCAATCGATCGAAGGCGGTTTCGCCGATCCGGTCTTCAATGCCCAGACTGTGTTCCGCGCGGTCATGGACGCAATGGCGCGGCCGGGCAGCTTGCAGCCGCTGCCGGCCTTCGCCCGCCCGCCGGCGCCGCTCTCGGCAAGCGCCGGCGCCATAGCCCTGGCGCTGTGCGACAACGACACGCCGCTGTGGCTGGACCCGGCTCTGCAAGCTTCCACCGCCATCAAATCCTGGCTTGGTTTCCACACCGGCGCGCCGATGGCCAACACGCCGGCCGATGCGCATTTTGCGTTGATCGCCACGCCGGCCGAGATGATGGCGCTCGACGGTTTTTCGCAAGGCACGCAGGACTACCCTGACCGTTCGACCACGCTGATCCTGAATGTCAGCGATCTCGTCTCCGGCACGCCTCTGTTGCTCGAAGGTCCCGGCATCGAAACCAGCGCCACGATTGCACCGGCGCAGATGCCGCGTCATTTCGTCGAGCAGTGGAAGCAGAATATCAAGCGCTTCCCGCGCGGCGTCGACATCATCCTCGCCACCGCTGATGGCATAGCCTGCCTGCCGCGCACGACGCGCATCAAGACGATGGAGGCGTAAGATGTATGTCGCTGTAAAAGGTGGCGAAGCAGCAATCGCCAACGCCCACAGCCTGCTTGCCGACCGCCGGCGCGGCGACCGTTCGGTGCCGGCGCTTCGCCTCGACCAGATCGTCGAGCAGCTGGCGCTCGGCGTCGACCGGGTGATGAGTGAAGGCTCGCTCTACGACCGGGAATTGGCGGCACTCGCCATCGTCCAGGCGCGCGGCGACATGATCGAGGCAATCTTCCTGGTACGCGCCTATCGCACCACGCTGCCGCGCTTCGGCTACACCAAGCCCATCGACACCGCCGCCATGCTGGTCGAGCGGCGCGTGTCGGCGACTTACAAGGACCTGCCCGGCGGCCAGTTGCTTGGGCCTACTTTCGATTACACCCACCGGCTGCTCGATCCCGAGCTTGCCGCCGGCGCCGACGTCGCCGAGCCGCTGCAGCGCGAGACCGAAGCGCAAGCCATGCCGCGCGTCTCGGCGATCCTCGCCCGCGAAGGCCTGATCGAACCGGACGGCGACATGCCGCAGGACCATGTCCCCGGCGACATCACCCGCGAGCCGCTGGAGTTCCCGATGGCGCGCGACATCCGCCTGCAGGCGCTGTCGCGCGGCGATGAAGGATTCCTGCTGGCGCTCGGCTATTCCACGCAGCGCGGCTATGCCCGCAACCATCCCTTTGTCGGCGAGATCCGCATCGGCGAGGTCGAGCTGGAACTCGATGTGCCCGAACTGCCTTTTGCTGTCCCGCTCGGCACGGTGCGCATCACCGAATGCCAGATGGTCAACCAGTTCAAAGGGTCGGCGAAGGCGCCGCCGCAATTCACCCGCGGCTACGGCCTGGTCTTCGGCCAGAGCGAGCGCAAGGCGATGGCGATGGCGCTCTGCGACCGCGCTCTTCGCGCCAGCGAGTTGGGCGAGGATGTCGTCGCCGCCGCCCAGGATGAGGAGTTCGTCATCTCGCATTCCGACAACGTCCAGGCGACCGGCTTCGTCGAACATCTGAAGCTACCGCACTATGTCGACTTCCAGGCCGAACTCGACCTCGTGCGCCGCATGCGCGCCGAATATGACGCCCGCGAAAACCCCGCCAAGGCCGAAGAGAAGCGGGAGGCCGCGGAATGATCGAAGGCCTCTCCCACATGACCTTTATCGTCCGCGATCTCGATCGGATGACCGAGATCCTCGAGGGCATACTCGACGCCCGAGAGGTCTATGCCAGCGGCGCAGAACAGTTCTCGCTGTCGCGCGAAAAGTTCTTCCTGATCGGCGACATCTGGGTCGCCATCATGGAGGGCGAGCCCTTGCCGGAACGCAGCTACAGCCACATCGCCTTCAAGATCGATGACGCCGATTTCGACCGCTACGCCGAGCGCGTCGCCAAGCTCGGGCTGGACATGCGGCCGCCGCGCCCACGCGTCGAGGGTGAAGGCCGCTCGATCTATTTCTACGACGACGACAACCACATGTTCGAACTGCACACCGGCACGCTCAATGAGCGGCTGGCGCGCTACGCCAAGGGACTGAAAGTCGCGCCATGACGGACATCGCCACCTACAACTTCGCCTATCTCGACGAACAGACCAAGCGGATGATCCGCCGCGCGATCCTCAAGGGCATCGCCATCCCCGGCTATCAGGTGCCGTTCGCCTCGCGCGAAATGCCGATGCCCTATGGCTGGGGCACCGGCGGCGTGCAGGTCACCGCTTCGATCATCGGTCCCGACGATGTGCTGAAAGTGATCGACCAGGGCGCCGACGACACCACCAATGCCGTCTCGATCCGCGCCTTCTTCAAGAAGGTCGCCAATGTCGCGGTGACCACCGACACAGCCAGCGCCACCATCATCCAGACCCGCCACCGCATCCCCGAGCATCCGCTGACGGCGGGCCAGGTACTGGTCTATCAGGTGCCTATCCCTGAGCCGCTGCGCTTCCTTGAACCGCGAGAGACCGAAACGCGCAAGATGCATGCGCTGGAGGAATACGGCCTCATGCATGTCAAGCTCTACGAGGACATCGCCAAGCACGGTCGCATCGCCACCACCTATGCCTATCCGGTCAAGGTCGAGGGCCGCTATGTGATGGACCCGTCGCCGACGCCTAAGTTCGACAATCCCAAGATGCACCGCTCGCCGGCCTTGCAGCTGTTCGGCGCCGGCCGCGAAAAGCGCATCTATGCGGTGCCGCCCTTCACCGAAGTGGTCAGCCTCGACTTCGAGGATCATCCGTTCGAGGTGCAGACCTTCGACCAGCCCTGCGCGCTGTGCGCGGCCGAGAATGTCTATCTCGACGAGGTCATCCTCGACGACCATGGCGGCCACATGTTCGTCTGCTCCGACACCGACCACTGCGAGAAGCGGCGCAACGCCCCTACCTCCCCCTTGTGGGGAGGTCGCGCCGAAGGCGCGGGTGGGGGGCTTGACCAATCCACGCTCCACTCAACCCCCACCCCGGCGCTGCGCGCCGACCCTCCCCACAAGGGGGAGGGTAAGGAGAAGCAATGACCGACGAACCGCTGCTGCGCGTCTCGGCGCTGTCCAAATTCTACGGCTCGCGCGTCGGCTGCGACAACGTCTCCTTCGACCTGTGGCCGGGCGAAGTCCTGGCTGTCGTCGGCGAGTCCGGCTCCGGCAAGACGACGCTGCTCAACTGCCTGTCGACGCGGCTGATGCCCTCCTCCGGCACCGCCAGCTACCGCATGCGCGATGGCCAGTTCCGCGAGCTCTACCGCATGAGCGAGGCCGAGCGCCGTTTCCTGATGCGCACCGACTGGGGTTTCGTCCATCAGAACCCCGCCGACGGCCTGCGCATGACGGTGTCGGCCGGCGCCAATGTCGGCGAACGGCTGATGGCTGTCGGCGATCGCCATTACGGCAGGATCCGCGCCACCGCCGTCGACTGGCTGTCGCGCGTCGAGATCGATGAGGACCGCATCGACGACGAGCCGCGCGCCTTCTCCGGCGGCATGCGCCAGCGCCTGCAGATCGCCCGCAATCTCGTCACCGGCCCACGGCTGGTATTCATGGACGAGCCGACCGGCGGCCTCGATGTCTCGGTTCAGGCACGCCTGCTCGACCTGCTGCGCGGTCTGGTCACCGATCTTGGTCTCGCGGCCATCGTCGTCACCCACGACCTCGCGGTGGCACGGCTGTTGTCGCAGCGCATGATGGTGATGAAGGACGGCCGCGTCGTCGAAAGCGGTCTCACCGACCGCGTGCTCGACGACCCGCGCGCGCCCTACACCCAGTTGCTCGTTTCCTCGATTCTACAGGTTTGATGATGGCGCTTGTACACCCCCCTCTGGCCTGCCGGCCATCTCCCCCTCAAGGGGGGAGATTGGCAGCTTTACTATCTCGCCCATTCTGCAACGCAGGAGATTGGCGAAACCGAAGGCAACAGCCAATCTCCCCCCTTGAGGGGGAGATGCCTGGCAAGGCAGAGGGGGGTGCTGGCCCGCAAGCGAACGATGATCGGAGCACCTTCTGATGGCCACCCCTCTTGTTGTCTCGGACGTCGCCAAGAGCTTCACCATGCATCTGCGCGACGGCATTAAACTGCCTGTCGTCGCCGGAGTCTCGTTCTCGATCAGGGCCGGCGAATGCACCGTGCTTGGCGGCCCGTCCGGTGCCGGCAAGAGCTCGATCCTGAAGATGCTCTACGGCAACTATGCCGTCGACGAAGGCCAGATCATCGTCACGCACGATGACGGGCTGATCGATCTCGCCACTGCCAGCCCGCGCACCGTGCTTGCCGTGCGCCGGCAAACGATCGGCTATGTCAGCCAGTTCCTGCGCACCGTGCCGCGCGTCTCGGCGCTCGATGTCGTCGCCGAACCGCTGGTCGAGCGCGGCGAGGACCGCGAGGTTGCTCGCGGCAAGGCACGTGCTCTGCTGGCGCAGCTCAACCTCCCGGAGAAACTTTGGGCATTGCCGCCGGCGACCTTCTCCGGCGGCGAGCAGCAGCGCGTCAACATCGCGCGCGGCTTCATCACCGAGCACCCGATCCTGCTGCTCGACGAGCCGACCGCTTCGCTCGATGCCAGGAACCGCGACGTCGTGATCGAACTCATCGCCGCCAAGAAAGCGGCTGATGTCGCCCTGCTTGGCATCTTCCACGACCACGACGTGCGCGAGGCGGTTGCCGACCGCATCATCGACGTCACCGCTTTCGCTCCCGGAAAAATTGCCGCATGACCAGGAAATTATCGGAGACACCGCTGGTCCACCCGACGGCGGAGGTGCAGAACTCGACGCTCGGCCGCTGGACCGAGATCGCCGGTTTCGGAAAGCGAACTCGGCGACTATTCCTACATGATGCAGGATTGCGCCGTCTGGTGCGCCACGATCGGCAAGTTTTCCAACATCGCGGCAAGCGTGCGCATCAACGCCACCAACCACCCGACCTGGCGGCCGACGCTGCACCATTTCACCTGCCGCGCTTCGGACTATTGGGACGATGCCGAGCATGAGAGCGAGTTTTTCGCCCAGCGCCGCGCCAGGCGCGTCACCGTCGGCCACGACACCTGGCTCGGCCATGGCTCGACCATCCTGCCCGGCGTCACCGTCGGCGATGGTGCCGCGGTCGGCGCCGGCGCTGTCGTCTCGAAGGATGTCACCCCCTACACCATCGTCGCCGGCGTGCCGGCAAATCCGATCCGCGAGCGCTTCGACCGCCGTACGGCCGAACGTTATCAGGCGCTTGCCTGGTGGGACTGGGACCATGCCAGGCTGCGCGCTTCGCTCGACGATTTCCGGGAACTGTCGGCCGAGGCCTTCCTGGAAAAATACGAAGGATAGTTCTTCACCTCATCGTCATGGGCAGCCGCATGGCAGGACCTGTTCGATGACTCTCTCAAGCTTTTCGAGCAGCAGGTTCCCGTGATCGAAATCAAAGCTCCGGCCTTCTGCAGCTTCCGGGACATGGAGCACTTCGAGGAACTGCTGGTCCTGGGCCGGCCGTAACTCCACGCCTGTGGAGCGTAACAAAACTGACATCATCGCGACACGGCAGGTTCATGTGGCTGCGTTAGGCGAGTGCCTGACGATCAATATGGTCCGGACTGGAACCTGCCCCATGTCAGCAACCTCTGCCACGCTCGAAATCCGCGGTGTCACCCGACGATTTGGCAAGAACACTGCCGTCAACGACATCAACATCGCGATCCCGCAGGGTCAGATGGTTGGCATTATCGGCCGTTCGGGCGCCGGCAAATCAACCCTTCTTCGCATGATCAACCGCCTCATCGATCCCAGCCAGGGGTCGATTTTTTTTGACGGCGCCGAGGTCTCCCAGTTGAGCGGCTCGCCGCTGCGGCGCTGGCAGCGCGACTGCGCCATGATCTTCCAGCAGTTCAACCTGGTGCCGCGCCTCGACGTGCTGACCAATGTGCTGCTCGGCAAGCTGAACCACCGTTCGACCATGTCAAACCTGTTCGGCATGTTCTCCCGCGCCGAATGCGCCGAGGCGGTCGCCGCCTTGGAGCGGCTCGACATCGCCCGCACAGCACTTCAGCCCGCCGGCACCTTGTCGGGTGGACAACAGCAGCGTGTCGCCATTGCCCGTGCCATGATGCAGCAGCCCAGGGTGATCCTCGCCGACGAGCCGATCGCTTCGCTTGACCCGCTCAACGCCAAGGTGGTGATGGATTCGCTGCAGGACATCAATTTGCGCGAAGGCATCACAGTCGTCACCAATCTGCACACGCTGGATACCGCCCGCACCTATTGCAACCGCATTATCGGCATGGCCGCCGGCAAGGTCGTCTTCGATGGTCCGCCGGAAGAGCTCAACCGCGAGGCCGTGCGCCTCGTCTATGGCGCCGACAGCAATGGCCAGGAAATCTCAGAGGCCATCACCTCGACCAGCGTTGCCTTCAGCCGAAAGATCGCCGCATCCGCCGGACCGCTCGAACCCGCTTTCCCGGGTTATTGAGAACGGTTGGGATCGCCAGCCCGCGTCAAGGGCGCCAGTCAAACTCAAGAACGCTGCCGGCGCGGGGCCGGAACCTACAGGAGAGATATCCAATGTTCAGAAAGATGGTTTTCTGCGCCGTTTCGGTGCTCGCCATGGCGACCAGCATGGCCCACGCCGCCGATATGAAGGAATTTCGCGTCGGCATCCTCGGCGGTGAAAACGAAACCGACCGGCTGCGCAACTACCAGTGCCTCGCCGACCATTTGAAGGCCGAATTCGGCTTCGAAAAGGTCTCGCTGTTCCCCGCCGCCGACTATGACGGCGTCATCCAGGGCCTGCTCGGCGGCACGCTCGACTTCGCCGAACTCGGCGCTTCCGGTTATGCCAGCGTCGCTCTCAAGGACCCGAAGGCAGTCACCCCGATCCTCACCACCCAGCAGACCGACGGCGCAACCGGCTATTATTCGATCGGCCTGGCGCTGAAATCCTCCGGCATCACCGACATCAAGTCGGCCAAGGGCAAGAAGCTCGGCTACGCCGATCCGGACTCGACCTCCGGCTATCTGATCCCGCTGACCCAGATCCCGAAGGACACCGGCGCTTCGAACGAAACCTTCTTCGCTTCGACCCAGTTCAACGGCGGCCACGAAAACAACGTCCTGGCCGTGCGTGACGGCAAGGTCGACGTGGCGGTGGACGATTCCTCCGGCATTGGCGACTTCAAGGACGGCTACACCTCCGGCACCTTCCACAAGGAAGTCGCCAAGGGCGCCGTCGATCCCAACGACTTCGTCGAAGTCTGGCGCTCGGGCCTGATCCCGAACGGCCCGCTGGTCGTGCGCACCGCGCTCGGCGACGACATGACCGCCAAGCTCGCCGACTTCTTCACGCAGCTGCCCAAGAAGGACAAGGCTTGCTTCGAAGGCGTCGAAGGTGGCGACTTTACCGGCTACGTTCCAGTGAAGGCAGACTTCTACAACGTCATCGTCGAAGCCCGTAAGGCAGCCATCGGCGGCTAATGGCGAAATCAGGAAGGGCGGTGTTCAAAACACCGCCCTTTTTGCATCTCCGATCATGACCCATTCCGTGACAGTCCCTTCCGGCGCCACTCACCAGATGGCCGACGCCTGGCGTCGCCAGACATCGTTGCGCCGGCTCTACACCGCCATCGGCATCGGCCTGCTCGCTGCCGCGCTCGGCGGTACCATGTGGTTCGCCGACGAGGCCAATGCCGGGCATTTCTTCGACCGGCTGCCACATTTGCTGGATTTCCTGAGCTGGCTCGTCCCCAAGGACTGGAACGATGTCTGGCGAGCGATGTTCGACATCGCTTCCCCACACGACACCGGTACCCAGGAATTCAACTTTCCGCTTGGCCGCGCCTATGTCTGGGGCAGCTTCTACATCCCTGAATATTTCGAGCTGATGCTGACCACGCTCAATGTGGCGCTGGTCTCGACCTTCATCGGCTTCGTTTTTGCCGTGCCGTTTTCCTTCATCGCGGCGCGCAACCTGACGCCGCATCCGGTGCTGCGGCTGATCGTCAAGCGCTTCATGGAATTGCTGCGTGCCTTTCCCGAAATCGTCATCGCCGGCCTCTTCGCGGCCATCGTCTCGATCGGACCGATCGCCGCCATCGTCGCCATCGGCCTGCATTCGATCGGTGCCCTGGGCAAGCTTTTCTACGAGATCAACGAAAATATCGACATGCGGGCCGAAGAAGGCCTGAGGGCGGTCGGCGCCAACTGGTTCGAGCGGGTACGCTTTGCCGGTCTGCCGCAAGTGCTGCCCAACTTCATGTCCTACACGCTGCTGCGTGTTGAGATAAACGTCCGCATTTCCACCATCATGGGCGCGGTAGGCGGCGGCGGCATCGGCGAGGAACTGAAGCTGTCGATATCGCGCGGCTTCGGCGCCAAGACGATAGCCCTGGTGCTGCTCCTGTTCACGACGATCTTCATCGTCGACCAGTTCTCCGCCTGGCTGCGCCGCAAACTGGTCGGCGAGCAGGCTTTTGCGATGAGCCCGTGAATGACGACGATGACCGCCGATGAAATCCAGTCGATCGAGGAGCACTTCCCGCAGGTGTTCAAGCGGCCGTTCCAAAAACGCTTCGGGCCGCTGCTGTTGCTTGGCGGCACACTTGTCTACCTCCTTTACGCGCTGTGGTTCTTCAATCTGCCGCAGGTCATGCGGGAATCGCACTGGGAGCGCCTGCCGCTGTTTCTGACCCAGTGGATCAGCTACGACGTGCAGCCGATCTTCCGCCTCGATGAACCGCAGATCACCGCCAAATATCCACGCTTCTCGGTGCTCGGTCCGAACCCAAATCCGGACTGGGTCAAGACCAATGCCGATGGTTCGGTGACGATCCTGATCGATGGCACCGCCAAGTCGATCACCTTCAACAAGACGCAAGCCACGATAATTGCCAATGGTGAAACCGTTGCGGTTGGGCTAGGCACCGGCAAACCGCTGATCTCCGGACCGGTTCCTGGCTGGATCACCGCGCATGAAGATGAGGTCGTCGCCGACATGGGCTTTGCCGGCGAGGCCCGCGTCGCCGTTGACCGCGTCAGGATACGCAAGCGTTTTCTCGGCTGGGCAAACTTCGTCTTCGACACGCGCTCGCCGTTCTTCGGCAAGTCGGCAGGCGAAGTCGCCTCCCTGATCGTCTCCGGACCAGAACTGAAACCGGGCACGTCCAACCTGGCGCTGGCCGGCGACAACATCTGGAACAACGCCCAGTGGCAGCATGGCGATGTCTGGACGAAACTCTTGCAGACCATCGTCATGGCCTTTCTCGGCACCATGCTGGGCGGCATCGTCGCCTTCCCGCTCGCCTTCTTCGCCGCCCGCAACATCACGCCCAGCCGGCTGGTCAACCAGGTGCTCAAGCGCTTCTTCGACTTCATGCGTTCCATCGACATGCTGATCTGGGCGCTGTTCTTCACCCGCGCCTTCGGGCCGGGACCACTGGCGGGCAGTGCGGCCATCTTCTTCACCGAGATCGGCACGCTCGGCAAAACCTATTCCGAGGCGTTGGAGAACATCGACGACAAGCCGCGCGAGGGTATCACCTCGACCGGAGCCAACGGCCTCCTCGTGCAACGCTACGGCGTGCTGCCGGAAGTGGTGCCGGTATTCATCAGCCAGACACTCTACCAGTGGGAATCCAACACGCGTGGCGCGACCATCATCGGCGCGGTCGGCGCCGGTGGCATCGGCCTGAAACTGTGGGAAGCGATGCGCACCAACTCCAACTGGGCCAATGTCTTCTACATGGTGCTGCTGATCCTGTTCGTCGTCTTCATCTTCGACAACATCTCCAACTTCCTGCGCCGCCGGCTGAGCCAGACCATCCACGACTACAACAGGCTTCAGGCCGAGCAGGGTTAGTTCAACAACTGCCGTATGGCATCTCACGAGAAGTCGGCAGGACAGAGGGGGGTGTGAAGGAACGCGGCGGCAGCTGTTGGACGGCTTTGCTCCGTCCCACCATGACGAAGGAGCCTAAA
>NZ_JAMYRC010000079.1:0-12242 GCF_040321205.1 Mesorhizobium sp. M0496 | reverse complement strand
CTCAAGGGGGGAGATGGCCGCGAAGCGGCCAGAGGGGGTCGGCAGAGGCAGCGCGCGACCTAAAACGTCGAGCACTGCCGCGGCGGCCGCCCCCCCCCCGCGGGGCCCCCCCCCCCCCCCCCCCCCCCCACGCCGAAAATCTGGCGACGGCCTTGCCCTCGCCATGGACCTATATCGCCACCGCGCAAGCCTATGACGACGAGATGCGTGAGCGCATCGCGCAGCACCGGTCGCGGCGCGGCGAAGGTTGGACGACCATCGACGCACCGCTCGATCTTGCCGGCGCGCTCGCGGCGTTGCCCGACAGCCAGCCGGTGCTTGTCGACTGCCTGACATTGTGGCTGACCAATCATATGTTGGCCGAACATGATCTCGAGCTGGAATGCCGTCGGCTGGCGGACGTGCTGTCGCGGCCGCGCGGGCCCTGGTTCGTGGTTTCCAATGAAGTCGGGCAAGGTATCGTGCCTGATAACGCACTTGCGCGCCGCTTCCGTGATGCCGCCGGCCGGCTCAACCAGCAAGTCGCCGCCGTCGCGGACACAGTGCTGCTGATGGTGGCGGGGCTGCCGCTCAAGGTGAAATGACATGACCGACATCGACAATAAGGATGAAGAACGCCACCGCGCCAAGATGGCCAAGCGCAAGGCGGTGCAGGATGCCGAGGTGGCGAGCAAGACGGTCGAGAAGGGGCTGCTGATCGTCAACACCGGCCCGGGCAAGGGCAAGACCACAGCCGCCTTCGGCCTGGCGCTGCGAATGCTCGGCTACGGCAAGCGCGTCGGCGTCGTCCAGTTCATCAAGGGCAAATGGCATACCGGCGAGAAGGATGCCTTTGCCGCCTTCGGCGACCGCGTCGTCTGGCACGCGATGGGCGAGGGCTTCACCTGGGAAACGCAGGATCTGAAGCGCGACATCACCGCGGCCGAAGCCGCGTGGGCCAAGGTGCTCGAGCTGATGGCCGATCCGTCGATCAGCCTGCTGGTGCTCGACGAGCTGAACATCGCGCTGCGCTACGACTATCTCGATCTCGACAAGGTGGTCGGCGCGCTGAAAGCCCGGCGCGAGGGTCTGCATATCGTCGTCACCGGCCGCAACGCCAAGCCGGCGCTGGTCGAGGCCGCCGATCTCGTCACCGAGATGGGCGTGACCAAGCACCACTTTTCCGCGGGCGTGAAAGCACAGCAGGGTATCGAGTTCTGATCGACGTTCGACCTGTTACGCCACGATGACGATGATCGAAATCAGCCCGAACAGCGCGATCAGCAGATAATCGGCGACGCGATAGAGTTTCAGCGCCCGCCTTATGTCGACGCTGTCGGCTTCGCGCCGCCCACCTTCGCCCATGAAGACGTCATCGACCAGGACGCCGCCGTAGCTGCGCGGCCCGGCGAGCGCCAGGCCGAGCGCACCGGCCATCGCCGCTTCCGGCCAGCCGGCATTCGGCGAGCGGTGCTTCTTCGCGTCGCGCCACACCGCGTGCCAGGCATTGCGCGGGTAGGCGTCCCTGACCAGGAAAGCCGCAAGCACGATCAGCAGCGCCGTCAGCCGCGAGGCCGGCAGGTTGATCCAGTCGTCGAAGCGCGCCGCTGCCCAGCCGAAGGCCTCATGGCGCGGGGTGCGGTGGCCGATCATCGAATCGGCGGTGTTGGCGGCCTTGTAGGCAGCGCCACCGGCCAGCCCGCCGACGCCGGTCCAGAAGGCGGGGGCGACGATGCCGTCTGAAAAATTCTCGGCCAGGCTCTCGATCGCCGCACGGCAGACGCCGGCCCTGTCCAGTGTTTCGGGATCGCGGCCGACGATTCGCGAGACGGCAACGCGGCCCAGAGCAAGACCACCGGTATCGAGTGCGTCTGCCACCGCCTCGACATGCTCGTAAAGGCTCTTCTGCGACAGAAGTGAGGTTGCCAGAAGGGCAGTGATGAATAGTCCCATGGGAACGAACCAGAGCAGGATCTGCACGCCGAGGCCGATTATCGCCGGCACCAGCACGATGACCAGCAGCGCCTGGACCCCACGCTTGCGACGCAGTGCGTCGGGATCAGCAGCGTGGTTGAGCCAGCGGTCGAGAAAGGATATCAGCCTGCCGAACCACGTCACCGGATGGCCGATGGCGCGAAACAGCCAGTCGGGGTAACCGAGGGCGAATTCGACGGCCAATGACAGGAAAGCGATCAGGACTGACATGAAGCTTCTTGAAGGAGCGGTGGACCATGGTGGAAGTCTTGGCCGGGCGAGGGCGCTTTTCCCCAACGCTTCGCAGCCTTTCGTCGACCTCTCGACCGGTATCAATCCGCACTCCTACCCGCTTTTCGACCTGCCCGCCACCACCCTGTCGCGGTTGCCGGAATCAGGGCATGCGCGCGACCTGATAGAGATCGCGGCCAGCACCTATGGCGCGCCTTCGCCTGCGAATGTCGCGGCGGCACCGGGCACACAGATCCTGTTGCCGCGCGTCGCATCGCTGATCGCGCCCGGCAAGGCGCTGGTGCTGGGGCCGACCTATGCCGAACATGCCCGCGCTGCGGCGATCGCCGGGCACCGGGTGATGGAGGTCAAGGATTTCGAAGCGCTGGCGGACGCCGACCTTGCTATTGTCGTCAATCCGAACAATCCGGATGGACGCATCATCGAGCGGGATCGTTTGCTGGCGCTGGCCGCAGGACTGCGCGCCAAGGGCGGACTGCTGGTCGTCGACGAGGCGTTCATGGATGTCGGTCCGCGCGAACACAGCCTCGCCGGCGACGTTGGCCAGGGCGGTATCGTCGTGCTGCGTTCGTTCGGCAAGTTCTTCGGCCTGGCCGGGCTGCGGCTCGGCTTTGCACTTTCCGATGCAGCGACGGTCGAATGGCTGGAAACGCAATTCGGGCCATGGGCCGTCGCCGGTCCGGCGCTTGAATACGGCATCCGCGCGCTTGCCGATATCGGCTGGCAGGACACGATGCGGGCATTCCTTGCTGAAGCATCGGCGCGGCTCGATGCGCTATTCGGCCGCTTCGGCATTCCCGTTACGGGCGGCACCACACTGTACCGTTTCCTCCGCCTGCCGGATGCCGCCGATCTGTTTTCCGCACTCGGCAAGCGCGGCATCCTGCTTCGGCATTTTGCCGACCGGCCGCATGTCCTGCGCGCCGGCCTGCCGGGGAGCGAGGAGGAATGGCAGCGGCTCGAATCCGCCCTTGCCGAATGGGCGGCGCGGCGCGAGGATCGATCGAAGGGCTCAAAACAATGATCCATGTCTGCTCGCTGGCAAAGATCGAGGAAACGGTGGCCAGGACCGGCGCCGACCGCATGCTTTCGCTGCTCGCCGCCGGCACAGAGGTGGTGCGGCCGGCATCGATCTCGAGGGAAAACCACCTGCATCTGGTCATGCACGACATTGCGGTGGCCCAGGAGGGCATGACCATGCCGGGCGAGGACCATGTCCGTAACCTGCTCGACTTCGCGCGCCGGTGGGACCGGGCAAGGCCGATGGTCGTGCATTGCTATGCCGGCATCAGCCGCTCGACCGCCTCGGCTTACATCATCGCCGCCGCGCTGGCGCCGAAACGCGACGAAGCCGAACTGGCTCACACGCTGCGGACGCTGTCACCATCGGCGACACCCAATCCGCGACTGATTGCGGTGGCCGATGCCTTGCTTGATCGCAACGGCCGCATGATCGAGGCGATCGAATCGATCGGGCGCGGTGCGGATGCCTTCGAAGGCATGCCTTTCGCGCTCAAGATAGACGGCTAGCTATTTCAGCCAGTCGGCGAGCTTGGCCTTGCGCACATCCCGCAGCAGGCTGATGAAACCATCGGCCTGATATTCTGCCGTCAGCCGGCCTTTTTCCGATGTGGCGATGCTGGCGTCGCCGACCACGCCATTCGGGTTGAGATCGCTAGCGATCCAGGCAAAGGCGTGGGTGCCGGTGTGGCGCAGCAGCGAGAATTCCTTCTCGGCCTTGGCGACGCTGGAAACGAAATTGTCGGCCTTGGCCATGTCGACGAGGTCCGGCCGGAAATGCAGCATCAGCGAGGTCTCGACATCGCCGCCATGGATGCCGTGGCGGTCCTCGAGTTCGGTATACATGCCGGCCGGGCGGCCAAAACGCTGCCAGCTGGTTTTCACCGCCAGCATGTTTTCGCGCACGCGCAATTCACGCGTCACGATGCCCATGATCTCTTCGTTGCCGCCGTGCGAATTGACAACGATCAGCTTGCGCACGCCGGCGCGCGCGATAGACAGGCCAAGCTCGGTCCACGCCTCGACCAATGTCGTTGCCGGCAAAGTGAGGGTGCCTGGCGCGTGAAGGTGCTCGTTCGACTTGCCCACCGCCTGCACCGGCAGGATGCGGATGTCGAGATCATCGGGCAGGCGCGAAATGACGGTATCGAGCATGCCGTTCATGATCGAAGTGTCGGTCGAAACCGGCAGGTGCGGCCCATGCTGCTCGATCGCCGCCACCGGCAGCACGGCGATCGTCGTCTCCGGATCGATCGAGGCGTATTCGGTGGTTCGGTAGTCACCCCACCACACGCGTCTTTTTGCAACGGTCATGCCACGCCTCTTCAATGGATGAGTGAGACCTAGCGCGGGAAGGACGGCCTGTCGATCACCCCGCCGCGATCGCTTCGACCTCGACCTTGAATTCGGGCCGGGCAAATCCCGAGACGATCATCAGCGTCGAGGCCGGCGCGGGGCTCGAAAACAGCCGGTCGCGAACGTCCATGTAGGGCCGCAGATGCGCGCGATCGGTGACATAGGCGTTGATGCGGACGATGTCCTGCAGACCCAGGCCGGCTTCGCCGAGAATCGCCGCGATGTTTTGAAAGCAGAGCTCGGCCTGCGCGCCGGCGTCTTCCGGAATCTGGTCGTCCGCCGTGATGGCGACCTGACCCGAGCACAGCACCAGCCGCTTGCCCGCAGGCACCTCGACGCCGTGGCTGTAGCGGGCAAAGGGCGGCTTGATCGACTTCGGGGTGAGGAATTTGAACATGGCAATCTCCTGGATACCGCCAGCCTAAGGCCTGACCCATTACACCTTCAAGATGGCGGTGCATGTTGCCGGGGCGATTGTGGACAGGCGTTCAAAAAATAGGCACGATGCCTCCCGTACAGCATGACCCGTCCGCCTTTGGGATACCAACGTCGTTCAAGCGGGCGGTCCCGGCGCGAGGCGCCGGTGGCATGTGTCTTGCTTCTTGAATCTCTGCTGTCGAGCCTGGCGCGTGGCGCGCCGGAGCAAACAAAGGGTGGTGTCGATGTACGGAAAACAGAAGATCTCGGTGGCGGTGGTGGCCCTGCTTGCGGCCAGCACGCTGGGTGCTGCCGCGAATGAAAAAGTCACCTTCGGCACCAACTGGTTGGCCGAGCCGGAACATGGCGGATATTATCAGTCCGTGGCGGACGGCACCTATGCCGCCTGCGGCCTCGACGTCACCATTATGCAGGGCGGTCCGCAGGTCAGCGGCCGGCCGATGCTGCTGGCCGGCAAGATCGATTTCTACATGGGCGGCAATCTGCTGTCGGCTTTCGATGCCGTCCAGCAAGGCATTCCGATGCGCGTGGTGGCGGCGGATTTCCAGAAGGATCCGCAGGTCATTATGTCCCATCCCGGCGAAGGGCTCGACAAATGGGAGGACCTGAAGAACGCCGACCAGTACATCCTTGGCGACGAAGGCGTGCAGACCTTCTTCCAATGGATGGTCATCGAACTCGGTTTCGACGCCTCCAAGCGCGCGCCCTACACCTACAACACCGCTCCTTTCCTCGCCAACAAGAAGTCGATCCAGCAGGGCTACGTCACCTCCGAGCCGTTCGCGGTCAAGAAGGAGGGCGGCTTCGTGCCGAACCAGTTCCTGCTTGCCGACTATGGCTGGGACACCTACTCGACGACGATCGAAGTGATGCAGGACACGATCGACAAGAAGCCGGAGGTGGTCCAGTGCTTCGTCGATGGCTCGGCCAAGGGCTGGTACAAATATCTCTACGGCGACAACAAAGCCGCCAACGACATGATCAAGAAAGACAATCCCGACATGAGCGACGAGCAGATCGCGTTCTCAATCGAGCAGATGAAGAAGTTCGGCCTGGCCGATTCCGGCGACACCGAGAAGCTCGGCATCGGCGCCATGACCGACGCGCGGGTCCAGAGCTTCTACGACAAGATGGTCAAGGCCAAAGTCACGCCCGCCGGCATCGACATCAAGAAGGCCTACACGCTGACCTTCGTCAACAAGGGCGTTGGGCTCGAGCTGAAGAAGTAGGCCGGTCCAGGCATGATAAGGGAAAAAGTGGCGCCAGCGCCGGCTGCGTCGGGTACGGCCCCGACGCTTCTGGCGCTGCGTGGCGTCGGCAAGGTGTTCTCCAACGGCGTGACGGCGCTCAGCGATGTCGACCTGACGATCCGGGAAGGCGATTTCCTCAGCCTGCTCGGACCGTCGGGCTGCGGCAAGTCGACGGCATTGCGGCTGATCGCCGGCCTGTCGACGCCGACCTCCGGCGTGCTCGATTGGCGCGGCGGCGCGCTTGACCGCTCGAACATCGGCTTCGTATTCCAGGAGCCAACGCTGCTGCCCTGGGCCAATGTCTTCGACAATGTCTGGCTGCCGCTTCGGCTGAAGGGCATCAGCCGCGCCAAGGCGGCACCGGCGGTAACGGAAATGCTGGCGCGGGTTCACCTGACCGGTTTCGAGGATGCGGTGCCGCGCGAACTATCGGGCGGCATGAAGATGCGCGTCTCCATTGCGCGTGCCATGGTGACCAAACCGCGCGTGCTGTTGATGGACGAGCCGTTTGCCGCACTGGACGAGATCACCCGCTTCAAGCTCAACAATGATCTGCTGGAGCTGTGGCAGGACGAACGCTTCACCGTCGTCTTCGTCACCCACAGCGTCTTCGAAAGCGTGTTTCTCTCCAACCGCGTCGTCATCATGGCGGCGCGGCCGGGCAGGGTGTTCGACGAACTCGCCATCGAGGCCACCTATCCGCGCGACGAGGCGTTTCGCACCTCGCCCGATTACGCAGCACTTTGCCGACAAGCCTCCGATGTGCTGGTCAAGGCCATCAATTCAACGGCAGGCGCGCATCATGACGGCCATTGACGAGCGTGTGCTCAAACTCGACCCCGAGGAAGCACGTCGCGTGCGCCAGGAGCGGTTCGAACGGATCGGCCGCTGGGTGCTGCCGCTGGCGATCATGATCCTGGCGATCTGGCTGTGGGACCGCATCTGCGTGTGGAACGCGATCCCGCAATACATCCTGCCGCGTCCTGGCGTGGTGCTGTGGACGCTCTACAACGATGCCGGCCTGCTGTTTTCCTCGCTGCTGGTCACCTTGCGCATCACTTTCCTCAGCCTGGCTCTGGCCGTCATCGGCGGGGTCGGGTTGGCGGTGCTGTTCGCGCAGTCGAAATGGGTCGAGATGTCGTTCTTCCCGTTCGCCATCGTGTTGCAGGTGACACCGATCGTGGCGATCTTTCCGCTGATCAACATCTATGTGAACGACCAGACGACCAAGCTTCTGCTATGCGCCTGGATCGTTGCCTTCTTTCCGATCCTGTCCAACACCACGCTTGGCCTCAACTCCGTCGATCGCAATCTGCTAGATATGTTCAAGCTCAACGGTGCGACGCGTTGGCAGCAGTTGCGCTATCTCAGGCTGCCGGCGGCGATGCCCTATTTCCTCGGCGGGTTGAAGATCGCCGGCGGGCTGTCGCTGATCGGCGCTGTGGTGGCCGAGTTCGTCGCCGGCACCACCGGCCAGTCGTCTGGCCTTGCCTCACGCATCATCGAGGCCGGCTACCGGCTCAACGCGCCGCGCCTGTTCGCGGCGCTGTTCTTGATCTCGCTCACCGGCATCCTGATCTTCCTCGTGCTGTCGCTGATTTCGCATCTCATCTTGCGACGCTGGCACGAGAGCGCACTGAATCAGGAGCGCTAGGGTGATTGAAAGGTTGGCGCGAAACACCCCCTTGATACCAGCTTCTGGCCCCTACCGCCTTTCCAACGCACGCGTTCATCAATCCATCACGTCTGGTCTTGCCGCAACCTACGACAGGGATGGCTTCGCGCTTACCGACATCACCGTCGCCGACGGCAAAATCTCAGGCATTGCCGCGCATCGTCGTGCAGCAGTGCCGGCCGATGCCATCGACCTCGCCGGCCGCATAATCCTCCCATGCTTCGTCGACTGCCACACGCATATCGACAAGGGCCATATCTGGCCGCGAAAGCCCAATCCCGACGGCACCTTCATGGGTGCGCTGAACGCCGCCGGTGCCGACCGTGCCGCGCGCTGGAGCGCCGAGGACGTAGCGCGGCGCATGGATTTTTCGCTGCGTTCGGCCTATGCGCATGGCACCAGGGCGCTGCGCACGCATCTCGACAGTGTCGCGCCGCAGGAAGAAATCTCCTGGCCGGTGTTCGAGACGATGCGCGAGGCATGGCGTGGCCGCATCGAATTGCAAGGCGCCTGCCTGCTCGGCATCGAGGGCGTGCGCGACAAAAAATGGTTCGACAGGCTGGCAAAGCGAGTTGCCGCGGCCAAAGGCGTGCTCGGGGTCGTCACCTATATGGTGCCGGACCTCGAAGAACTGCTCGACCACGTCTTCGCGCAAGCCATCAAGCATGGCCTCGATCTCGATTTCCATGCCGACGAGACCGACGATGTTTCCGCCATATCGCTGAAGAAGATCGCAGAGGCCGCGCTCTGGAACGGCTTCGAGGGCAATATCCTCGTCGGTCATTGCTGCTCCCTGGCGCGCCAGCCGGATCTCGATGTGCTCGACACGCTGGACAAGGTGGCGAAGGCGGGGCTCGCCGTCGTCTCGCTGCCGATGTGCAATCTCTATCTTCAAGATCGGCGTGGCGACGGCACCACGCCGCGCTGGCGTGGCGTGACGCTGCTGCGCGAAATGAAGGTGAGGGGCATCGCGGTTGCCGTCGCATCCGACAACACGCGTGACCCGTTTTATGCCTATGGCGACCTCGACATGCTGGAGGTCTACCGTATGGCGACGCGCATCCTGCACTTCGATCATCCGGTGGCCGACTGGCCGCAAACGGTCACCGCGACGCCGGCCAAAGTGATGCGACTCGATGGTTTCGGTATGCTTGCCGCCGGCGGCGATGCCGATTTCATTGTGTTCAAAGGTCGAAGCTGGACGGAATTGCTGTCGCGGCCCGAATCGGATCGCATCGTCGTGCGCGGCGGACGCGCAATCGAGCGGCAATTGCCCGATTATGCCGAACTCGACGAACTGATGGTGGAATGATGGACGTTTCGGCGCTCAAACGCGATCTCGAAGGCCTGAAGGTCGACGACAATCCGGCCATCGTCCAGCAGAAGAGCCGCGACTTCTACTGGTACAGCCCTGTGCTGAAACAGCAGCTCGACCATGTCACCGGCGATTTGATCGTGACGCCGAAGACCGAGGCCGAACTGATCCGCGTGCTTGCCGCCTGTCATCGGCATAGCGTGCCGGTGACGCCACGCGGCAGCGGCACCGGCAATTACGGCCAGGCGATGCCGCTTTCGGGCGGCGTCGTGCTCAACCTTGCCGAGATGAACGAGGTCAAGTCGATCGCACCGGGTCGCGTTGTGACCGGACCGGGGGCCATTCTGGCCGACATCGACAAGGCAACGCGGGCGCATTCCGGGCAGGAGCTGCGGCTGTCGCCATCCACCTACAACACGGCCTCGATCGGCGGCTTCATCGCCGGCGGTTCGGGCGGCGTCGGCTCGATCAATTTCGGTGGCCTGCGCGACTTCGGCAACGTGCTTCGCCTGCGCGTGGTGACCATGGAGGCCGAGCCGAAGGTGCTCGAACTCACCGGCGAGGATTTGCACAAGGTGACCCATGCCTACGGCACCAACGGCATCATCACCGAAGTCGAGATGCCGCTGACGGCAGCCTATGACTGGGTCGACGTCATCATCGGTTTCGACGGCTTCATGGATGCGGCTCGCTACGGCAATGCGCTCGCTTGCCAGGACGGCATCCTCACCAAGCTGATCACGCCGATAGCGGCACCCGTGCCGCAGCTCTATTTCAAGCGACACCAGAAATTCCTGAAGGACGGACAAAGCATCTGCGTCGTCATGGTGGCGCGGCACGGGCTGGATGCCTTCCTGGCCTTCACCCAGCGTGCCGGCGGCGAAGTGATCTTTAACGCCGACACCGCGATGCCGGAGGAGAAAAAGGGCCTGCCGCCGGCCTATGAGCTTGCCTGGAACCACACGACACTGCGGGCGCTGCGCGTTGACCCTTCGATCACCTATCTGCAATCGCTTTATCCCTTTCCCAACCAGCTGGCGCTGGTCGAAAAGATGGACGCGATGTTTCCGGGCGAGGTTTTTTCGCATCTCGAATTCGTGCGGCTGGACGGCAACATCACCTGCTTCGGCTTGCCATTGGTGAAGTTCACCACTGAAGCAAGGCTCGACGAGATCGTGCGCCTGCATGAGGAGAACGGCTGCCCGATCTTCAACCCGCACCGCTACACGCTGGAAGAGGGCGGCATGAAGCAGACCGATGCCGTGCAGCTTGCCTTCAAGCGCGAGACCGATCCGCAAGGGTTGCTCAACCCCGGCAAGATGATCGCCTGGGAGAACCCGGACTACGACTACCGGTCGGGCCGGACTTTTTTGTTCAAGGGGCTGCAGAGGACGGGATGAGAGGTTCGCGCTTGAGCACCCCCCTCTGTCCTGCCGGCCATCTCCCCCGCAAGGGGGGAGATTGGCAGCCTCTCGGTCGCGACCATCCTGCGGCTTTGACAGTTGGCGAAAGCGATGCGGCAGTCCGATCTCCCCCCTTGCGGGGGAGATGCCCGGCAGGGCAGAGGGGGGTGCCTCGCGCTGACCTGCGAGACTTCATCCCATGAACATCCTCGTCCTCTACGCCCATCCGGTCGAGGCCAGCTTCAATGCCGGCCTGCATCGGATGATCGTGGAGCGGTTGACGGCAGCGGGCCATACCGTCGATGACTGCGACCTCTATGCCGAAGGTTTCGATCCGCGGCTGACGCGACATGAACGGCTGGACTATCACAACCAGCGCGGCCCCGCTGACGCTGTGGCGCCTTATGTCGAACGCCTGCTGCGCGCCGATGCGCTTGTGCTTTCCTATCCAGTCTGGAATGACGGCTTTCCGGCGATCCTGAAGGGTTTTTTCGATCGCGTCTTCCTGCCGGGCGTGTCCTTCAAGCTGGTCAACGGCAAGGTGCAGCCGTCGCTGCACAACATCCGTAAGGTCGCAGCGGTGACCACCTATGGCGGCAGCCGGTTCCGCGCCATGCTGATGGGCGATCCGCCGCGCAGACTGATCAAGCGCATGCTGCGCGCCACCGTAAAACCGGGCGCGCCGGTGACCTATCTAGCGCATTACGCGATGAACCTGTCGACCGACGGCACGCGCGACGCTTTCATGGCCAAGGTCGCGGCACGCATGGAGGCGTTCTGATGCGTGCGCTGGTGGTCTACTGCCATCCGGTACCCGACAGCTTCTGCGCGGCAATTCGTGACAGCGCCGTCGAGGTGCTGACGCGAAGAGGCTGGGAGGTTCGGCTGCTCGACCTCTATGCCGAGAAATTCGACCCGGTGATGGGCTGCGACGAGCGGCGCTCCTACAACGACCAGGCGCCGCAGGACCCGGCGCTGAAGCCGCATTTCGAACTGCTCAACTGGGCCGAAGCGATACTGTTCGTCTATCCGACCTGGTGGTATGGGCTGCCGGCGATGCTGAAGGGCTGGCTCGACCGGGTGTGGGCGACGGACGTCGCCTTCAAGCTGCCGGCGGGCAAGGGGCGGATCAAGTCGCTAATGACGCATGTGACAAAGGTCGGCGTCATCACCACCTGCGGCGCGCCGACCTGGTGGAGCGTCGTCGTCGGCCAGCCCGGACGCAAGACCCTTTTGCGCGGCATGCGCGCGCTGTGCGCGACGCGCTGCCGGACATTCTTCCTGGCGCACTATCTGATGGATTCCTCGACACCGCAGACGCGGGCAGCGTTTCTGGCGAAAGTGCGGGCGAAGCTGGAGCGGTTTTGAGAGATTAGCGTCCTTCTCCCCGTTCACGGGGAGAAGATGCCGGCAGGCAGATGAGGGGCGGCGCTAGCTTGACAAAACTTGGCGCTGCCCCTCATCCGGCCCTTCGGGCCACCTTCTCCCCGTGAACGGCAGGGGAATCGCATATGAGTAAGAGTAAGTCTTGCGTTGAGTGGAAAGGTTGATTCTTTAGGTGCCTTCTCTTTGAAGAGGAG
>NZ_JAMYRC010000078.1:0-12592 GCF_040321205.1 Mesorhizobium sp. M0496 | reverse complement strand
ATCCCGCTCAGCCACAAACGACTCAAAGCACGATGGGCCGACCAAGACCTCCTCCGCCTCTTTACTCATATGCGATAGCCCTGCCTCAAGGGGGAGGGATATCCGCGCTACTCGAACACGATGCTCGGCACCGCCGCAGCAGCAGCACCACGCTCTTCGTTGACCCGGTCCCAGACCTTCGAGGCGATGTCGCGGTAGATTTTCGCTTCGGGGCCGTCGGGCTTCGAGACGACAACCGGCGTGCCGGCATCCGAGCTTTCGCGGATGCCCATCTCGAGCGGCACTTCGCCGAGGAAGGTGACGCCGAGACGCTCGGCCTCGCGGCGCGCGCCACCATGGCCGAAGATATCGTAGCGTTTGCCAGTGTCCGGGGCGACGAAATAGCTCATGTTTTCGACGATACCGAGCAGCGGCACGTCGACCTTCTTGAACATGTTGAGACCTTTTCGTGCGTCGATCAAGGCCAGATCCTGCGGCGTCGAGACGATGACGGCGCCGGCCAGCGGCACCTGCTGGGCCATCGTCAGCTGCGCGTCGCCGGTGCCGGGCGGCATGTCGATGACGAGCACGTCGAGCCGGCCCCACTCGACCTCGCGCAGCATCTGCGTCAGCGCCGACATCACCATCGGGCCCCGCCAGATCATCGGCGTCTCCTCATCGACGAGGAAGCCCATCGACATCACCTTCAGGCCGTAATTCTCCATCGGCTTCAAGATTTTGCCGTCGATGGTCTGCGGCCGGCCGTGGATGTTCAGCAGCCGCGGCATGGACGGACCGTAGATGTCGGCGTCAAGTACGCCGACGCGCAGGCCATTGGCCGCCAGGCCAAGCGCGATGTTGACGGCGGTGGTCGACTTGCCGACGCCGCCCTTGCCTGAGGCAACGGCGATGATTGCCTCGATGCCGGGCACGCCGCGCTTGCCCGAGCTATGCGAGGCAGGCGCGTGCGGGGCAGCACGCGGCGCGGCAGCAGCAGGCGGAGCCGGCGGCGCGGGCCTGGATGCGGGGCGCGAGGGAACCGGCGCCTCCATGCCGCCGCCCTTCTTTTCGGCCGTCAGCGCGACGACGGCGCCGGCGACGCCGGGGATCGCCTTGACGACACGCTCGGCGGCGGCGCGCAGCGGCTCCATTTCCTGGGCACGGGCGGCGGGAACGGTAATCGAGAAGAAGACCTTCCCGTCGGCGATGAAAATCTCCGAAACCATGCCGAGGTCGACGATGTTGCCGGTGAAATCCGGCCCGTTGACCGTCTTCAGACGCTCGGTGACGATTTCCTTGGTGACGGACATGGCAGTTTTTCCTTACGCAGCTTGCGCCTGAGATAGTGCAGTTTCCGGACGGAACCAAGCCGTGGAGCAACAGCTGGCTCGGCGTGCCCGGAAAACGACGAAGCCTGTCTGATTGCGTGCTCGAACGCATCGCGGCAAACGGCAGCCAAAGTGGCCGATCATTCCAGCAGGTTGACGGTCGCCAATCAGCCGGTGCGACCTATCTGCATGACCATGAGGAGCACGACAACTAGGGAAGGAGATCATCATGCTCGCAAACTGCAACGCAACAGCCAATCTTGCGGTGAAGGATCTCGCGAAAGCCAAGGCTTTCTATGAGGGAACGCTTGGCCTGAAGCAGGTGCACGATGAGGGCGGTGAACTGATCGTGTATAAAAGCGGCGACACTGCCATCAACGTCTATCATTCCCAATTTGCCGGAACCAACAAGGCGACAGCGGTGACGTGGACGGTTGGCGACGAAATCGGCAATGTCGTCAAGGCGCTGAAGTCGAAGGGCGTCACCTTCGAGCACTATGAGATGCCGGGCCTGACACTGGAGGGCGATATCCATGTCGGCTACGGAATGAAGGTCGCCTGGTTCAAGGATCCAGACGGCAACATCCTGAACCTTGTGGACAGGTAGATTTCTTCACGTCACCTCGCCAGGCCGACCGCGAGGTAGGTGAGCGCCGAAATCATAGCGGTGGCCGGCAAGGTGACGATCCAGGCAATGACGATGTTGCTGGCAATGCCCCAGCGGACCGCCGAGACACGACGGGCGGCGCCGACGCCGATGATGGCGCCGGTGATGGTGTGCGTGGTCGAAACGGGAACGCCGAGCCAGGTCGCGGCAAACAGGGTGATGGCGCCACCGGTTTCGGCGCAAAAGCCCTGCATCGGGTTCAGCCGGGTGATCTTGGAGCCCATGGTGTGGACGATGCGCCACCCGCCGAACAGGGTGCCTAGCGCCAGTGCCGACTGGCAGGTGAGAACGACCCACAGCGGCACATAGAAAGTCGCGCCGAGCATGCCTTGCGAATAGAGCAGCACGGCGATGATGCCCATGGTCTTCTGGGCGTCGTTGCCGCCATGCCCGAGCGAATAGAGCGAGGCGGAAAAGAACTGCAGGACGCGGAAGGTGCTGTCGACCGCAAACGGCGACTGGCGCACGAAGAGCCAGGAAACGGTCAGGATCAGGACGAGCGCCAAGACAAAACCGGTTGCCGGCGACACAACGATAGCAGCGACAGTCTTGCCGAGTCCCGTCCAGACGATGGCACCGAGCCCGGCTTTTGCAACCCCGGCACCGACCAGACCGCCGATCAACGCATGCGAGCTGCTCGAAGGGATGCCGGCGATCCAGGTGACGATGTTCCAGACGATGGCGCCGACGAGCGCGGCGAAGATGACCGCCGGCGTGACGATGCTGACGTCGACGATACCCTTGCCCACTGTCTCGGCGACGTGGAGGCCGAAGAACATGAAGGCGATGAAATTGAAGAATGCCGCCCACAACACCGCATATTGCGGTCTCAGCACGCGGGTGGAGACGATGGTGGCGATGGAGTTGGCCGCGTCGTGCAGGCCGTTGAGAAAATCGAAGAATAGCGCGACGGCGACGAGGCCGGCGAGAACGGGAAAGGCGATGGTGGCTTCCATTACCTATACATTCTCGATGACGATGCCGCTGATCTCGTTGGCGACGTCCTCGAAGCGGTCGACCACCTTTTCCAGCTGGCCATAGATTTCGCTGCCGATCAGGTAGGCCATCGGGTCGCTGCGGCCATGTCGCTTGAACAGGTCCTTCAGCCCTTGTTCGTGCAGATCGTCGGCACGGCCTTCCGCACGCATGACCTCTTCGGCGATGGCGTTGAGGCGCACCGTGTGCGCTCCGACTTTGCTGAGCAGCGGGATCGCCTCGGCGACAAGGTTGGCGGCAATGACGATGACGCCGCCCATTTCCTGCATCAGCGGGTCGAATTCCTTCTTTTCGAAGAGCTTCACCGTCTTGACGGTCTTGTGCATCATGTCGATGGCGTCATCCATCGACTGGATCAGGTCCTTGATGTCGCCGCGATCGAAAGGCGTGATGAAGGAGCGCCGCACCGCCAGCAGGACTTCTGCGGTGATATGATCGGCCTCGTCTTCGAGATCGATGATTTTCTGTCCCCAGCGGTCGATGTCCTTGCCCTGGAGAAGCTGCTCCAGCGCCTCGGCGCCGCCGACCACGGTGCGGGAATGTCGTTCGAACAGCTCGAAGAAACGATCTTCGCGCGGCAAAAGCTTGCGGAACCAGCCCAGCATGGTCGATCTCCCAGGTTTCATCCACATAGCGCCCCATTCAGCCTTGGGAAACAGGTAGCCGGCTTAAAGATGTGGATGCAGGCCAATAGCGCATGGTGCTTGCGGTGAAGCGCAATTTCCTCGACCTTGCGCCGAACGACCGGAAAGATCGCATGATCGACAAGCTGGAATTCTTCATCGCATTGGCCAGGGAAGAGCATTTCGGCCGGGCAGCGGAGCTATGCGGCGTCACCCAACCGACGCTTTCGGCCGGGATCAAGCAGCTGGAGGGCCAGCTTGGCGTCATGCTGGTTCTGCGCGGCTCACGCTTCCAGGGGCTGACGCCGGAGGGCAAACAGGTGCTCGTGTGGGCGCGCCGCATCGTCGGCGACACCCGCTCCATGCGCGAGGAAATGCGCGCGGCGCGCCACGGACTTTCCGGACGCATCCGCATCGCGGCCATTCCGACCGCATTGGCCATGGTGGCACGGCTGACGACACCGTTTCGGGCAAAACACCCTGGCGTCACCTTCTCGGTGCTGTCGCGCACGTCGATCGAGGTGCTGTCGCTGCTCGGCAATTTCGACATCGACGCCGGCATCACTTATCTCGACAACGAGCCGCTCGGGCGGGTGACCAGCGTGCCGCTCTATGACGAGCGCTATCAACTGATCACCGCGATGGGAAACCCCTATTCCGACCGCGACAAAGTGACATGGGCGGAACTCTCGAGCCTGCCGCTCTGCCTGTTGACGCCGGACATGCAGAACCGCCGCATCATCGACCAGCATCTGGCCGAGGCCGGCGTGCAGGTGCGGCCGACGCTGGAATCCAATTCGATGATCGTGCTGTTTTCGCACATCCGCACCGGCAAATGGTCGTCGATCATGCCACTCAACCTCGCGGAAACATTCGGTTTTTCCGAGCCGATACGAGCCATTCCGATCGTCGAACCCGACGCCAGCCATACGGTCGGCCTGGTCGCGACACCGCGCGAACCGCACACGCCGCTGGTCTCGGCGCTGCTGGACGAGGCAATGGCGCTGGCGGACGATTTCCACGCCCATCGCTGAGCTAAAAATGGGAACCGATGAGGCTCGATAGAAGATTTCTATCGATCGACGAAACAGCTTTATTGATGTCGCGGGTTTCCTCTGATTTTGTAAAGACTTAGCGATAAAAAGCTATCGACCAGGGAGGGCGCTGCATGACGATGCAGCCTGCAAGTACCGAGATCACATCGCGCACGGCCGCGATCATCCACGAGCTGAAAGGGCTTGAAGGCCCGCTGCTGCCGATCCTTCACGGCATCCAGGAAGAGTTCGGCCATGTGCCGCACGACGCGCTGCCTGTCATCGCCGAGGCGTTGAACATTTCAAGGGCCGAGGTGCACGGCGTCGTCACCTTCTACCATGATTACCGCAGCCATCCGGCGGGCCGGCATGTGCTGAAGCTCTGTCAGGCGGAATCCTGCCAGTCGATGGGTTCGGACGCCGTCGCCGCCAAATTGAAGCAGTTGCTGGGCATCGGCTTCCATGAGACGGCCCGCGACGGTTCGGTGACGCTGGAGCCGGTCTATTGTCTCGGCCTGTGCGCCTGTTCGCCCGCCGCAATGCTCGATGGCCAGGTGATCGGGCGGCTCGATGATGAAAAGCTCGACGAGATCGTTGCCGAGGTGCGCTCATGATCCCGCGTATCTACATTCCCGGCGATTCCGGCGCACTGGCGCTTGGCGCCGAAAAGGTCGCCAAGGCGATCGCAAGTGAACTCGCCGCGCGCGGCATCGAGGCCAAGATCGTGCGCAACGGTTCGCGCGGCGCCTATTTCCTCGAACCGATGGTCGAAGTTGCGACAGCCAACGGCCGTGTCGCCTACGGGCCGGTCAAACCGTCCGACGTCAAAAGCCTGTTCGACAGCGGCTTCCTCACCGGCGGCCATCATAAGCGCTGGCTGGGCGCGCCGGACAAGATCCCATTCCTGGCCAAGCAGACGCGGCTGACCTTCGCGCGCTGCGGCGTCACGGATCCGCTGTCGCTCGAATCCTACAAGAAACATGGCGGGTTGAACGGACTGGCGAACGCGCTGGGACTGACGCCCGCCGCCATTGTCGCCCAGGTGACCGAATCCGGGCTGCGCGGGCGCGGTGGTGCGGGCTTCCCGACAGGGATCAAGTGGAAGACGGTGCTCGATACCGTAGGCGACCGCAAATACATCGTCTGCAACGCCGACGAAGGCGACTCGGGCACCTTCGCCGACCGCATGATCATGGAGGGGGATCCCTTCGTGCTGATCGAAGGCATGACGATAGCCGGTATAGCCACAGGGGCGACCAAAGGCTTTGTCTATGTCCGCTCGGAATATCCGCATGCGGTGGCGGTGATGAACAAGGCCGTCGAGATCGCCCGCAAGGCCGGCGTCCTTGGCGCCAGCGTGCTGGGCTCACCCAACGCTTTCGACATGGAGATCCGGGTCGGCGCGGGCGCCTATGTCTGCGGCGAGGAGACGGCGCTGCTCGACTCGCTTGAAGGCAAGCGCGGCATGGTCCGGGCAAAGCCGCCGCTGCCGGCTCACAAGGGGTTGTTCGGCAAGCCGACGGTGATCAACAACGTCATCTCGCTGGCCTCGGTGCCCGTCATCATGGACAAGGGCGCGGCCTTCTACAAGGATTTCGGTATGGGCCGCTCGCGCGGCACGATCCCGATCCAGATCGCCGGCAACGTCAAATACGCAGGGCTGTTCGAAGCCGCTTTCGGCATGACGCTGGGCGAGATCGTCGATGAGATCGGCGGCGGCACGGCGACGGGGCGTGCCGTCAAGGCGGTGCAGGTCGGCGGCCCGCTCGGCGCCTATTTCCCGCGCGCGCTGTTCGACACGCCATTCGACTATGAAGCCTTCGCGGCCAAGGACGGGCTGATCGGCCATGCCGGCATCGTGGTGTTCGACGACACCGCCGACATGCTGAAACAGGCGCGCTTCGCCATGGAGTTCTGCGCCATCGAAAGTTGCGGCAAGTGCACGCCCTGCCGTATCGGCTCGACGCGTGGTGTCGAGACCATCGACAGAATAGCCGCGGGCATCGAGCCGGAGAAGAACCTCGCTCTGGTCACCGACCTCTGCAACACGATGAAATTCGGCTCGCTCTGCGCGCTGGGCGGCTTCACACCCTACCCTGTCATGAGCTCGATCACCCATTTCCCCGACGACTTCAAGCCCGCGCCCGTGCGCGTGGCTGCTGAATAGGAGCTGGCAGATGAACATCAAGGCCGACTTCCCATCCCTCGTCGAAGAGATCGACTACGGAACCCCGCAATCGAAGGCACAGAAGCAGGTCACGCTGAACGTCGACGGGCGCAGCATCACCGTCCCCGAAGGCACCTCGATCATGCGTGCCGCGATGGAGGGCGGGGTCGAGATCCCGAAGCTTTGCGCCACCGACATGCTGGACTCCTTCGGTTCGTGCCGTGTCTGCCTTGTCGAGATCGAAGGGCGCGGCGGCACGCCCGCCTCCTGCACGACACCTGTCGGCGAAGGCATGGTGGTGCGCACGCAGTCCGAGCGGCTCGACGCCATTCGCCGCGGCGTCATGGAACTCTACGTCTCCGACCATCCGACCGGCTGGAACGAAAAGGCCGGAACCGGCGCCAGCGAGTTCGATGCGGTGGCGAAGTCTATCGGCTTGACCGAAAACCGCTACGGCATCGAGGGCCGCAACCACGTCAAGCCGGAAAACGGCGTGGCGCCCGGCCATGGTTCGCTGGCGGTCGACTACATCGCCCGCGACGAATCCAATCCCTATTTCACCTATGATGCCTCGCAATGCATCGTCTGCTCGCGCTGCGTGCGGGCCTGCGAAGAGGTCCAGGGCACCTTCGCGCTGACCATCGAGGGACGCGGTTTCGAATCCCGGGTTTCGGCGGGAATGCACGAGGCGTTCATCGATTCGGAATGCGTGTCCTGCGGCGCCTGCGTGCAGGCTTGTCCGACCGATGCGCTGCGCGAGAAAACGGTCCTTGCCAAGGGCCTGCCGGAGCGTTCGGCCGTCACCACCTGCGCTTATTGCGGCGTCGGCTGCTCGTTCAAGGCCGAAGTGAAGGGTGACGAGGTCATTCGCATGATGCCCTACAAGGAGGGCAAGGCGAACCATGGCCATTCCTGCGTGAAGGGCCGTTTCGCCTATGGCTACGCCACCCACAAGGACCGCATCCTGTCGCCGATGATCCGGGAAAAGATCACCGATCCCTGGCGCGAGGTAAGCTGGGAAGAGGCGATCGCCCACACGGCCAAGGAATTCCGCCGCATCCAGTACCAGTATGGACGCACCGCGATCGGCGGCATCACCTCGTCGCGCTGCACCAATGAGGAAACCTACCTCGTCCAGAAGATGGTGCGGCAGGGCTTCCGCAACAACAATGTCGACACCTGCGCACGCGTCTGCCACTCGCCGACGGGCTACGGGCTCGGCCAGACCTATGGCACCTCGGCCGGCACGCAGGATTTCGACTCCGTCGACTACACCGACGTCGCCGTCGTCATCGGCGCCAATCCCGCCTCGGCCCATCCGGTGTTCGCCTCGCGGCTTAAGAAGCGGCTGCGCCAGGGCGCCAAGCTGATCGTGCTCGATCCGCGTCGCACCGAGATGGTCAAGTCGGCGCATGTTGAAGCGGATTATCACCTGCCGCTTAAGCCCGGCACCAATGTGGCTGTGCTGACGGCGCTGGCGCATGTGATCGTCACCGAAGATCTTTTCAACGAAGCCTTCATCCGCGAACGCTGCGACTGGACGGAGTTCCAGGATTGGGCATCGTTCGTCGCCTTGCCGGAAAACAGCCCCGAAACCGTCGGCAAATTGTCCGGCGTCGATCCCGAGCTGATCCGGGGTGCTGCGCGGCTATACGCCACCGGCGGCAACGGCGCGATCTATTATGGCCTGGGCGTGACGGAACACAGCCAGGGTTCGACCACGGTGATGGCGATCGCCAATCTCGCCATGGCCACAGGCAATATCGGCCGGCCCGGCGTCGGCGTGAACCCGCTGCGTGGCCAGAACAATGTGCAGGGCTCGTGCGACATGGGCTCCTTCCCGCACGAACTTCCCGGCTATCGCCACATCTCCGGCGAAGCCGTGCGCGACATCTATGAGACCCTGTGGGGCGTGAAGCTGGACGACGAACCCGGCCTGCGCATCCCCAACATGCTGGATGCGGCCGTCGACGGCAGCTTCAAGGGCATCTACATCCAGGGCGAGGACATTCTGCAATCCGATCCCGACACCAAGCACGTCGCCGCCGGCCTTGCAGCGATGGAATGCGTCGTCGTGCACGACCTCTTCCTCAACGAGACGGCGAACTACGCGCATGTCTTCCTGCCGGGCTCGACCTTCCTGGAGAAAGACGGCACCTTCACCAACGCAGAGCGGCGCATCAACATGGTGCGCAAGGTTCTGGAGCCGAAGGCGCGCTACGCCGATTGGGAGGCGACGCAGGAGCTTGCCCGCGCGATCGGGCTGGACTGGAACTATCAGCATCCTTCCGAGATCATGGCCGAGATCGCGATGACGACACCGAGCTTCGCCGGCGTCTCATTCGAGCTGCTCGACCGTGTCGGATCCGTGCAATGGCCCTGCAACGAGAAGGCGCCGCTCGGCACCCCGATCATGCATATCGATGCGTTCGTGCGCGGCAAGGGCAAGTTCATCCGCACCGAATATGTGGCGACCGACGAGAGGACAGGGCCGCGTTTCCCGCTGCTGCTCACCACCGGCCGCATCCTGTCGCAGTACAATGTCGGCGCGCAGACCAGGCGCACCGAAAACGTCATGTGGCACTCGGAGGACCGGCTGGAGATTCACCCGCACGATGCCGAGAACCGCGGACTGCGCGACGGCGACTGGGTCCGGCTGACCAGCCGCTCGGGCGAGACGACGCTGCGCGCGATGATCACCGACCGGGTGTCGCCAGGCGTCGTCTACACGACGTTCCATCATCCGGACACGCAGGCCAACGTCATCACGACCGACTTCTCCGACTGGGCGACCAACTGTCCGGAATACAAGGTGACGGCGGTGCAGGTCGGCGCCTCCAACGGACCGTCCGAATGGCAGCGCGACTATAACGAGCAGGCCGAGCAGAGCCGCCGGATCGCGAAGCTGGAAGCGGCGGAGTAGTCTTGAGCGCGCGCCGCAAAGCCACGACGCAGGTATCGCGGCTGGCGCGCCGCGCCAGCGGCACCGCGGCGGCCAACCGCATGGTGCCGGAGGAGACGCCGGTGGCGTTCTCCTTTGCCGGTACGACGCATGCGGTGATGATGGCAAGCCCGGCCGATTTCGAGGATTTCGCGCTCGGCTTCTCCCTGACCGAAGGCATCATCGCCTTGCCGGAGGAGATCGAAGCCATCGAGGTCGAGGACCATGGTGCCGGCATCGACATCCAGATTCGGCTGAAGGACACCGCCAACACGCGTTTCGAGGCGCGACGGCGGAGGCTCGCCGGCCCGGTCGGCTGCGGGCTCTGCGGTATCGAATCGATCGAGGAAGCGATGCGCTCGGTCGACTCAGTCGGTGCGTCAAAGCTTACGCTTGATGCCGATGACATCGTCGCCTCGGTCAAGCTCCTGTCGAAGGTGCAGCCGCTTCACACCGAGACCGGGGCCGTCCACGCCGCCGGTTTCTATGTGCCTGATAAGGGCATCGTCATGGCGCGCGAAGATGTCGGCCGTCACAATGCACTGGACAAGCTGGCCGGTGCGCTGGCCAGGGCCGGCATCGATGGTGCGTCCGGTGCTGTCGTGGTGACGTCGCGGGTTTCGGTCGAAATGGTGCAGAAGACGGCTTCTATCGGCTCGGCCTTCATCATCGCCGTCTCAGCCCCAACCGCGCTTGCCATCCGCACGGCGCAAGGGGCTGGCATGACGCTGGTGGCGCTGGTTCGCGGCGACGATTTTGATATTTTCACCCACCCCGACCGGGTGGTTTGCGGAGTTGCCAAGCATGTCGCATGACGAAGAACACATCATGAGCACCAGCGAGAAACTGGTGCGCATGGCAAACCAGATCGCCGATTTTTTCCACTCCAAGCCGCGCGAGGAAGGCATTGCCGGCGTCGCCGAGCACATCAACAAGTTCTGGGAGCCGAGGATGCGGCTGCAGTTGTTCCAAATGCTGGACTCCGGCACCGGGAACTTCAACGAGCTGGTGGTGGCCGCCTCCGCCAGGATCAGACGACCGATCACACCGGCGGAGGCCGACCTCAAACTCGGGCTCAAGCCCTCCCCTGCCGACGTCGCCGCCTCGCAAGAATAGTCGCCTAGCCGCGCCGGCTTATATTCGTATCCGCTAAAGTTTAAGCTGCCGCAGTCGGTGCTGTTCTGCTATGGTCGACGATCAGAAATCGTCAGGCCGGGCGGAAAACCTCGTGAGGCCGATCGAGACCCGATACGCCCATAGCGGCGATGTGCGGATCGCCTATCAGGTGGTCGGGCAGGGGTCGTTCGATCTTGTCTTCGTGCCGGGCTTTATTTCCAATCTCGACCTGCGCATCGAGGCGACGCTCGGCTCGGTGCCGGACATGTTCAAGACGCTGCCGGATGTTGCCGTCGCCGGCGCCTGGCCGGAAATCAAGGGCGTGCAGCTCAACCCAAAGACCGCGCTTGACGGCAAGACCAAGGAACTTTTGGGCCTCGCCGTCGCGGCGCAGATCCCATGCCAGTACTGCATCTATTTCCACACCGAGGCGGCCAAGCTCAACGGCGCCATCGACGAGGAGATCAAGGAGGCGGTGGCGATGGCCGCGATCGTGCGCCACTGGTCGACGATGCTCAACGGCAGCCAGGTCGATCTGACGACCTTCAAGAAGCAGGCGGACGACGTGTTCGCGGCCGTCAAGGCCAAGTCGCAGTGAAGAAATCCCTGCCCGGTGACGAGCGCTGGGCAGCACTTCGATCATCAACCGCCCGGTCGGAAGACGGGCCAATGGAGGATGAAATTATGACCAAGACCCAAACAGTGGATGGCGCGGCGATCAAGAAGGCGATCGAAGGCCGTGACGGCAAGATGCTGTCGAGCTTCTATGCCGATGACGCTCTCGTGCGGGTGATCGACCGCAACAACCCGCCGAGCAAGCCGCGCGAGATCCGCGGGCGCGCTGCGATCACCACATTCTGGGACGACATCTGCAGCCGGGCGATGACCCACAAGGTCGACACCACCATCGCCGACGGCGACAGCCTCGCCTTCACCCAGGCCTGCGCCTATCCGGACGGCACCAAGGTGTTCTGCGCGGCGATGCTGGAGCTGAAGAACGGGCGGATCGCACGGCAGACCGTCGTGCAAGCCTGGGACGAGTAGGTCAACCACAGAGCCGTCCATCCCGATCGAATCGGGATGAGGCTCTGTTTTTAGTGCTGGAGCATGATCTTTCCGAAAGCCGGATACCACTTTTCGGGATCATGCTCTGTTTCAGTGCTGGAGCATGATCTTTTCCGAAAACCGGATTCCACTTTTCGGGATCATGCTCTGGCCACAACCCTGGAGGAGAAGAAGACAATGTTCAGCGCCAGATGGCAGATCGATGCCAAGTTCGGGCACAAGCAGACCGTGCTCGACCTGTTGAAGAAATGGGAACACGAGATCGGCTCGCAGGTCGGTATCGACGAACTGGAATTCCAGATCATGACCGGTTCGATCGGCGCGCGGGAAGCCACGGTCGAATCGCATCACCAGGTCGAAAGCCTGGCCCAGTTGGAGGCGTTCTTCGCCAAGATCGGCAAGATCGATGCGCATGCCAAATGGGGCAAGGAGATGGAGCCCTATGTCGTGTCGGGCACCAGCCTGTGGAACATCTATCGCATCGTCGAATAGCGACTCTTCTCCCCGTTAACGGAGATGAGGGGCGGAGCCAGCTTTGCAAGGGAAGCGCTGCCCCTCATCCGACCCTTCGGGCCACCTTCTCCCGTGAACGGCAGGGCTGTCCGGGGAAAGTTTTGAGTGAATCGAAATGCCGCATGTGCATGCCCCGCAAAACGGGGTTTGTCCGTCTTCTCTC
>NZ_JAMYRC010000077.1:0-12846 GCF_040321205.1 Mesorhizobium sp. M0496 | reverse complement strand
GGCATGCATCGTGAGATACTCGGCGATGAGGCGCCGCATTGCGGCATCATCGTCAATGACAAGAACATGTTTCAACGGCACACCTCGTTTTGGGGGTTGGACCCGATCAGGGTTGCATTACCTGAATCTGCAATCAAAAGGCATGTATTAGTGATGACATTACTTGAAATTGAACAACTGGTTCTCAAAACCCTCAACGCTCTAGTTGCCGAAAAAGTAGAGGTCTCGATGACAACCAGAATGCGGGATCTCGGCCTCGACAGCCTCGACTATAACGAGCTTGCTACGGCGATCGAGAGCCGACTTGGCTGGTTTGTCGACGATTACAAGCTCTGGCAATACGAGTCCGTAAGGCATGTCGCCGACGCCGTCGCCAGTCAGGAGTTGCGCACCCCTGGCCTGGGCAGGACATGTTAAGCGGAACCACCAGCAGTGCGGCAAGTGCTGGAGTAGTGCTGTAGGCACAGGTTACGGTGAGGGCAGCTTGGGCGGCGGTAGCTATGGCCATTGCTCCGCTGTGGTTTGTATCCGTGACTGGTGTGTTTGAGAACTGTTGGGTCAGCCCGGTCCATGTCGCAGTGCCGATGCCCCCTTGGTGGCGTTGCCCGCAATTGCGATCGCTGCGCCCAGGGCACCAATGCTGACGGTCGTTGTCAGGCCACCCGTTGAATTGTTGTCAGAGGCAACAGTGCCCACCACACCATCCCAATTGGTGGTCGTATCGACCGACATGTAGTCACGGAACACGCTCTCACTATACGTGGTCACGATCGTTGCCGTCGTACCGGTTGGCACGAGGGCTGACCACACTGACAGATAGACCACACCAGAATTGAAGATGCTTTCCACCTGAGCGAGAAGGGTGGCAGCCACACCCCCAATCGTCATACTGTTGACGGTCACTGCACTTTCGGTGTCAGTGGTCTCAGTTGTCACGATGACACGACGATTAGCGTGTGGCGCGACAAGAAGCGGAATGCTGGTGTGGGTGTAAACGGTCGTGGCAGTCGAGTCTTCGTGAGTGCCATTGAAGACCAGATCTATCGGGAACATTTTCTCCCAGACGCCCGAGCTGCGCACATAGACCTGTCGAGCCTTGGTCCAGAGGCTTGAGATTTTCACCCAGACGGCGCTGGCCGCCCCCCAGACCCCGGAGGCTTTGACGTAAAGGGCCATTACGGCTGCACCCAGAAATCACCGTCCACGCCGCCAGAAGGGGCAGCGGCCGAGATCGTGACGCTGCGATTTGCCATCGTGCCGACGCCGAGAAGCGCCTTGGTCTGGGCAATGGACTGCGGTCGACGATAATTGTCCCCGGTGCCGTCACTCGACACGCGACCGACGAAGCTCGTCACAGCGTCGGCACCTGTGGCGTAGGTCGAGCGGTACAAACGCGTCGTGATATCACCAGCGCGATCGCGCTGAGGCGATGAACATGTATGGCGAGAGCAGAACGTTTGGGGCGGGGCGGGACGAAGAGGTTGCGGAGGGCTGACAAGGTCGAGACGAAGCGTTGCAGGCCTCTCGGCGATCGGACCCCTGCATCATCCGCTCCCGTTTTCGCGGCGGCACATGGGAATTCTCCGCTCCGTTGTTCAACCCCTTGTGCGACCGGTGCTTGACGTCCGGCATCACCTGTCGCTTTGCCGCTCCATACGAGCGCAGCTAGTCGGTGATCATGCGCTTCGGCGCGAGCCCCTGCTTCTTCAACAGCCGCGTCAGCAAGCGCTTGGCGGCCTTGGTGTTGCGGCGGTTTTGCACGATTTCGTCCAGCACATATCCATCCTGGTCGACGGTGCGCCACAACCAAAGCTTTTTGCCGGGCGATGGTGACGACCACTTCGTTCAGGTACCAGACGTCATTCCGGCACGGCGGCTTGCGGCGCAAGCAGCGAGCGCAGTCCAGCCCGAACTTGATGCCCCACCGGCGACTTGTCTCATACGAAACCACGATGCCGCGTTCCAGCAGCATTTCCTCAACCAGGCGCAGGCTCAGCGGAAACCGGAAATAAAGCCAGACCGCGTGGGCGATAATAGGCGGCGGAAATCGGGGGGCGTGTAGCTGACGGCGGGCGTATTCATGCCCCCCGGCGTCCATGTCGCAAATCTTGACGATTGCTTTGTGTGTCAAGCCCGCCGCAGGTCTCAACGCGTTCAATGCAGACATTGTGAAAATCGCCCTATTCCGCCTTTTTTTACCGCCCCTTAAGTCCCCCGCTCGCATGCTTGTCGATGCCATTGAACTCATAGCCATCGGCCAAGGATTTTGGAAAATATGTTTCCGCTCGCAGCAGAAAACGTGAGAGTCGCTGTAGGCCTAACGTTAAGGGGAGAGAGCGGTTTGATTGGACGAAATGGGTACCGGAGTACCGAGTCATGAAGCCACGAGGTAATCTGGTCCGACTGAAGCAATTTCAGGTGAATGAGAAGCGGCGACAGTTGCACCAGCTAGACATCATGATTGCCGATTTCGAGCGCATGGCGCGAGAACTGGACTTCCAGATAAACGCCGAGGAAACGAAGGCCGGCATCTCCGATGTCAATCATTTCGCTTATCCGACGTTCGCCAAGGCCGCTCGCCTACGTCGTGACAACGTCAAGAATTCGCAATCGGACCTTCTGCGGCAGAGAACCGCAGCCGAGCCATGCCTCGCCGAGGCTGAAGCAGAGCTCTCCAAGGCGCAAATGCTAGAATCGCGCAGCGGCAGAGGCCACGACCTCGAACCCGGCAACCGAAGCGCCATGATCGGCTGAGCCGGATGGCTTCAGCGCGCCTCATTCGCGACACCCGACTGGCCGTTGGCGCGCGAGAGGCGTGCGGGCACTGTAAAGATATCAGCGTCTTGATGCAGCGATAGCTGGTCGGGACGGCTGTCATGCTGCGGCGACATACGCGATTTTGTTCCAGATTTGCATGGCGGCGTTACGCAGGTATTGGGGGAAAGTGGAACTGGTTGGCAATCGGATCTCGGTGGAAACGAACCGCTGCCGGCGGACCGGCGCCTGGCGGCAACGCCTGGCGCTTTCGGCGGCGGCGGTAATGGCAAAGCAGGCTGGCCGCGTCGAGGATGAAGCGGCACCTGCGCGATGCCGTTCTGCTCAGGGCCGGGAGACGGGGTCGGCCCCGCCGGCCGGATGCTGCTCGCTTGGCGCGGCATCGTAAAGTCAACCGACAGCTTATGAAGATGTGCGTACATGGGGCCATGTCAGAAGTTGCTGGTGATCCGCTCTATGGTCGCCACCGCTTTCCCGCCGAGATCATTGCGCACGCGGTATGGCTCTACTTTCGCTTTCCGCTCAGCCTGCGCATGGTTGAGGACATGCTGGCGGCCCGCGGCATCATCGTCACGCATCAGACCGTTCGAAGCTGCGCGGAGAAATTCGGACGGCATTTCGCCCAGGAGATCAATATCAGCCGGCTGCCTGGGCGACAAATAGCATCTCGACGAATGTGTCGTGGCTATCAGTGGCAAGAAGCAGTGGCTCTGGCGTGCCGTCGATCAGGACGGCTTCGTCCTCGAAGTGCTGGTACAAAGCCGCCGAAATGCCAAGGCGGCAAAGCGTCTGATGCGCAAGTTGCTGAAAGCTCAAGGGCGGACACCACGGATCATGATCACCGACAAGCTCCGATCCTATGATGCCGCCATGCGCGACCTCATGCCCGGCGTCGAACACCGGTCGCACACAGGCCTGAATAATCGAGCGGAAAATTCGCACCAGCCGACCCGACGACGCGAAAGGATCATGAAACGCTTCAAGTCGGCACGCCAGCTTCAGCGGTTCGTTTCCATCCATGATCCGATTGCCGACCTGCTCACTTTCCCTGCAATGCGCTGTCATCGGCTCAACATCGAGACCTGCGTAACGCCCCATGCAAATCTGGAACAAAATCGCGTGTGTCGCCACAGCGTGACAGCCGTCCCGGCCAGCTATCGCTGCATCAAGCCGCTGAAACTTACAGTGCCGGGCGCGCTGCTACCTGAATTTCCTTACCGCTCAATCAATGTGACAGCACCGATTCTTCTCAACCGCGGCATGCCCTAAATCGTCACTTGCGTTCCGATCTCGACGACGCGTCCGGTCGGGATCTGGAAGTACTCCGTCGCGTCGGCCGCCGTACGCGCCAGGCCGATGAACAACCGGTCCTGCCACACCGGCATGCCGGAATTAGGCGAGGCCTTGAGCGAACGCCGTGACAGGAAGAACGAGGTCGTCATGATGTCGAACTTCCAGCCTTGCTTGCGGCAGATCGCCAGCGCGCGCGGGATGTTCGGCTGCTCCATGTAGCCGAAGGTCAGCGTCACCCGCATGAACAGCTCGTTGACCGTCTCCATCTTGACCCGGTCGCTGTCGGGCACCACCGGTTGCGGCGCGGTCACCACCGAAAGGATGACGTTCTGCTCGTGCAGCACCTTGTAGTGCTTCAGGCTGTGCATCAGCGCGGTTGGCGCGCTGAGTGGATCGCTCGTCAGGAACACCGCGGTGCCGGACACCAGCTGCGGCTTTTTCTTCAGGAGATTGCCGGCGAGGAAATCGAGCGGGATTTCGTTGCGGCGGGTCTTGTCGAACAGATAGCGGCTGCCGCGCACCCAGGTCCACATAGCCAGCACAATGGTGAAGGCCACCGCCAGCGAAGCCCAGCCACCCTCGAACACTTTGACGATGTTGGAGGCAAAAAAGCCGACATCGATGAAGCCGAACAGCGCCGTCATGGCGACCGCCACCCACAGCCGCCATTTCCAGATCCGGGTCATGACGACGAACAGCAGCACCGTCGTCACCAGCATGTTGCCGGTCACCGAGATGCCATAGGCGGAGGCGAGCTTGCTCGATTCGCCGAAACCGACGACCAGCAGCATCACCGCCAGCGCCAGCAACAGATTGACGCGCGGCATGTAGATCTGGCCCGACTGCTTCTCCGAGGTGTGCAGGATTTCCAGGCGCGGCAGCATATTGAGCTGCACCGCCTGCCGGGTCAGCGAGAAGGCGCCGGAGATGACCGCCTGGCTGGCGATGACAGTCGCGGCCGTCGCCAGCACGACCATCGGGATCAGCGTCCAGCCTTCGTTCATTTCGAAGAATGGATGGCCGACGACGCCATTCTTGGCCAGCACGAAGGCGCCTTGCCCGGCATAATTGAGCAGCAGGCAGGGAAACACGATCGCCAGCCAGGCCAGCACGATCGGCTTGCGGCCGAAATGGCCGAGATCGGCATAGAGTGCTTCCGCGCCGGTGACGGCGAGGAAGATGGCGCCGATGGTCACGAAAGCGACGTCGGGCGAATTGATCAGGAAGGCGACGATGTAGTGCGGGCTCACCGCCCACAGGATTTCCGGATCGGCGATGATGTGGTTGAGCCCGGAAAGGCCAATTGCCAGGAACCACACCGCCGTCACCGGGCCGAACACCAATCCTACCCCGCCCGTGCCGAAGCGCTGCACCGCAAACACCATGGCAAGAATGACCAGTGTCAGCGGCACGACATAGGGCTGGAAGGTCGGCGTGACGACATTCATGCCCTCAACCGCCGACAGCACCGATATCGCCGGTGTGATGACGGCATCACCGAAGAAAAGCGATGCCCCGACGATGCCGATGCCGAGCATCAGCGCCGAGCGCTTGGGGAAACTGCCGCGCGCCAGCGCCATCAGCGACAGCACGCCGCCCTCGCCGCCGTTATCGGCGCGCAGCACGAACATGATGTACTTGATGGTGACGATGATCGTCAGCGACCAGATGATCAGCGACAGCACGCCCAGAATATCGCCGCGCTGGGCGACATTGCCGCCTGACGACGCCACCAGCGCCTCGCGAAAGGCGTAGATCGGGCTGGTGCCAATATCGCCATAGACAACGCCGAGCGCGCCTAGCATCAGCACCTTGGGGCTTTGCTGTTCGATTGCCGGATGGCTCGACTGTTCGACGGGTTCTGCCTCGCTACCAGTATTGGTAAGGCCCATGGACGACACTCCGATAAGGGGCGGCCCTCTACCTTTGCTGCACTGCAATATCAAGTGCCGCGACGTAATGGCTCCGTATGCGGACCGCATTTGTTGCCGCACCGTCGGATTGTCTCATACGAAACCACGATCCCGCTCCCGGGCCATTTCCTCGACGAGACACAGGCTCAAGGGGACCTGAAGGAGGGCCAGACCGGATGGGCGATGATCTGCGGCAGGAAACGATGGCGCTGCTTGTAGCTGACGGCATATCTTTCTCCTTTGTGTGTCTGCCAGACGAGCGGGCGGGCACGGAAGTGGTCGCGCTCTGGCTGCCAGACATACTCGTCCAACCTGATGAAAACCTGACTTGTACACCCAGCCCAAACAGGTGCGAGGGGTCGGTCTATTATCAAAGGCTCTGAGGGCTGATTCTCTAGGGTTCCCGCCCAGATTGATCCGTGACCCTTGTTGTGTGCCGCCCCGGGTTGATCGGAGGCTCCAACTCCTGAGAAGGTGGAACCATGACAAGCAAGGCGACCAACAAGTTCTCTCCCGAGGTCCGGACCCCCCGCGGTGCGGCTGGTTCTGGATCACGAACGCGAGCATACGTCGCGGTGGGCGGCGGTTTCATCGATCGCCGCCAAGATCGGCTGCAAGAAAGCCGAGCGTGACGGCGGCGTGCGCGCCGGAGTTCCCACGGATGCTGCGACGAAACTGAAGGCTCTGGAACGCGAGAGCCGCGAGCTTCGCAGGCCAACGAGAGCAAGGCTTCCGCGTATTTTGCCCAGGCGAAGCTCGACCGCCGGTTCAGGCCATGATCGCGTTCATCGACGATCACCGCAAGGCGCATGGGGTTGAGCCGATCTGCAAGGTGCTGCCGATCGCCCCGTCGACCTACCACGACCATGTCGCCAAGCGCGTCGACCCCTGCCGGCTGTCGGCTCGGGCAAGATGGGATACAGCCTCGAAGGATGAGGTCCGACGGGTTTGAGGCGAACTTCCGCGTCTACGGCATTCGCAAGGTCTGGCGGCGGTTGCGTCGCGAGGGCTTCGAGGTCGCCCGCTGCACGGTTGCCCGCTTGATGAAGGCCATGGGCCTCGAAGGCATCGTCCGCGGCAAGCCGATCCTCCGCACTACGGTGAGCGACAAGGCCGCACCTTGCCCTCTCGACCACGTCAACCGCCAGATCCATGCTCCGGCGCCGAACATGCTGCGGGTCTCCGACTTCACCTGCGTCGCGACCTGGACGGGCTTCGTCTATGTCGCCTTTGTCATCGACACCTATGCCCGTCGGATCGTCGGCTGGCGGGTGAGCCGGACGGCGCATGCAGCCTTCGTTCTCGATGCCCTGGAACAGGCTCTCCATGATCGGCGGCCCGCGCGGGGAGGCGGGCTCATCCATCACAGCGATAGAGGCAGCCAAGGCGGATTCAACCGGATCGTCGCAACACCGGCATCATACTGTCCCCCAAGGAGCTGATCGAGGAGTTCGGCAGGTGTTTTCCAGCCGAGCGTTTTGCGCGGTCTTGTGTTGATAGCATGGGCAACTGCGTCCAGTTCCCGGGCTGTGTGCCGACTGAGATCCGTGCCCTTTGGAAAGTACTGTCTCAGCAAGCCATTGGTGTTTTCGTTGGAGTCTCGCTGCCACGGGCTTGGGGATCGCAGAAGTAAATCTCGAGCCCGGTGTCGATGCGCAGGTCGGCTGCTGCGCCATTTCCGCTCCATGGTCCCAAGTCAGCGACTGACGCAGCTGCTCGGGAAGTTTGCCCATGGATCGGGCTATGCTCTGCGGACTGCTTCAGCGCCGTGGCCGGCAAGTGGTGGACCGTTCTTGATGCGCAGGCTCTGCTGATAGCCATGCATGCGCGGCAGGTGAAGCACGCATTGTGAAGCGTGAACTTCGTTCCACGAGCGTACCGATCGCCTAGCTTCCGAGGCCAAGGACGAGGTCGCCTTCCCAATGTCCGGGGACAGCCCGATCGGCAATTTCGGCCGGAAGGTCGCCTATCATAACGGCGTCTCCAATGAAGGACTTGTTGCGCATTCGGGCCCGTTCGCGCGGTACGCGCGTTCGCGCGGTACGCGCAACGCTCGGCCTGAACGCAGACATGCGGTCAGTCCTCGGCGCAATGCTCCGCGTCCTTGAATGTACAAGGACTGATAGATCGTCTCGTGGCTGATCCGCATGGTTTGATCCTCTGGGTAATCGATCTGAAGCCGATTTAGCGATCTGCTCGGGGCTCCAGGCTGCCGACCACCTCCGGCTCTGTCGTTTTTTCCATACCCACCTTGGGGCCCTCGAATGAGGCGCCATTAGGGTTGGTGACTTTGCCGGCCAAGCGCTCCTCAACATATTCACGCAGAGCCGGATTGACCGCCAGCTTGCCAGGAGGCCGCCGGGACTCACGATCGGCGTGCCATTGGGCGGCACTGGCCGGTAATCCAGATTGCCGCTGCGCGTCGCGGCATTGCGCCTGACCTCCCGCGAGATTGTGCTCGGCGGCCGACCTAGTTTACGAGCAATGGCCCGGATGCCGATTCCCTTGGCAAGCTCAAGCGCAATATCCTCGCGCTCCCGAAAGAAAGATATCGCCCCGAAGGCGGCTTCGCCCACGGCGCCAAATGCGTTGGCGGCATCCCTCCTGCACTCCGAAACCAGCGCGGACCAAGAGGCGTTGATGTACCGGCATCCAGTGCGGCCTCCTCGCTCGAATGTCCCAAGGCAATAGCTTGCCAGAACCGGAAGCGATTCTCACGCTGCCAGGCGGCGGACGCCCGGGCGATCTAGCTTCTTTCGAGTGCACCGATCTGAAGCGCGTTGGTGAACCGTCATTGCAACCTCCAATCCCTTGGTGTTGCGACGACCGGTTGAATCCGCCCAACACGTCAGCATTCAATACACCGAGCGCTTGGCGGAGGCCGGCGTCGAACCCGCAGTGGGCAGTGTCGGCGACTCTTTCGATAATGCTCTCGCGGAAACGATCAACGGTCTTTACAAGGCCGAGGTGATCCATCGACGCGGACCCTGGCGCTCATTCGAGGCCGTCGAGTTCGCCACGCTCGAATGGGTCGACTGCTTCAACAATCGCTGGCTGCTGGAGCCCATCGGCAACATCCCGCCGGCCGAAGCCGAGGAACGCTACTACGCCATGTTGGATGAACCAGCCATAGCCGCGTGACTCAAACGAAACGGCCACCGGAATGCCCGGGGCAGTTCACATCCATTTGATGCCAGCTTCATCGTATTTTCTTCGGCTTGGACGGGCACTTGGCAGACCCACAGAGCTGGGAACCCTTTGCCATACTACAACTGTAACATCATATCGGTTTAGCAGGTCAAGCTTCGGTGGTAACCTCATTGGGTAGAATAACTACTTTGGAGGCGAGCAATGGATCGCGATAACAAACGGGCACGTGCAGCTGCAAGATCATCTCAAGGCGTGGGGAGCAGTAGCCTCCGTGACGTTCCAGAGGGGCCATTGAGCGATGTTGCAGAACGGCTGGTAACCGCTAACCCGCGCGATACAGCGCGAAATCTTGGGGGCTTCAAAGGCCTCGGGACGCACGAGCGAACAGCCGTTCGGGGCACTCAACCCGGGCCAGAAACTGACCTCGCGAGATTTGAAAGGCGGACCAATCGGCTTGGACGATCAGCCATCGATCTGGCCGCGACATTAACAGCCGAATTGGGGTACAGCACGGATGACATAGCATTGCAGAAAGTCGGAGCGGCCAGTAATCTAGGCGATTACCTAACGCCAGGGCTGCAAGATGCTATTGTTAATCGCATTGGCAACATGGATCCGCCGTCGCAAGCTCTCGGAGCTTATTACGTTGCGCCACACTTCAGTAAGTTTACTGACGAAAACAAATCTCGCATTCTTGATCAGGCCATTGGATTGGCTTCTTCTGATCCGGATGGCAATGTCAGGATGATGGCATCCAATGCTATTCTCAACATGTATCAACAGTTAGACGCAAATCAACAGGCCCAAGCTCACTCAGTTTTTCCCGGCATGCAAGACATCTTGCCGCACATGCCGCCGCCGCAGCATGCAGCAGAGGAACGGAGTGCGAATCTGGACGGCCACATAGCAGGTATTGAGGCTGCAGTCCGTGATACAGTAGGCCCGCAAACCTCCTATGAACAGCTGCAGCGGGGTGCTCAAATCGGGCGGTCCATAAACCACGCCTTCAATCACGCCCGAGAGGACCTAATGGAGGCCACCAGAAGCAGAGATCGCTCCGGCCGTTGAGGTCTCGGCCATGGTACAGTGACGCTTTCCCTCCCGAATTCCGTTTACGGCCTTGCCGTTTCCAATTCGCTGGCCGTTGACGTACCTGCTTAGTGTAACTTTCAAAAACCACGTCTGCCGGGTGATGCGCTGCAAGCATCGCACCACCCGCTGCGGCATCGATCTGTCGAGCGGCGACATCGCGCGACGCCGGTTCGGTCTCTGAAGCACGCGCAGCATTAGCTACGGCTAATCCGGCAATGGAACAATGCTTTCAACAAAAACGACGCCCCCCAACATAGCCATTAGCATCGCGTGCTCACTCGCCGTGGGCTTCTGTGCGGCAAGTCTTTACGCAACCTTCCGCCACGGCGGCAGCGGCGAGGCTCTGATGGCGTTTGATGTCCGTGCCTTTTGGTTTGAGACGCCCTTCTATTTGGGTTTCGCAACCCCCGTTTTCTATCGGGGCGCGGCTATCGTGCTCTCGACGTCCGCGGTCGTCTTGCTGATTCAGCAGATCGTATTGCGCCGCAAGCTCGAACACCACGGGACGGCTCGTTGGGCTCGAGTGGATGAAATGCGACGCGCGGGATATCTGCGACGATACCGTGGCGTGACAGGGCCGGTGTTTGGGAAGACAAGTGGCCCTTTCTGGCCTGGCTACTACCTGACCAATGGCGAGCAGCCTCACAGCCTCATCGTTGCACCGACCCGCGCTGGCAAGGGCGTCGGCATAGTCATTCCAACGCTACTTACATTCAAAGGCTCGGTGATAGCTCTGGACGTCAAGGGGGAGCTCTTTGAGCTCACCTCGAGGGCGCGCAAAGCCGCAGGTGACGACGTGTTTAAATTCGCGCCGCTGGATTCGGAGCGGCGCACAAACTGCTACAATCCGCTGTTGGATCTTATAGCGTTGCCTCCACAGCAGCAATTCACCGAAGCCCGCCGCTTGGCCGCAAACCTGATTACGGCCAAGGGGGAGGGCGCGGAAGGTTTCGTCAGCGGCGCGCGAGATATCTTTGTCGCGGGAATCCTTGCCTGCATCGAGCGGGGCACGCCAACAATCGGCGCCGTCTATGACCTCTTCGCCCAGCCGGGGGAGAAGTTTAAGCTCTTCGCGCGACTCGCCATGGAGACCCAGAACAAAGAGGCACAACGCATCTTCGACGACATGGCGGGGAACGATACGAAAATCCTAACCTCCTACACTTCCGTGCTCGGCGATGGCGGGCTCAACCTGTGGGCGGATCCCGCTGTAAAGGCGGCCACAAGTCGCTCGGACTTTTCGGTCTATGATCTTCGCCGTCGCAGAACGTGCATCTATCTTTGCGTTGGTCCGAACGATCTTGAGGTGATCGCGCCTCTGATACGCTTGTTTTTTCAGCAAATCGTTTCAATTCTGCAGCGGTCGCTGGCCCGCCGGGATGAAAAGCACGAGGTTCTCTTCCTGCTCGACGAGTTCAAGCACTTGGGTAAGCTGGAGGCGATCGAGACCGCAATCACGACTATCGCGGGCTACAAGGGGCGTTTCATGCTCATCATCCAAAGCCTTTCGGCACTGACGGGGGCTTATGGAGAGGCTGGCAAGCAGAATTTTCTCAGCAATACCGGACTGCAAGTGTTCATGGCCACGGCTGATGACGAGACTCCGAACTACATTTCCAAGGCCATCGGTGAATACACGTTTGAAGCCAAATCGATTTCCCACAGCCAGGCGCGAACGTTCGACTGGACCATTCAGAATTCACATCAAGGTGCACCGCTATTGCGTCCCGAACAGGTTCGGCTGCTCGATGACGACTACGAGATTGTTCTCATCAAAGGTCTGCCACCATTAAAATTGAGGAAGGTGCGTTATTTTTCGGATCGCATTCTGAAACGCATCTTTGAACGCCAGACAGGCGCCCTCCCGGAGCCGGCGCCCTTGACGGGAGCAGAGGAGGCGCTCTCCGCCGAATCTCAACTCGATGACCCGCTGTGTGAATTGGCGCAGGACTTTGACGATACAGTTTGATGTGAGGCTGGTGTGGACCCCGCGAAAAAATCCATCCCGTGTAACAGCTTTGTCGCAGGTGCAGGACGCCGGCTTGGAAGGGCCAAGCCCGGCAAGTGGGCTTTGAGCAGCACGTGTCCGAGGCGCTCCGGCCGCTGTTCGATGGTCGAGCTGACGAGCCGCCAACCAAACCAGAGGAGCTTCTGCGACTGGAACAGGGGGTTTCGCGAGGTGCTTCAGCGAGGGCAGGATCATCAAGCCGCCTCGTCTTTTTTCAGCAACCCAGGGATGCCCGCTGGACGGGATGACCTCAACAGAAGCGTGTCGGAGGCTTTCGCAAGCTCTGGGACGCCGGAGTTCGGGCCGCCGCCCCCAGTCTTGGCTGCCAGCCAACAGCAGATCCGCCCTTCGCCGGATGAGCTTGACCAGGGCAACCACCTGCCACCCGAGTGAGTCGTCCCAACAATGAACATTCACCAGCGCTGTTGTGGCCAGCGCAGACGCAGAGGGCCCTGAATACGCTGCAAGCCGTCGCCATTCAGCAGCAGCTGAGCGAAATCGGCAATTCAGGCGGCCGCGTGCATATGCAGAGAGGGGCTGATGCGATCTCCGGACCGGTAGCTCTCGCCGTAATTGATCAGGCTGGTACTGTTGGAAGGCTTGATCAGCCTCGTC
>NZ_JAMYRC010000076.1:0-14484 GCF_040321205.1 Mesorhizobium sp. M0496 | reverse complement strand
TCGCCCCCACGGCAGCCTAAAGTCAAAACCGCCCATCAGTCGCCTCGCCTTAACCGACGACAACCTGTTGAGGCTCCACACCTAGTCGCCGCTTGAAGACCGAAGGCGGCGAGAGCCGCAACTGCTGCCAGAAGCGGCAGCCAGAACTGCACGTCCCCCATGGTCCGCAGCGTCAAGCCGCTGAGCAGCGACCACAGCAGCGGGATCGGCATGAGCAGGAACAGAAGCCTGCCGCGCGCCAAAAGCAGAACACCGAGTGTAACTATCACGGTGGGGTCGGGCGCGATGCCGAAGATTTCCGTACCGGACCAGGAACGTCCAAAGACCTGCGGGAGAAGCGGATAGGCGACAAGCCCGAAAGCCACGAGGAGGAGCCCGATCCAGCCGACGATGCCGCGCTGGTCGAAGGTGAGCCCGTTGAACATTGTGCCGGTGAATAGCAGCAGGATCGCCTGGAGTGCGAAGAGCGGCGCGACATACTCGATCGCCCAGTTGATCGCCGCATAGCGGTTCCACAGGAAGGACCATCCGACGAAGGTCCAGATCAGGGCGAGCATGAGCGCGATCCACCGGTCGTGGCTAAAAGGCCGCCGATGAACGACAACGACCATGCCGAGGCCGGCGGCGAGCGCCAGGAACTGCAGCGGCCAGAGCGCGGCGTTGTGCATCTCGAACATGCGCCAGTAGACGCGCGGCGAGAAGAGGAGAAAATCCTCCGGCCGGTAAGTCCACCATTCAGACATCAGAGATCGCGCACGTAGGCTGCCATCCGCTCGCGCATCGCCGCATCGGGAAGCAGTCCCGCGGCCGCAGCCATGTTTTCGCGCACATGGTCGACGCGGGTCGTGGCGGGGATGACGACGGTGACGGCGGGATGCAAGAGGATGAACTTCAGGATGAACAGCGCCCAGGTCGAGGCGCCGATCTCGCTTGTCCATCCGGGCAGCGGCTCGCCTTCGAGCCGTCGCGTCAGCGCACCCTGCCTGAAGGGCCGGTTGACGATCACGGCAATCCCTCGATCGGCCGCAAGCGGCAACAGCCGCTCCTCCGCCTCGCGGTCGGCGATGTTGTAGGTGAGTTGCACGAAGTCGAGTGGCTGGCTGCGCATGATTTCTTCGAAGAGATCGTGCCGGCGCCCCTCCGACGTGGTGATGCCGACATAGCGGATCTGGCCTGCCGCCTTCATCTCGAACAGCGTTTGAAGATGCGCCTCCCAGGCGACAAGATTGTGGACCTGGACGAGGTCAAAGTGCTGCACGCCCCAGTAGCGGCGTGACTGTTCGAGCTGTGCGCTTCCGCTTGCGCTGGAGGAAGTCCAGACTTTCTCCGCCGAAAACAGCGTGTCGGGTCGTCCGAGCCTTTCGAGGCCATGGCCGATGACGGGCTGGGACGAGCCGTACATGGGCGAGGAATCGATCATCCGCCCGCCCGCCTCGAAGAAGGCGGCCATCACATCGGCGCATTCGTCCCTGAGTACCGGATCGTCGCCGACATTGAAGGTGATCCAGGTGCCGAGCCCGACAACCGGGATCATCTCGGCGGATGACGGGATAGGCCGCGTCGCGGGCGTGGTAGGCTGACTGAGCGCGACTGCCGGGATCATGGCGGCAGTCGCCGCCGCAATTGAGCCTTGGACGAATGTTCTCCGGGTCGTCGTCATAAGCGTCTCCGTCGTTCAGTCGTTCGCGGCGTTGGCGAATGGCGGAGGCCCTGCTGCAGCAAGCGCCGTTCGCGTTCAACGCCGTCTAGCAGGACTCGTTCCAAACTTCTAAGATTGTGCTGATCGTAGGGCTCCAATCGTCCGAGCGTTCGCGCTAGTGTGTTTACTTCAGCCGACAATGACCGGCGCGAGCCGACAAATGATCGGCGCGCAGCTGAGCAGAAACGTCTGCTTCTGGCGCGCCCGCCGCCTCCAGTGCGGTCGCCGGGAATCTCCGCTTTGAGGCACCAAGCACAGCTAACTTTAATGACGAAGATAAGGCGCTTAGCATCCACGGCTCCACTGGGAAATGGAGCCGCATCTGGCTAGACTTCCGTGGCCTCGGCGAGTTCGAGGGCATCTTCTACGTCGACGCCGAGATACCGGACTGTGTTCTCGATTTTGATGTGGCCCAGCAGAATCTGAACAGCGCGGAGGTTACCTGTCGTCTTGTAAATGATCGACGCTTTGGTACGCCGCAGCGAATGCGTGCCGTATTCCTGGGGTCGAAGTCCGATCGCCACAACCCATTCGTCCACGAGGCGGACATACTGCCTCGTGCTTATGTGACGCTTTGGGTCGATCCTGCTCGGGAATGCATAGTCGTCGACCGTGCCGCCGCGCCGTTCCAGCCATGCGAAGACTGGAGCGTGCGTCGCTCATCAACTCGAACTGCACCGGTCGGCCCGCCTTGTGTTGCACGACCATCGCGCGGGTTCGAATTTCCGGCCCGAGAACCAAGGTGCCGATCTTGATCCTGATGAAATCGCAGCCGCGCAACTTGCTGTCGATTGCTAGATCGAAGAGGGCTCGATCGCGCAATCGCCGCTCTCGATCGAGAAAGAATCGGATCGCCCATATCTGTCGAGGTTTCAGCGGGCCTTTCGTTCCGACCTTCTTGCCCGCGTTCCACGCCTGGCGATCGGGTGCGGTCGGGTCATAGTGTGAATGTCCCATTTCGTTTCTCCTTCGGCTATGATTGGCTACGGGAGGAACGCCCAGGTACTGACTCGGTTGGGATGGGGCCGGAAGCGGACCGGCAGCTTCCTGACATGGAAGCGGTCCTTAGGACCTTGACAGACATCGACGTGATCTGACCAATCCGGCCCTTCAGGCCGGGAACAGGAATGCCGAAGCGGGATCAAAAAAGACGCGCTGACCTGAAGTGGCGGCGCTATTCGCTTCCTCCGCGTCAGAGGTTGGCCTGACGTCGATCTCATCTCCGCCGGATGTGCGCGCTACGACGCGCCGGCGATCGCCGAAGAAGGCGGTATCGACGATCTCGACGGCGAGCGCCGCGCTGGCTGGCCCAGGCGTGAGGCGGAAGGCCTCCGGGCGCACCATCAGCCGGACCCTCTGGCCTTGGCCAAAGGACGTTGTTGTCTTGATGCCGGTCACGATCGAGCCGTCGGCGAGGCGGATCGTCGACGCCCCGCCTGTGGTTTGCAAATGCTCTGCGGGCAGGAAATTCGAGTTGCCGATGAAGCCGGCGACGAACTCGCTTGAGGGCCTGAGATAAAGGTCCTCACCAGTGCCGATCTGTTCGATACGGCCTTCCCTGAACAGAGCGATACGATCCGAAAGATGCAGCGCCTCTTCCTGATCGTGCGTGACATAGAGGATGGTGACGCCTGTCTCGCGATGAATGCGGCGGATCTCGGCCTGGATTTCCTGGCGCAGCTTCTTGTCAAGCGCCGACAGCGGCTCGTCCATCAGCAGGATCGGCGGGTCGTAGGCGAGCGCGCGGGCAAGCGCCACGCGCTGCTGCTGGCCGCCAGACAGCGCGCCCGGATGGCGGTCGGCGAAGTTTTCGAGACGCACCAGCGCCAGCATGTCGGCAACCTTGCGCTTGATCTCGTCGTCCGGCCGGCGGCGCACGCGCAGCGGAAAGGCGACATTCTCGGCGACGCTCAGATGCGGAAACAGCGTGTAGCGCTGGAAGACCATGCCGATGTTGCGCTTGTGCGACGGCACCGAAAGCAGCGACTTCTCCTCCAGGAGCACGTCGCCCGAGCTCGGATCCTGGAAACCGGCGATGGCGTAGAGCGTCGTCGACTTGCCGGAGCCCGACGGGCCGAGGAACGTCAGGAACTCACCCTTGGGCACATCGATGGTGACATCATGGACGGCGACGAAGGCGCCGAACGTCTTTCTCACCGCGCGTATGGACAGGAACGGTCGGGTCATCTGGACAATTTTCTGCGAAGGAGTGCGGTCACGATCATCAGGCACAAGGTCAGGCCGACAAGCAGGCTGGAGGCGGCGGCAACGACCGGGCTGAGGTCGGCGCGCAGGCTGCCCCAGATCTTCACCGGCAAGGTCTGCAAGGTCGGGCTTGCCATGAAGATCGCCACCACGACCTCGTCCCACGAGGCTAGGAAGGAGAAGATCGCCGCCGAAAAAATACCGATCCTGATCGACGGCAAGGTGATCCTCAGCCGTGCCTGCAGCGGGCTGGCGCCGCAGACGATGGCTGCATCCTCGATGGATTTATCAAAACCCTCGAGCGCCGCGGTGATCGGGATGATAGCGAAAGGCAGCGCCAGGACGGTGTGGGCGATGACGAAGCCGACCGTGGTGCCCGCGAGGCCGATGCGCAGGAAGAAGGCGTAGATGGCGATGGCGAAGACGACGACCGGCAGCACCATCGGCGTCAACAGCAATCCGCGCAGGAGTTGCCGTCCGCGAAACTCACCCTTGACCAGGCTGAAGGAGGCAAACAGGCCGATGATGACGGCGAGGATGGCGGCCATGGCGGCAATCCGGGCGCTGGTCAGCGCGGCATCGATCCAGGTCGGGTCGGCTAGCAATTGCTGGTACCATTTCAGCGTCCAGCCGGGCGGCGGAAAAGCCAGCCAGCGCGACGAGCCGAATGACAGGAGCACGATGAAGACCACCGGCAGCAGCAGGAAAGCCGCGACTGCCGCCGTGAAGCCGACAAGCGCCACGCGCAGCCACCCGAGCCTGTCATAGTCGAGCAGCATCCTCAGATCCCTCCGCCGGCGCGCCTGGCGCCGACCAGGCGAAGCTGGATCGCGTAGAGCGTCATGGTGACGACAAGCAGGACGAAGGCGGCCGCACTTCCTAGCCCCCAGTTGAGCAGCGACTGCACCGTCTGGGCGATCATCTCGGCCAGCATCATGTTGGACGTGCCGCCGAGGAGCGCGGGCGTGACGAAGTAGCCAAGCGACATGACGAAAACCATCAGGCCGCCGGCGGCGACGCCGGGAAGCGACAGCGGCAAAAGGATGCGGCGGAACGCCTCGAACGGGCTCGCGCCGCAAAGGGCCGCAGCGCGCAGCGTCATCGGGTCAATGGCGCGCAATGTGCCGACCAGCGGCAGGATCATGAAGGGCAGCATGATGTAGACCATGCCGATGGTGACGCCGGCCAGATTGTTGATGAGGGGCAGCGGCTCGTGGATGATACCGAGCCCCATAAGCGCCCTGTTGATCACCCCGGTCCGCTGCAGCAGCACCATCCACGCATAGGTGCGGGTGAGGAGGTTCGTCCACATCGACAGGATGATGATACCGAAGACGATCGAGCCCATGGCCGGTGGCATGATCGCCAGCATCCAGGCAACCGGGAAAGCCACAAGGATGGTGACGGCGGTGACAACGGCGGCGACCAGGAAGGTGTTGAGGAACACCCGCACATAGGTGCCGCTGCCGAGGAGCGTGGCGTAATTCTGCAAGCCCGGTTCGGGATCGGTGACACTGCGCAGCAGCAGGGCGACCACCGGCACGATGAAGAACAAGCCGACCAGAAGCAGAGCCGGCAAGGCGCTGCCGCTGCCGGCCGGCAGGCCGGCAACTGAGCCGCGTCTGAAAGAATTTCCTTGCATCGAGCGGTCCTGTCTCGAAACGGGGCGCGCAAGTCGCGCCCCCGTCAACCTGCAGCGGTGTTACTTGGTCTGCCAGGCATACCAACGCGTGGCGATCTCGTCGCGATGCTGCGCCCAGTAGTTCATGTCGAGGTTGATCTGGCCATCGACATGGGCATCAGGCAGGGCCTTGACCGCATTGGCGGGCATCTCGGCCTTGGCCTTGGCATTGATGGGCGCATAGCCGCTTGCCTCGGCGAATTTCGCCTGGCCGGTCGGGCTGGTGGCGGCAGCGAGGAACTTCATGGCACTGCCCTTGTTCTTCGCGCCCTTCGGCACGACGAGCACGTCGGCGGCGGTAAGGTTCTGGTTCCAGGCGACGCCTACGTCGGTGCCGTCCTGCTGGAGGGCGAAAACACGCCCGTTCCACAACTGGCCGAACGCGGCCTCGCCGGAAGCAATCAACTGCTGCGATTCAGCGCCGCCGCCCCACCAGACGATATCGGACTTGATGGTGTCGAGCTTCTTGAAGGCACGGTCGAGATCGAGCGGATAGAGCTTGTCCGCCGGCACGCCGTCGGCCAGCAGAGCGATCTCGATGACGCCCGGCGCCGACCATTTGTAGAAGGTCCGCTTGCCGGGAAATTTCTTGGTGTCGAACATGTCGGCCCAGCCCGTCGGTTCGCCTGTGACTGTGCCCTTGTTCCAGGCGAGCACGAAGGAATAGTAGAAACTGCCGACGGCATGCTCGTTGCTGAAGCGCGGGTCGAGATCGGCCTTGGGCACGACCGCATAGTCGATCGGCTCCAGCAGCCCGTCCTTGGCGGCCTTTATGGCGAAATCCATTTCCACGTCGACGACATCCCAGGTGACATTGCCGGCGTCTACCATAGCCTTGAGCTTGCCGTAGTCGGTTGGTCCGTCCTGCAGCACCTTGATGCCGGAGCTGGCTTCGAAGGGGGCTGCCCAGGATTTGGTCTGCGCTTCCTGCGTGGTGCCGCCCCAACTGGTGAACGCCATCTCATCGGCCTTGGCGGCGGTCGCCACGAGCAGTCCGGCCAGCAGGCCGGTCAGGATCAGTTTCATGTCATTCTCCTCTGTTGGTCTGTTCTTGTTTTTCTCAGTGCACCCACGCCCCACGCTCCTCAGCGCATGACGAAGGGATCGGGGATCGGCTCGTCCGAAGTCTTGATCCAGACGGACTTCGAGCGTGTGTAGTCTCTGATGGCATCGAGCCCGCCTTCGCGACCGAGGCCTGACAGGCCGTAGCCGCCGAAGGGAACGAGCGGCGATACGGCACGATAGGTATTGACCCAGACGACACCGGCATGGATGTCGCGCGCCATGCGATGGGCCTTGCCGAGATTGCTGGTGAATACGCCGGAAGCCAGGCCGAAGGGCGTGTCGTTGGCGAGTGCCAGCGCTTGCGCCTCGCTGTCGAAGCCAAGCACGCTGAGCACCGGACCGAAAAGTTCCTCGCGCACACAGGGCAGGTCGGCGCTGCCGGCATCGACAATGGTCGGTGCGTAGTAGAAGCCGCTGCCGGCCGGCCGTGTTCCGCCGGTGATCAGCATGCCACCCGCGGCGAGGCTTTCCGCGACAACCTTCTCGATCCAATCGCGCTGACGCAGCGTGGCCAGCGGACCCATTTCGGTGGCCGGATCCTGCGGATCGCCGATGCGGATCGCCTCGGCCTTGCGCTTCAGGCGGGCGAGGAATTCATCCTTTACCGAACGCTCGACCAGCAGGCGAGATCCCGCGACGCAGCTCTGGCCGGTCGCCGCGAAAATACCGGCGACGACCGCGTTGGCGGCGCTGTCTAGGTCGGCGTCGGCAAAGACGACGACCGGGCTTTTGCCGCCGAGCTCGAGCGTGGTGTAGGCAAGATTCTCCGCAGTGTTCCGGACGATGGCGCGCGCCGTCGACGGACCGCCGGTGAAGGCGACGCGCGAGACCAGCCTGTGGCTGGTCAGGCGCTGGCCGCACTCCTGGCCGAAGCCGGTGAGGATGTTGACGACGCCTCGGGGAAAGCCGGCCTCCTGGACGAGTTCGGCAAAAGCCAGCAGCGGCGCCGGGCCATCCTCGGAGGCCTTGAGCACGACCGTGCAACCGGCGGCGAGCGCCGGGCCGAGCTTGACGGCCGAGAGGAAGAGTTGCGAATTCCACGGTACGACAGCAGCAACGACGCCGATCGGCTCGCGGCGGATGGTAACGTCGAGATCCGGCTTGTCGATCGGCACATGCGCGCCTTCATGCTTGTCGGCGAGCCCGCCATAATAGCGGTAGTAGTCGCCGACATAGGCGATCTGGGCGCGGGTCTCGCGGATGATCTTGCCGGTGTCGCGCGTCTCGAGTTCGGCCAGGCGCCCGGCATTGGCGGCCACGAGGTCGCCGAGCTTGACCAGCAGTTTTCCGCGCGCCGTCGCTGTCATCCTTTGCCATGGGTCTGAGCACAGCGCGCTTTGCGCCGCCTCGACGGCACGATCGACGTCGGCTTCGCTTGCCGCCGGCATCTTTGCCCAGGCCGCGCCGGTCGACGGGTCGACACTGTCGAACGTGGCGGACGGCTCGTCGAAGCGGCCGTCGATGAAGTTCCTGAAGAGGGCGTCGGTCATGGGCTCGCGATCAGAGGAAGGCCGGCATCACCCGGTCGATGAACAGTTGCAGCGATTTCATCTTGCGCTCGTGCGAAAGGCCGCTGTCGATCCAGATCGAGTACTGGTCGTAGCCGAGCGTCTCGTAGGCTTTCAGCCGGGCGATGACCTCATCGGCTTCGCCGATCACCAGATTCTGGCGGATCTTGTCGGGCGCGTATTGCGGCATGGCCGCGATCTCGTCCGCCGTCAGCGGTTCCAATATGCCTTGATCCACGGGCTTTTTGTTCTGGAACCAGGCGCCGAACTGGCAGTAGAAAGTCGACAGGTCCTGCGTGAGGCGATCGGCGTCGGCCGCGTCCTCGGCGACGAATGTGTGCATCAAAAGCATGATTTCCGGTCGGTCGATCTCGGGATGCGCGGCGCAGGCGGCGTCGAAGCGCTGCATCAGGCTCGTCACCTCCTCATCGCCGGAAGCCAGCGGCGTCACCTGGACCTTGCAACCATTGGCGACGGCGAAATCGTGCGAGTTCGGGTCGCGGGCCGCTACCCAGATCGGTGGGTAGGGTTTTTGCACAGGCTTGGGCGAGGAGGTGGTCGGCGGGAATTGCCAGAACTCCCCGGAGAGTTCGAAGTCACCGTCCCAAAGGCCGCGGATCGCCGGTATGATCTCGCGCATGCGCTGGCCGGCGCCCCAGGCGTCGAGGCCTGGAAAGATGCGCTGATATTCGTAGCTGTAGGCGCCGCGCGCGATGCCGATATCGAGGCGGCCGCCACTGATGACGTCGGTCATCGCCGCTTCGCCAGCAAGCTTGATCGGGTGCCAGAAGGGCGCAATCACGGTTCCCGTGCCGAGGCGGATCCGGCTGGTTTTGGCTGCGAGATAGGCGATGTTGATGAAAGGGTTCGGCGAGATGGTGAATTCCATGCCGTGATGCTCGCCGATCCAGGCGGTCTCGAAGCCTGCCTGCTCTGCCAGCAGGATCAGCTCCTCGAGCTCGGTCAGAAGCTCGGAATGCGGTTTGGCGAGGTCCGACCGTTCCATATGCACGAAGAGCGAGAATTTCATCCCTGGTCACCTGTGTTGACGGCAGAAGCGTCGGCCCTGGCGAGCGGGCGAACCTCGCCTTCGACATCGTTGCCGACATAGACGCCGAATGCGTCCACCGAGCATTCCCTGATATAGCGCGCGAGCATCGAGCGGATCGCCGGATCGGCGATCTTCAATCCTTCGATCGCGCCGATCTCGATGAGCCTGATGCCGCGATCGCTGGAAGCGGGCACGTCGAACGTGCCGCGATAATAGACATGGGTGCGCGAAACAGTCCCGGCGTCGTCCCAGACGGCGAAAAGGAAGCCGAGCTGGGCCTCGATGGCCTTCGCCGCAAGCAGGCCTCGAAGGGTTTTGGCATCGCCGGCCGAGCCTAAGCCTCGGCCACGCGGCAGCTCGAAACCGTCAGCCGTTTCCAGGAACAGGATCCGGCCGCCATTTTCGAGAATGGCGCCGACATCGGTGCCGGGCTGCGTGGCCGCCAGCGCGTCCTGGCTGAGGCCGGGTGCGATATAGGCGCCGCGGCAATAGCCGAGCGGCTGCGATGAGTTGTGCTCGAAATCGCGGACGCGGCCGATGAGGATCGAATGATCGCCGGCATCGACCAGGCGCTCCATGTCGCAGTCGAAGGACGCGACGGAGCCGTCCAGCACGGGGCTGCCGGTCCGTCCCGGCCGCCAGGCCACGGAGGCGAACTTGTCGGCGGCTTTCGAGGCGAAGATGCCGGACGCTGCCTTCTGACGCTCGTTGAGGACGTTGATGGCGAAGCTTTTGGATGTCGCGAAGACGGGATGGCCAAGCGCTTTGTGGGCGATGCAGATGAGCACCAGTGGTGGATCGAGCGACACCGAGGTGAAGGAGTTGGCGGTGAAGCCACGCGGCTCGCCTTCGGGTCCGATCGTGGTGACGATGGTAACGCCGGTGAGGAAGGAGCCCATTGCGCGGCGGAGTTCGCCGTTGTCGAAACCGGCGTCCGCTTCCGCGGCGCTTCTTTGCTCGATCGCTTCGTCCTCTCCGAGGAAGTCGACGATGTGACGCGTCGTCAGATCGGGTGCCGCGACCGCCATCATGTGCCTCTCGCTTGGCAGCACTGTGCAGCGGCCATGCGGCGCCAGGCGCGCCATCGCCGCCGACATTGCCGGCGAAGAATTCCTGTCCTCCGAGCCGGTCATGAACAGGGCCGGCATGCCCAGCTTCGGCAGGCGGGCAGTGTGATCGCCGTCGGCACGAGCGAACAGACGATAGGTGCGGGCATAGCCTTCCGGGTCGACCGCGCTCAGTGCGGATGCCGTCTTCTGCGCTGCCGCCTCCAACTCAGTCGGCACCGGATCTCCGAACCAGCGGGCAATGGTCTGGGCCGTGCCGGCCGTATCGGCGCGGCCGTTGAGCGCCACCGCGCGCTGGCGAACGGCTTCGGCCATTTCAGGCGGGCGCCGGAACACGGCATTCAGGGAAACGATGCGGCGGACGCGCTCCGGTGCGCGCAGCGCAAATTCCTGGGCAACGAGTGCACCCATCGAATGGCCGACGACGGATACCTTGTCGAGGCCGAGATGATCGAGCAGGCGAATGGCCTGATCGGCATAGTCGGCCAGTTCCGGGTGCGGCGGCGGCAGCGGAGAAAGGCCATGGCCGAGCATGTCGATGGCGATCATCTCAAAGCGGCCAGCCATGCGCTCGATCTGCGGCTGCCAGATCGCGGCATTCATGCCGACGCCGTGAATGAAGAGCACCGGCGCGCCCGATCCGGCGCGTATGAAGCCGGTGCCGTCGGGCGCGGCGGCTCGGACCCATGCAGGTGCGGCGGTATCAGCCATGCAGGTCCCCGAGTTCCTTGAGGTCCTGATAACGATCGCCGATGCGGTGATGCGGGCGTCCGCCGATTGAAGCGCCAAGCGCCACCACCAGCTCGTCCGGCGCCGGCGCATCGCCGATCTGGAAATGCACGGTCAGGTAATGCGAGCGCCGTCCCTCGTCATTCTTGTCCATCAGCGGGATCATGATCGGCGTGTTCGGCCCGCCGCGCAGGTTGGTGAATGCGAGATAGGTCTTGGCTCCGACGGCGCGGCGGTAATGGTTGCCGAAATGCAGCGTATGGATCAGCGCCGAGGCATGCTCAATCTCGCCCGACGTGCCGCAAATGGCCGCCTTGCCATAGCCCTCGATCACCTCGCCGGATCCGGCGACGGCAATGATCTCGCTAGTCAGGATTTCCCCGATCACTGGCGCACAAGCGCGGATTTCAGGCGACAGATCTTCGGTGAAACCACGTCCTGTCCAAGGGTTTGTCAGCACCGCAGCGACGCCGATCAAGCGCAGCGGACGGGGAGCAGCCTTGCCGCCTTCGATCAGCGTGTTCTCGGTATAGGTAACGATCTTGCGAATGGCAGGCTGCATGGAATCCTCAGTTCGGCGATGCCAACGGGATAGTCAGATCCCCGTATCATCTTATGGTATACCATGCTATGGACCGCCAAGCACCTTGTCAACCCGGCCTGGAATCTGTTTTCGTGACCGCGCAGGAGACCACACATGCCAGACGACACGCTTCGCATCGACCGCAGCGCCAAGACCTTGAGGACACTGGCGCTGGAGCGCATGCGCGACGCAATCATGGATTTCCATTTCCAGCCCGGCGAAAGGCTGGTCGAGCGACCGCTATGCGATCAGCTTGGCGTCAGCCGTTCCGTCGTGCGCGAGGTTCTGCGGCAATTGGAGGCCGAGGGACTGGTGCAGATGATCCCTGGGCATGGGCCGGCTGTGGCCAGGCCGGATCTCGGCCGCACGGATGAGATTTACGAACTTCGAGCTCTGCTCGAAGGCATTGCGGCCCGCGCCTGCGCGCTGTCGGCCACCGGTGAGCAGTTGGGAACGCTCGAACAGGCGCTGACGGATTTGTTCGATGCGTGGTCCTCAGGGACGCCGCCCGCGGTGATGCGGGCGACGACGAAATTCTACGAGGCACTGTTCGAGGCCGCTGACAAGCGCGTCGCCTGGGAAATCGTCAGCGGGCTGAATGTCCGCATCAACCAGCTTCGTTCGATGACCATCGTCTCGACCAACAGGCGCGAAGCGGCGATCGCCGAGATGAACGAGATCATGGATGCAATCCGCGCACGCAAGCCGGAAGAGGCGGAAGCCGCAGCGCGGCGGCATGTCGAGTCCGCCTGGAAGATCGCCCGGAACACACTTCGCTTTGATTCTCTTTAGTCTGGCCACCCAACTTCCAAAAAAGGCGGATTCGCTATCAGAACGTGCCTCTGGGGCTAGTTCGCCCGCGTCGCCTAGCGACGTCCGCTTATAGTGATGGGCGGAGCCGTCGTGAACGCCCGGATTTTGGCGCAAAGCTGCCGTTGACATCGTACCCAACGTAGGATGGCTTCGGGTCACGAATGCTGGTTCCGGCCAATTTCGACTTCCAAGAAGAGAATTCGACTCCGGCGCTCTCGAAAGGGTCAAACTCTCACCTTCCGAGTGCGTACTCTCATCGTCGGCAGGTTGGCTGACTGGTGCAGGGCTGCCATAGACAATCAGATTGCATCAACTGCGGCGTAGAGCTGGTCTCCTGCTGGCGATCCTTCGCCAAAATCAAAAGCTCCATCTTAGCCAAACTACGCCAGAGCTTGCGAGCAATTGGTGAGCAGCCTTCGCACAATCGCTGGTGTGTCTGAGGCTAACTTATTGAAATGATTGGCGCACCCGACAGGATTCGAACCTGTGACCTCTGCCTTCGGAGGGCAGCGCTCTATCCAGCTGAGCTACGGGTGCTTCCCGGTGATCCGGAAAACGAACCAGCCGGTGAACCGGCAAGTCACGGCTTCTTAGCGGAAGCCGGGGCGGGCTTCAACGGGCAATTGGAGATTGGCGCAGCGACTTGGCTCGGTGCGTCCAGGCTGTGGCCTATGAGGTTGCCGCCCCACTCTTCACCGCCCGCCTCCGCCGCACCGCCCGCTTCGGCTTCTTGGCGCCGGTCAGCTCGTGCATCGCATCCAGCTGCATCTGCTGCATTTCGGCCAGGCGCGTCCATTGGCGCGAGATGAGGTAGTCGAGCTTTTCGTGCAGATGGCGCACTTCGAGCTCGGCCTTGAGGTTGACGCGGTAGTCGTTGAAGGAGCGCAGGCGGTCCTTGGACTCCTGCCGCCTCTGGCTCATCATGATGATCGGCGCCTGGATGGCGGCAATGCAGGAGAGCAGCAGGTTGAGCAGGATGAAGGGGTAGGGATCGAAGGCGCCCGCCATGCCGGCGATCAGGTTGATACCGATCCACACCAGAAGCACGCTGGCAAATGAGATCAGGAACCACCAGCTGCCGCCGAAGGACGCCATGTTGTCGGAGACGCGGTCGGCAAAGGTCCGGTGCTCCTCGAACTCCTCCTCCGAGTTTTCGGAAATCGTGTCCTGCCTGGCGATCGATTCGACCACCTGGCGGTCGAGCTCCGAGAATTCGCCATGCTCCTGCTGGAGCAGCTCCTCCATGTAGCGCATGCGGTAGCGGCCGAGCTCGGCGCGGGTAATGCGGGCGCCGGACGGCAGGTCCGGGTGATCCGAACGAATGCGGTCGGCGAGGCTCGGGCGCAGCGTGTCGATGCGCACGAGATCGCGCTTGCGGAATTTGCGGCCCGATATCGCGGACGGTTTTTTCTTCGGCTTGCCGCGATGGGTGCCCGGAGCTGATGGTTCCGAGTCCGGCACGTCGGGCGTTTCGAGGTGTTCGTCCGACGCCTGGTCGGCCTCGAGCTGCCCGGTGGTCGGCGCCTCGAAATATTCGCCGCCGCTGTCGTTCTCCGCCGGCTGCTCGGGTGTTTTCGGGACGGTGCTCATGGTGCGGGGCTCCTGCGGTGGTGCTGGGCGGGACGATAGACAGAGGTGGAGGAGGATAGCCAGCTTGGGGCGCGGATTTCTCAGGCCGGACAAGTGGTTTTGATTGGAGAAGGCGACGTGGCTGGCGGCGGCTCGCTCTTCGCGGGCTCAGGGCGGGCGGTGACATTCGAGATTGGCCGAAGCCACCAAAACTTCGTCATCCACGGGCGGAGCGGGAAGAACTTGCCCGATGTTGGCGCCAATCACCCCCCTCTGTCCTGCCGGACATCTCCCCCGCAAGGGGGGAGATCAGCGGCTTCGGCGCTACGCTCACTCCTGTGACGGTGGAAATTGGCGAAAGCCGGGATAACAGCCAATCTCCCTCCTTGCGGGGGAGATGTCCGGCAGGACAGAGGGGGGTGCTGTCCCGCCAGCTTCCCGCAAAGGTTCTGCACGACGGCGGGCAACAAAAAACCCGCCTTGCGGCGGGTCACTGGCGCGACTCAGCACCATG
>NZ_JAMYRC010000075.1:0-15173 GCF_040321205.1 Mesorhizobium sp. M0496 | reverse complement strand
AGAGAGAAGACGGACAAACCCCGTTTTGCGGGGCATGCACATGCGGCATTTCGATTCACTCAAAACTTTCCCCGGACAGCCCTGCGCAAGGGGGGAGATTGGCTGTCATCCCGGCTTTCGCCAACCATCAACGTTGCAGGAACGAGCGGAGCGCTGAAGCTGCCAATCTCCCTCCTTGCGGGGGAGATGTCCGGCAGGACAGAGGGGGGTGCTGCCCCGCCGACATCTCACAGATGCCCCCAAATCTCCGAAGCCAAGGATTGAATTTCTGAAGGCACGCGTTTCACGGTATCTGGGTTGAGACCCAATCCGCGAGGCCATCCGCATGAACCTGACCGTATCCTCCTGGCAATTCTGGGCACTGCTGTCAGCTGTGTTCGCAGCGCTGACCGCGATCTTCGCCAAGGTCGGCATCGAGAACATCAATTCCGATTTCGCCACCTTCATCCGCACGATCATCATCCTGGTCGTGCTCGGTGCGATCCTGCTGGCCAGCGGCCAGTTCCAGTCGCCGGCGACGATCTCGGGAAAGACTTGGGCTTTCCTCGGTCTGTCCGGTCTGGCGACCGGAGCCTCGTGGCTCTGCTACTTCCGCGCCCTGAAGATCGGCAATGCGGCGCAGGTGGCGCCGATCGACAAGCTAAGCGTCGTGCTTGTGGCGGTGTTTGGCGCGGTCTTTCTCGGCGAGCGACTCACCGGAGCGAACTGGCTTGGCATCGCCCTTATCGCGGCGGGCGCGGTGCTGGTCGCCTATCGGGGGTAGAGGCACGCTGTTGCGGGCGCTTTTTGTTTCAAGACGGGTGATGAAGATATCGAAGCGATTGGGCATCGTCCGGTCAGTGCTCCGTCGTGCTGTCGGGTTTGTTGTCGGAAAGCCTGACGTTCGCAGGCAAGGCGGCCTGCTTGATCAGGCTGGCGTCGGTCTTGGCAGGCAAGCGCTTGTCCCTGCGTGCGGCAACGCGGTTACGGTCGGCATAATAGGGCTCGAAAGCGTCCTGTATCTTCAGGCTGTCCATCCTGTCCTCCTCGGGAATCAGGGGGTAAATCTGCCATAGCCGGTTTCGTTCCCTACTGTGGCAAAGGAATGGCGGGGGAGACACAACGTCAGCTTTTGCAAGCTCGCGCCAGCCGTGCCAAACAGAGCTGAATGGAGAAGGCATCAGTGACCGGCGAGACGGGCAAGCGCAGCTATGTGGTCGGTCAGACCGAGATCGCGGCCCGGCCGCTCGAGCCGGCGCTCTATCTGGTGGCGACGCCGATCGGCAATCTCGCCGATATCACGCTGCGCGCGCTGGAGACGCTGGCCGCCGCCGACATCGTCGCTTGCGAGGACACGCGGGTGTCGCGCGTGCTGCTCGAGCGCTACGCCATCCGCCGCCGCACCACGGCCTATCACGAGCATAATGCCGGCGAGGCCGGGCCCAAACTGATCGCGGCTCTCCAGGCAGGACAGAGCGTGGCGCTGATCTCCGATGCCGGCACGCCGCTGGTGTCCGATCCGGGCTACCGGCTGGTCGGCGAGGCGCTCGACCATGGCATTCGCGTCGTGCCGATCCCCGGTCCGTCGGCGCCGCTCGCGGCCTTGACCGCATCCGGCCTGCCGTCGGACGCCTTCCTGTTCGCTGGATTCTTGCCTGTGAAGACCGGACAGCGGCTGACGCGGCTGGAAGCGCTGAAGGCCGTCCCGGCGACGCTGATCTTCTTCGAATCGCCGCGCCGGCTGGCCGAATCCCTCGGCGCCATGGTCGAAGCGCTCGGCGGCGAGCGGAGAGCCGCTATCGGCCGCGAATTGACCAAGACCTTCGAGGAGATGCGCACCGGCACGCTGCAGGCGTTGGCCGACCATTATGCGGCGGCCGATACGCCGAAGGGCGAGATCGTCGTCTGTATCGGTCCGGCCGAGGCCAAGGCCGAAGAGCCGGCCGATATCGACCGCCTGCTTTTGTCGCTCGCCGCCGAGATGCCGGCCTCCAAGGCGGCGGCGGAAGCCGCAAAAATGACCGGCGGCCAGAAACAGGCGCTTTACCGGCGGCTGCTGGAACTCAGGGATGCCGCTGGAGAAGGCGGTGGCTGAGCGCCCGAGCGTCAGCCGGCAAAAAGCCTATCGGCGCGGCCATCGCGGCGAATGGCTGGCGGCGGCAGCACTGATGCTCAAGGGTTATCGTATCCTCGCGCGCCGCCATCGCACGCGTTTCGGCGAGATCGACCTGATCGCGCGGCGCGGCGACCTCGTGCTGTTCGTCGAGGTCAAGGCACGGCGCACGCTGATGGAAGCCATGGAGGCGATCGGCCATGAATCGGAGCGCCGCATCGAGGGTGCGGCCGACATCTGGCTGTCGCGCCAGTCCGATTATGGAAAATTGTCGATGCGCTTCGACATGGTCGCTGTGCTGCCCTGGCGCTGGCCGGTGCATGTCGAGAATGCGTTTTATGGAAGGAGTTGAGGGGCTTACCCTCCCCCTTGTGGGGAGGGTCGGCGAGCCGGCGACGCGAAGCGTCGTTGGCGAACCGGGGCGGGGGCATGGCGCCGACCCCCACCCCGATCCGCTTTGCGGATCGACCCTCCCCACAAAAGGGAGGGTAAGCTCACCCCCAGATCATCAACGCCACCAGCCCGACACCACCCACCACCAACCGCCACCAGCCGAACAGCGAGTAGCCGTTGCGCGAGACGTAATCGAGCAGGAAGCGCACGACGATCAGCGCCGTGACGAAGGCGGCGACGAAGCCGACGGCTATGATCGGCAGGTCGGCGCTGCTCAGCACGTTGCGGTTCTTGAACAGGTCGAAGGCAAAGGCGCCGACCATGGTCGGGATCGCAAGGAAGAAAGAAAATTCCGCCGCCGCCCGCTTGTCGACGCCAAGTAGCAGCGCGCCGACGATCGTCGATCCCGAGCGCGAGGTGCCGGGGATCAGCGACAGGCACTGGAAAAGCCCGATCTGCAGGTAAAGCCGGGTCGGAAACCGCTCGACGTCGCGGTAGACCGGTTTGAGGTTCATGCGGTCCACCACCAGCAGCACGACGCCGCCGATGATCAGCATGATGCAGATCAGCCTCGGTGATTCGAACAGCACAGTCTTGATGAAATCATGCGCCAGCGCGCCGATGATCGCCGCCGGCAGGAAAGCGATGAGGATGCCGATGGCGAAATGCCGTGTCAGCCGGTCATGCGGCAGGTCGAGCAGCATTTGCCACAGCCGGCGGAAATAGACGCTTAGGATCGCCAGTATGGCGCCGAGCTGGATCAGGATCTCGAAGGCCTTGCCGGTCGAATGGAAGCCGAGGAAATGGCCGGCGAGCAGGATATGGCCGGTCGACGACACCGGGATGAACTCGGTCAGTCCCTCCAGCAGGCCGAGCAGCAGGGCTTCGACGATGGTTTGGCTTTCCATGGCTACCTCGGCATTGGCGTGACGGCTGACAGAACGGCTTGCTTGTCATGGCGTGCAAGTCCCCCTATAGGTCGCAACACCCTGACGGCCCGCTAACCGGGCGGCCAAGACTTACCGGTGCGCCCTGCGATTCGCCAGTGCGCTTTATTATCGCGGAACCATGCTGACGCTTTTCCACCATCCCATGTTCGCCACCTGTCGCTTCGTCCGCCTCGCTTTCGGCGAGTATGGCGAGGAGTTGGCTCTGATCGAGGAAAAGCCGTGGACCCGGCGCAAGGAGTTCCTGGCGCTGAACCCGGCCGGCACACTGCCAATCCTGCTGGCCGAAGGCGACGTGCCCATCATCGGCGCAACGGTGATATCGGAATATCTCGATGAAACGCGCGGTGTCTTGAAGCGCGACAAGCGGCTGTTCGCCGAAGATCCGATGCAGCGTGCCGAAATCCGCCGGCTGATCGACTGGTACCTCAACAAGGCCGAAAGCGAAATCACCCGCCATCTGGTGCGCGAACGCGTGCTGAAGCCGGTGATGCCGGAAACCGCGGGCGGCGGCTCGCCCGATTCAGGTGCGATCCGTGCGGCGCGCGCCAACATCCGCCAGCACATGAAATACACCAACTGGCTGGCCGGCACCCGCCATTGGCTGGCCGGCTCCAGGGTTACCTATGCCGATCTAGCCGCCGCCGCGACGCTGTCAGTGCTCGATTATCTCGGCGAGATCGACTGGCGCGAACACCCTGCTGCGCGCGAATGGTACACGCGGGTCAAGTCGCGCCCCTCCTTCCGGCCGCTTTTGACTGACCGCGTGCGCGGCCTGTCACCGGTGTCGCACTATGCGGACCTCGACTTCTGACGCCGCAAAACTGCGCGCGCTGATCGACGCGGAGGCGCGTCGCGCCGGCTTCGATGCCGTCGCCGTCACCTCTCCCGATGCGATACCGCTGGCGCCGGCTCGTCTGGCCGAATTCGTCGCCGACGGCTTTCACGGCTCGATGGACTGGATCGCCGAGACACTGCAACGTCGCGGCGAGCCGACGGTGCTGTGGCCACAGGTGCGCTCGATCATCGTGTTGGCGATGAATTACGGCCCCGACCATGATCCGCGCGGCGTGCTGGCCAAGGGCGACCGGGGCGCCATCTCGGTCTATGCGCAAAACCGCGACTATCATGAGGTGATGAAGGGGCGGCTGAAGGAAATCGCCGGCAAGATCGTCGCCCGTGCCGGCGGCGACGTGAAGGTGTTCGTCGACACCGCACCGGTGATGGAAAAGCCGCTGGCCGAGGCCGCAGGTCTCGGTTGGCAAGGCAAGCACACCAATCTGGTCAGCCGTGAGCATGGCTCCTGGCTGTTTCTCGGCACCATCTTCACCACCGCCGAGCTCGTGCCCGACCGGGCCGAAATCGATCATTGCGGCTCCTGCCGCGCCTGCCTCGACGTGTGCCCGACCGATGCGTTCCCGGCGCCCTACCGGCTCGATGCGCGGCGCTGTATTTCGTACCTCACCATCGAGAACAAGGGGCCGATCCCGCACGAATTCCGCGAGAAGATCGGCAACCGCATCTATGGCTGCGACGATTGTTTGGCCGCTTGCCCGTGGAACAAGTTCGCCCGGGCTGCTTCCGAAGCAAAACTCGCCGCCCGAGACGATCTGCGCGAGCCGCCGCTCGACGACCTGTTGCGATTGGACGACGCCGCATTCCGCGCCTTCTTCTCCGGTTCGCCTATAAAACGCATCGGCCGTGATCGTTTCATCCGCAACGTGCTGATCGCCGCCGGCAATTCCGGCGATGCCTCGCTTGCCGGCACGGTGCGTGCGCTGCTCAGCGACGCCTCGCCGCTGGTGCGGGGCGCGGCAATATGGGCGCTGGCGCGGCTGGTGCCCGATGCCGAATACTCCGAACGGGCCGCTATCGGCCTGAAAACCGAGAGCGACGAAGCCGTACGCGACGAATGGCGTCTGGCGCGGCCAAACAGGGCGCATGCATGAGCGAAAAGCAAATCTTCATCTTCGGCGCCGGCTATTCCGGCAAGGCTTTTGCCCGCGCCAACAAAAGTGCCGCAGGGATTTTCGGTACGACGCGGTCACCGGACAAATTCGAGGCGCTGCGCCAGGCCGGCATCGCACCGCTGCTGTTCGACGGCGCGCTGACCGAGGAAATCGGTGATGCGCTGGGAGAAACAACGCATCTGGTGATTTCGGTCGCTCCGGAAGAGGCCGGCGATCCCGTTCTAAATGCCGCGCGAGAGGCAATCGCTCAAATGCCGGCGCTCGAATGGATCGGCTATCTCTCAACCGTTGGCGTCTATGGCAACTACGACGGCGCGTGGGTCGATGAAACCGCTGAGTGCCGGCCGGTCTCGAAGCGCTCGGTGATGCGGGTGGCGGCCGAACAGGACTGGCTGCAATTGGGCACGGACATTGGCCGGCCGGTGGCGATCCTGCGCCTGTCCGGCATTTACGGGCCGGGCCGCAACGCCATGGTCAATCTGGAAAACGGCACCGCAAGGCGGCTAGTCAAGCCGGATCAGGTGTTCAACCGCATCCATTGCGACGACATTGCTGGTGCGCTGTGGCAGCTGATCGAAGGAAACACAGGCGGCATCTTCAACGTCACCGACGATCTACCGGCGCCGCCGCAGGACGTCGTCGCCTATGCCGCTTCGCTGATGGGTGTCACCCCGCCGCCTGAAATTCCTTTCGACGCCGCCCAACTTTCGCCCATGGCGCGGTCCTTCTATGGCGAGAACAAGCGTGTCGCCAACAAGGCGATCAAGGCGGCGGGCTATTACCTTCGCTTTCCGGACTACCGCGCCGCCTTCGACCATATGTGGGCAAGCGGCGACTGGCGCGACGGCGAGCCGCGCAGCCCGATGAAGCGCTGACGATCGATGGCGCGAGCGCGGCGTGCTATGATTCGGCCTTGGGATTGCGGTGGGGAACCGGTTTCATGAAAACAGCGATGCGGCTATCTCTCGGTAAAAAATCATTGCTGGCAGCCGCGCTCGGCCTGTTTGCCATTGTTGGGTTCGCCACGCAGCCTGCGAGCGCCGAGGAACGGGCAAAAGACCTGTTCGGCGCCAAGAAACTGCCGGCGGCGACATCAGCGCAGTCGATCGGCTTCTATTCCAAGGGCTGTTTTGCCGGCGGCGTCGCCATTCCCATGGACGGTCCGACCTGGGAAGTGATGCGGCCGTCACGCAACCGCCGCTGGGGCCATCCGGCGATGATCGCGGTGATCGAGCAATTGTCGCGCGACGCAGCGGCTGATGGTTGGCCCGGCTTGCTGATCGGCGACATTTCGCAGCCGCGCGGCGGCCCGATGATGACCGGCCATGCCTCGCACCAGATCGGGCTCGACGCCGACATCTGGCTGACGCCGATGCCCAGCCACCCGCTGTCGATGGCGCAGCGCGAAACCAAGAGCGCCACCTTGATGGTCGACGAGAAGACGCATCTGGTGAGGGACGCGCTATGGACGCCGGCGCATACAAGGCTTCTCAAGCGTGCGGCGAGCTACAGCCAAGTCGAGCGCATCCTGGTCAATCCGGGTATCAAGAAAAAGCTCTGTGACACCGTCACGGGCGACCGCAGCTGGCTGCGCAAGATCAGGCCGTTCTGGGGTCACGACTATCATTTCCACATGCGCATCGGCTGCCAGCCGGGATCGCCGGGCTGCAAGGCGCAGGAAGCGACGCCGGACGATGATGGCTGCGGCAAGCCGCTGGCCTGGTGGTTTACCGAGGAGCCCTGGCGGCCCAACAAGAACCCGGATGCACCGAAGGCCCGCGACCTGATGACGATGGCGAACCTGCCCCAGGAATGCCGCGCCGTGCTCGACGCGCCGGGGCCGGCCTCAGCCGAGGCCGCGACCTATCATGGCGGCAGCGTGCCGGTGGCGGTTGCCGCGCCCGAACCCGAAGCGCCATCCCAGCCGGCAACCGCAGCCTCCGGCGCCCCTGCTTTGCCGGCTTCGATGAACGCGTTCACCGCAACCCCGGAGATCGGCATCCCGCTGCCGCGGCCACGGCCGCCAGGGAACTGAGGTCGCCGCGCTTGTCGGTGGCCTCAACTGGTTAAGAGTCTTGATGTTTGCGAAACAGTGGCCGTTTGGCCGCAGCGCCGGCCTCAGCGCGCCGCCGGGTTTGAAAACCGTTTCCCTTTTCAAACTCATGCGCTAGTCAACGGGGGAACGGTTAGATGCCGTCAGGGGCGCCGGGGACGGACGAGAGCATGCCAGGCACAGATGACGACGATACTTTGTTGCGGTTTCCGATCCTGATCGGCGACATCGGCGGCACCAATGCGCGCTTTTCGATCGTGCTCGACGCCAATTCCGAGGCCGGCGAGCCGACCATCGTCCAGACGGCCAACTACAACACCATCGACGAGGCGATCCAGGCGGCCGTGCTCGACCGCTCGTCGGTCCGCCCCAATTCGGCGGTGCTGGCGGTGGCCGGCCCGGTCGACGGCGACGAGATCGAACTCACCAACTGCCCGTGGATCGTCAAGCCGAGAAAAATGTTCGCCAATTTGGGCTTGAGCGACATCGTCGTGCTCAACGATTTCGAGGCGCAGGCGCTGGCCGTCGTCGCGCTCGGCGAGGAGCATATGGAAAAGATCGGCGGCGGCACGCCGGAACTCAATGCCGGGCGCGTGGTGCTCGGTCCGGGAACCGGGCTCGGCGTCGCCGGGCTGGTCTATGCGCTGCGCCACTGGATTCCGGTGCCCGGCGAGGGCGGCCATATGGACATCGGCCCGCGCACACCGCGCGATTTCGAAGTTTTCCCGCATATCGAGAAGATCGATGGCCGCATTTCGGGCGAGCAGATTCTGTGCGGACGCGGCCTCGTCAACGTCTACCGGGCGGTGGCCAAGGCGGACGGCAAGCCGTCGCCCTTCACCACGCCGGCCGAGGTCACCGGCGCGGCGCTGGCCAAGACCGATCCGGTCGCCGAAGAAGCGCTGGAGACCTTCGTCACCTGCCTTGGGCGCACCGCCGGTGATCTCGCACTGGTGTTCATGAGCCGCGGCGGCGTGTTCCTCACCGGCGGCATCGCGCAAAAGATCGTGCCGGCGCTGAAAGCCGGCAATTTCCGCGCCGCCTTCGAGGACAAGGCGCCGCACAGCGCGCTGATGCGGACCATGCCGGTCTATGTCATCACCCACCCGCTGGCCGCACTCCTGGGCCTTGCCGCCTATGCCCGCAACCCCTCGCTGTTCGGCGTCCAGACGGAGGGCCGCCGCTGGCGCGACGAAGTTAGTCAGCCCAAGGCATAGGCAAGCCGGCTCCTTGGCGTTAAGAGGGATGCCGAATTGCCCGGCCGCGGGAAGCGGAAACCTACGAAGCGCTCCGATTTGACATTTCAGCCCCCCAATTTGTCGAAACCCCGTGCGGGCGAGATCGTGGCGGTCATCCGCCGCATTCTCCAGGAAAACGGCCGCGAATATCGGGGCGCGTATATCTTCACGATCCTCTGCCTGTTGACCGTGTCGGCGACGACGGCGCTTGCCGCCTGGATCATGAGCCCGGTCGTCAATCAGATCTTCTATGAACGGCGCGGCGACCTGATCCCATGGATTTGCGCGGCGCTGCTCGGCGCTTTCATCCTGCGCGGCCTTGCCGGCTACGGCCAGGCGGTGACGATGGCCAGGATCGGCAACAATCTGGTGGCGCGCTACCAGCAGCGCATCTTCAACCATCTGATGAAGCTCGGCGTCTCCTTCTTCAACGACACGAGGTCAGGGCGGCTGGCCGCGCAGGTCAACGAGAACGTCAACGGCATTCGCGACCTTCTGTCGATGACGGTGACCTCGACGGCACGCGACGCCGTTTCGCTGGTCGGCCTGGTCGGCGTCATGATCTACCAGGACCCGGTGCTCTCGCTGAGCTCGCTGCTGATCGGGCCGCCGCTGATCTGGACCGTCACCTACCTGATGCGCCGGGTGCGGCGCATCACCCGCGAATCGGTGCAGATCAACTCGCGGCTGATCGGCGCCATGCAGGAGGCGACGCAAGGCATCGCCATCGTCAAGGCCTTCACCATGGAGGACGAGCTGTCGCGCAGGATCAGCAAGCTCGCCGAGGATGCGGAACAGCGGTCGAACAAGATCGCTCGCGTCTCCGAGCGGCTGACGCCGGTTTCCGAACTGCTGGCCGGCATCGCCTTCGCCAGCGTCATCGCCTATTCCGGCTACCGGGCCACCGTTCTCGGCCAGCCGCCCGGCGCGGTGTTTTCCTTCATCACGGCGCTGACGCTCGCCTATGATCCCGCCCGCCGGCTGGCGCGCATGCAGGTCGGCATGGAGCGCGCGCTGGTCAATGCGCGCATGATCTACGAGCTTCTCGACATCGAGCCGCAGCAGAGTGACGCTGCTGGCGCCGCCGAGGCGAAGTTCACCTCCGGCGAAGTGCGCTTCGACAGCGTCTCCTTCCGCTATGTCGAAGAGGCGCCGGTCCTGCACGATCTGAGCTTCACCGCCGCCGCCGGCAAGGTGACCGCGATTGTCGGCGCTTCGGGCGCCGGCAAGACGACATTGGTGGCGCTGCTGCAGCGCTTCTATGACGTCGAGGCGGGCACGATCGAGATCGACGGCCAGGACATCTCGAAGGTCACCAAACAGTCGCTGCGCGGCTCCATCGCCTATGTGTCGCAGCAGCCTTACCTGTTCGAAGGCACCATTCGCGACAACATCCGCTACGGCCGGCTGGGTGCCACCGATGCCGAGATCGAACAGGCCGCACAACAGGCCGCGGCCGACGATTTCATCCGCCAGCAGCCGCAGGGCTATGATACGCCGGTTGGAGAGAATGGCGTGACGCTGTCGGGCGGCCAGCGCCAGCGCGTATCGATTGCACGCGCCATCGTGCGCCAGGCGCCGATCCTTTTGCTCGACGAGGCGACATCGGCGCTCGACAACGAAGCCGAAGCCCGCGTTCAGCAGGCGCTCACCCAGGTCATGGAAGGGCGCACCACCATCGTCATCGCGCACCGGCTGTCGACGGTGGTCAACGCCGACCACATCATCGTCATGGAACAGGGCAGGCTGGTCGAGGAGGGCACGCACGCCTCGCTGATGGCCGATCCGCACAGCGTCTATGCCCGCTTCCACCGCATCCAGGGCGTCAAGGGCCTGGGGCTCGTCGACGACAGCGCATCGATCCAGACTTCGGCCCAAGGCCCAATTCGCAACATCGAGACGCAGAGCATCGCAGGGAGCACGACATGAGCGAGATATCAGCAACCGACAGACCGGCAAATGATATGGGCCTGGTGGTGGTGGGTGCTGCCGGCCGCATGGGCCAGACACTCATCCGCGCCATCCACACCATTCCAGGCGCGCGGGTCATCGGCGCCATCGAGCGCGAGGGCTCACCCCATCTGGGCAAGGATGCCGGTGAACTCGCTGGCGTCGGCCGCATCGATGTGGCGATCGATAATGATCCGCTACCCGTCTTCGCCAGGGCCGATGGCGTGCTCGATTTCACTACCCCGGCCTCATCAGTCGAATTCGCCGGCTACGCGGCGCAGGCGCGCATCGTCCATGTCATCGGCACGACCGGTTGCTCGGCCGAAGACAATGCTGGAATAGCGGCGGCGGCGCGCCATGCGACGATCGTCAAATCGGGCAATATGAGCCTCGGCGTCAATCTTCTGGCGGTGCTGGTCGAACAGGCGGCGCGCGCGCTCGATGCCGAGGATTTCGACATCGAGATCCTCGAAATGCACCACAAGCACAAGGTGGACGCGCCGTCGGGCACCGCGCTGCTGCTCGGCGAGGCTGCCGCCGCCGGGCGCGGCATCGCGTTGGCCGGCAATGATGTGCGCGTCCGCGATGGCCACACCGGCGTGCGCAAGACGGGCTCGATCGGCTTTGCCACGCTGCGCGGCGGCTCAGTGGTCGGCGATCACAGCGTGCTGCTGGCCGGCACCGGCGAGCGCATTACGCTGTCGCACCACGCCGAGGACCGCGCCATCTTCGCCCGCGGCGCCGTCAAGGCAGCGCTCTGGGCGCGCGGCAAGAAGCCGGGATTGTATTCGATGCGGGACGTGCTCGGCCTCGGCTGAGCGACCAATCCGCCAACTTGCCAATCTGCCAACCCGAAGGGAGCAAACATGTCGAGAACCCTCGTGCTCGTGCGCCACGGCCAGAGCGAATGGAACCTGAAGAACCTGTTCACCGGCTGGCGCGACGTCGACCTGACCGAGCAGGGCCACGCCGAGGCCAAGGCCGCCGGCCAGAAACTCAAGGCGCGCGGGCTGAAATTCGACATCGCCTTCACCTCGGCGCTGATCCGGGCCCAAAAAACCTGCCAGCACGTTCTCGACGCGGTCGGCCAGAGCGATCTGAAAACCATCCGCGACCAGGCACTGAACGAGCGCGATTATGGCGATCTCTCCGGCCTCAACAAGGACGACGCCCGCAAGAAATGGGGCGAGGAGCAGGTGCATGTCTGGCGCCGTTCCTACGACGTGGCGCCGCCCGCCGGCGAAAGCCTGAAGGACACCGGCGCCCGCGTCTGGCCCTATTACCTTCACGATCTGCAGCCGCATGTGCTGCGCGGCGGCACGGTGCTGGTCGCCGCGCACGGCAACTCGCTGCGCGCGCTGATAATGGCGCTGGACGGCAAGTCGGGCGAGGAGATCGTCAAGCTGGAGCTCGGCACCGGGGTGCCGGTCATCTACCAGCTCAACGCCGATTCGACCGTGGCGTCCAAGGAAGTGCTGGAGGGCTGACAGTCGTTCAGCCGGCAAGCGGCCCGGCGGTTCTTGATCGGGCATGATCTCTGGATAAACGAAAACCGTTTGTCCGAGAAAACCGGTTCCCGCTTTTCGGCATCATGCTTTGAAAAAAGCGCGTTGACACACATCGCTTGCCCGCTTACATGAGCCCGCACCAGCCCAGATGGCGGAATTGGTAGACGCGCACGGTTCAGGTCCGTGTTCCGCAAGGAGTGGAGGTTCGAGTCCTCTTCTGGGCACCATCACACGCTAAGCGTTTGATGGTGAAACGTTTTTGATGTCGTTCGGCAATTTGGCCCAGTTGTAACAGTCGCTGTTATAGGTGGGGCATATTGCTGAGGGAATGATGTTGCGGGACGGCACGTTTTATTGCCGTGCCTGGGTGCCGACAGACGTGGCGCCTACCTTCGGCGGAACGCTGGTTGTGACCTCGTTGCGCACAAAAGATCTGAAAATCGCGAAATACAGGCTTGCCCGAAAGACTGTCGAATTGGAGGACCAGTTCGAACGTGTTCGATCGGAAAGAGACACAGCGAATCACATTTCGGTTTTGCAGCGGACCGAGGGTGACTTTTTCGCGCTGGCGAAACGGTACGGCGTAGAGGTAGCCGAGCGCGAAATCGTTGCGCAGGCGAATTTCTTCGACCAGGCGTCCAGCGATCCCAAAAGGCTCTGGAGCGGCGATCTCATCATCTTGCCGACGGCTGCCGACTATGGACATGGCGAAACAGACGCTTTCACCCACTTTGATCGTCTTGTTGCCGAGGGCGATCTCGGCGTTGGGATCGCATATCTGCAGCGGTTTCGTGTGCGCAGGCGTATCGGTGACCTAACCAGGATGCGTGCAACGGGGCAACCTGGCTGAGTTTTCGACCATCGCTGATCGCCTTTGCCCAGGATTGGATGGAAGTCAAAGGTTCGTGTTCGCGCGACTGCTTCTGACCGAAGAGCTTCGTACGGCTCGCGAAACGGGCGACCCGCAAAGGCTTTTTCGTGTTATGATGCACTTACAACGCGCGTAATCTCGACCTCGGCAATATGGCAAGGTCGAAATGGCAAGGTCGAAGGCAATTTTTGTCCTGGTGTCCCCCAGCACACTCAACTCCGGATGGCTGGGTGTGCTTATCCGGGGCGAGGAGGTTGTCCATGTCCACGAGTGATGTTGAACGCCCGCTGCGGCCGGGCGACCGGGCGCCGAATATTATTCTCGATGCGATCTCCCGCGAAGGCAAAATCGCGCTCGCTGATTTTCGAGGTCGTAGCCCGTTGTTGATCGGCTTGTTTCGAGGTCTGCACTGTGCGTTCTGCCGGCGCAATGTCGCGGCAATGGCGCAACTCAAGCCGGCCCTGGGTGAGAAAGGCGTCGAATGCCTGGCGGTCGTCAATACGCCGGTAGAGCGGGCACGGCTGTATTTCCGTTACCATCCGGCACCCGATCTTCTCGCCGCGTCCGACCCGGAGCGGGCCTCGCACCGTGCTTTCGGTTTGCGCGAGGTCGGGATGGACAAGGTCATGGGGATCCGTATCGATCTCCCGGGTGAGTTGCCCGAGCCTATGGATCCCATGGCAATGGACGAGTTTCTCAACAAGAAGGAGGGGTATGAGATTACGGAAGCCGATCAGCAGATGATGGCTTCCGCTAAGGAGCTGCTTGTTGGTCAGTTTCTCATCGACCGAGGGGGCATTGTGCGCTGGAGCTTCACTGAAGTTCTGGAGGATGGCCTCAATACCTTCAAGGCGCCGAATCCGGAGGAATTGATGTCAGCGGCTTCCGAAGTTGCACACTAATGGGCTGCGAAATAGGCGGCTGACAACTCGCTCGACGACCGCGCCCTTCCCGATCACTACCGGGGAAAGGCCTCCTGGGTCAAAACCTGAAGATCGTGGATGACCGCTTCGCGCCTATCTCGGTCGTTCAGAGTATTTTGGCCTCTGTCCAAAAGCAGATATTATCCAGGGAAGCTGTAGGTCGACGTTGTGCCAGCTCATGTGTGCAGGCCGCGGGCGACTACGGTGCGGTGTTCAGCCTAAGAACTTATCCGCTCGGCTGCCACACCATATGGTCGACCCAAAGGCCATTGTCGGGCTGTGGCTCCTTTATCTACAACTATTAACTGTTTTGCAAACTTCCCGTTGACGCTTCCGCTCTGCTAGAGTTAATAATCTCCTAATATAAGCGTCTTCTAAAATTTGTGGTCGCCAACCATAGAGTTAGACGATGCAATTGGGGTAGGGGACGAAGCGCGACGATCAATGTCGTCGCAGCCAGCACCATCGAGTTAGCATTCGTCTGTGAGCCGCCAGCTTAAGCGCGCTGTTCGTAGCGCGGCGGTCTTTTGGATGATGCGCTGGCAATCCACTTCCACCCCGGTTTGTGCGCCGATCGTGCGATGATTGCTCCGACAGGGAGCAGTTGGGTCTCTCAAGGCGGTCAATAAACAGGCGTAGGGGCGTCTGTGGTTGAACAACAGGGGGTTGAAAATGGCTACTCAGGTCACCGGTGCCGGCGGCACCACGACGTCTTTCTCCAACACGCCGCAGGCGGGTGACGACCTGTTCACCAGCAGCTTTACCGGGCTCACCGAGGATAATTTACAAACCGTTATCCTGAACGTGATGGCCAACGATCTCGGCGGGAACGCCAAGACCCTCTGGTCGGTCGATAACGGTATCAACGATACAGGCGCGATGAGTGGATACATCGCCGGTGATTTGTTGACTCAAGACTTGGGGCGCGCTGAAGCCACCAGCACCGACACGAGTTATAACGGCGCGAAGATCTGGATTACGTCCGACGGAAAAGTTGGATACGACGCTTCGACATTGTCGGCGGCTTTCAAGGCGCAGTTACAGGGCTTGAATGCGGGGCAATACCTGACTGACACCTTCATCTACTCGATCCGGCTCGGCAATGGAACGCTCAGCTGGGCGACCGCGAAGGTAGAATTTGCCGGCACCAACGACGCGGCGGTGATCACCGGCACGTCGACGGCGAACCTGACCGAGACCAATGCGGCGCAGAACACCGGCGGCACCT
>NZ_JAMYRC010000074.1:0-15906 GCF_040321205.1 Mesorhizobium sp. M0496 | reverse complement strand
CATCGCCGGTCCTCCCGGCGAGGGAGAAAACTGTCACCCATCTAATCAGTCCATTCTGTTACCTATCTATCCGGTTCGGACACCGTGGCGGGCTTTTCAATTGATGCACTACTCGTCGGCAGAACGCCCACCTGCAGAATAACAGGGGCGCGCGGCTCATGCTGTCTCGGCATTCCGCGGGTTGCTACGGCCCATCTCGTCGTTCCTCTGGCGGGCGAACCTTGCGAAACATCGCAAGCAGAAGGATGTCATAGACAATCTTCAAGGCGCCGGCGATGAGCAGCGGCCAACCGAAGCCGGACATTGCGAGCAGCGAGCCGGCAAGCATCGGGCTGGCGGCTGCCGCGAGGCTGCGCGGGACAGCGGTGACACTCGCGGCGGCGGCCCGCTCACCAGGTGATACCACGGCCATGACGTAGGAGGTGCGGGTCGGTACGTCCATCTGCGACAAGGCGCTCCTGATCAGCAGAAGTACGATGACGGGACCGAGGCTCGGCATGAAGGGGATGAGCAAAAGGCAAAGACTGGACGGCAGGTGTGTGAACACCATCGTGTTCACCAGCCCGATCCGTTTAGAGATTTGCACGGCCACTAGATACGACCCGGCGGAGAGGATACCCGTCAAAAAGAAGATTGCGCCCGTCGCAGCGAGCGATAGCCCGAACCGTTGGAAAAGCCAAAGAGCCATCAACGACTGGACCACGAAACCGCCCGCAAAAGCGTCAAGGCTGAAAAGTGCAGCGAGCGTGAGGACGATGGTTCGAGATTTGCGTAGTGGTTCCGCCGGTACCGCACTCGCATCGAGCGGCTCATCCGGCAATTTCCGATAGAGGAGCAACGCTCCTACTCCCAGAAAGGCATAAAGCAGGAAGGCGATCTGGAGAGCTTGCTTGATGTCCAGGCCGACAATCTGGCGGAGTAGGTCGGGGGCTCCGGCCGCAAGAGCACCGACCGCCCCTACAAGTGAGCCGACAAGGCTGTAGCGTGCAAAGAGCGCGGTGCGGTTGCGGTCAGTGACACTATGGGCAAGTTGCGCATGCTCCAGCGGCAGAAACACACTGACGTCGCCCGAGGATGGGTTCAACGTTCCCACGAATGCGACAAGGAGCAGCGGCCAGAAATCCTGAACCAACGCGAAGGCGCTCCCCGTGACAACCATCAGGACGGCAGCTGCAATCAGCAGGGAGCGGCGAGAGAAATGGTGTGCGACAAACCCGACGGTCAAAGTGAGCACCGCTGAACCAGCGAGCGTCGCTGTGGCGAGAACCCCGATCTTGAAAGGACTGAAACCAAGTGTGGCCAAATAGGCGGGAAGCAGAAGACTGACGAGTCCGTCGCCGAATGCCCTCAATCCCCTGGACGTCAACAGAAGGGCAGCTGCCGGCCTGGCACCGGCAGGCAGCAGCGAAAACCTCTGTTTGGCTAAAGGTTCGCGCGAAGCATTCGTCGGCGTCTGGGCTGCCAGGTATGCCTCCTGCCGCAAAGTGGTTGCGCCTATCGCACTGCTTAAATCGATCCCGTGGCAACGCCATAAAGCACGCCCAGGACAGAGCATGTCGCGAGCACGGGGATCATGCCGATCTTGAAACGAAACACGGCCAGCAGCGCACCGATTGTCAGCACCAGCGACGGCAGGTTGACGGAGCTGAATACTGGCACATCCACCGTCGTGCCCAGCCAGCTGACCTCACGCAGTTCGCGGAACAGCACATGAAGCGCGAACCACACCGCCAGGTTCAGGATCACACCGACCACCGCCGCCGTGATGGCAGACAGCGCTGCCGATAGGGCCTTGTTGCTGCGCATCGTCTCCATGAACGGCGCGCCGAGGAATATCCACAGGAAGCACGGAACGAAGGTTACCCACGTCGTCAGCAGACCGCCGAGTGTTCCGGCGACCAGCGGGCTGAGCATTCCTGGCGCCCGGTAGGCGCCCATGAAACCGACGAACTGGGTGACCATGATGAGCGGACCGGGCGTGGTCTCGGCCATACCGAGGCCGTCCAGCATTTCTCCCGGCTTGAGCCAGCCGTAGTGCTCGACACCTTGCTGAGCGACATAGGCGAGCACCGCATAGGCGCCGCCGAAGGTGACCATCGCCATCTTGGAGAAGAAGATCGCGATGTCGGTGAAGACATTGCCTTGCCCAAGAAACACAAGAAGTGCCAGGACCGGCACGAGCCACAGCAGCAGACACACCGCTGCGATCTTCAGCGACCAGCTGACGGATGGCCGGGTATGCGCAGGCACCCCTTCGCCAAGCGCCGTATCTGCGTCGGCAACCTGCTTGCCGCCGACCTTGCCATGTCCGTTGCCCGACTGGAATGAAGCCCACCCTGCCCGTCCCCCGACGTAACCGATCACACCCGCAGCCAGGATGACCAGCGGGAATGGCGCGTGGAAGAAGAACAGAGCGATGAAGGCCGCCGCCGCAAGCCCGATCATGGCATTGTTCTTGAGCGCCCGTCTGCCGATGCGCAACACCGCTTCGAGCACGATGGCAAGGACCGCCGCCTTCAAGCCGAAGAAGAGGGCCTGAACTGCTCCGACATTGCCAAAGATTGCATAGATCCAGCTCAACGCCATGATGGCGATCGCACCAGGCAGCACGAACAGGATACCGGCGACGAGGCCGCCTCTGGTCTTGTGCATGAGCCAGCCGATGTAGATGGCAAGCTGTTGTGCCTCCGGCCCGGGCAGCAGCGTGCAGTAATTGAGCGCATGCAGGAACCTGGTCTCGCCGATCCAGCGTTTTTCCTCGACGATGATGCGGTGCATCATGGCGATCTGACCCGCCGGGCCGCCGAAGCTGAGCGCGGCCACACGCGCCCACACCCGCGTGGCCTCAGCGAACGAAATGCCATGGCCGGGCGTGTCGTCTGGTCGGTTCGGTGCTGTCACGGTGTTCTCAGCATTGGCCATGATTGGTTCCTCGGATCACCCGCGCTTCGAGCGGAAATATCGGTAGAGGTTGTCGAACACCGAAGCGCCCTCGGCGATCCGTTGCTCGTCACCGGCATTCGCCATGGCGATCCCGGCGATCAGGCTGGCAATCCCCGTGGCTTCCTCGCGACCGAACTTGCTGTCCTTGAGATCAATATCGTGGACGACCTCGGCGATGGCCTGCAAAGCCGTATCCGTAATGCCGGCGCGGGCCAGCAGCACCTCGAAGCTGCAGCGGTCTCCCTCATGGGTGATTTCGCCCTCAAACATGTCGAAGCGCAATTCGCCCTCCTTTGGCACGTATCCCTTGCCAGCGACGAAGCGGATTGTTGCATCGGCATCGATGAAGCGATGGATCAGCCAGCTGCAGGCGATGCGATCGACATGCACGTCCCGGCGAGTGACCCAGGTCCGGCCCTTGAGCTCGCCCGGCTCGGCCATCTTCTTTGGTTCCTTGGTCATGGCCTTGTCCTCCATAAGCTGAGCCTCGAGCTCGGCGATCAGTCCCTCTACAGCAAGGCGACCGCTGGCGCCGAAGAAGTCGATTGTCACAAGCTCGGCGAGCCGCTTGCGCATTCGACCGAGTTGCGTGCGGGCGTCCGCGCGCCGATCCTCGGTCCTCTCGGCGTCGATAGCCGCCGTTAGATCGCGCGCTGCCTTGGCGATCTCCGCATAGTCGGTGTCCCGCGCGGCATCGAACAGCGCCCGAACCTGTACGTCCGTCAGGCCGTCGATCAGACGCGCCTCACACACCATCGCCTCACCGCCACCGTCGATAATTTCCTTCAGGAGCCATTCGAAATCCTCCTGCGTCTCTGCATCGGCGGGCAGCGCATAGACGGTGCTTTTGACCGCAACTGCGCCGATACCCTGCAGCCGCCGCCAGATCTTTACCCGGAAATAGGCTGGTTTGGTCGGCAGCTGATGGATCAAGAGCAGCCAGCGCTGCTCGGTCCCAAGTTCCCCTTCGCTCATCAGCAGACCGTATCACTGAGAAAGGCAAATGCAACACTTGTATCATGCTTTATTCAGGCGTAGCGTTCGCGGTCTCGCAGACTGTCTCGCTGACGCCCGACAGGAGGTGCCGAAATGAGAGCTTCGGGTGGGGCTACCCAGTCAGGATCATCCGCGACACGGACCCTTGGACGCACCGCAGCTACGCTCATGACTGCCGGCATGATTATCGGGACGGGTATTTTCGGTGCCCTTGGTGCGACCGCCGAGCGGGCCGGTCCCGCCCTTCTCCTGGCGATGATTCCAGGAGGGCTGGTATGCTTGGCCACAGGTATCAGCGGCGCGCAGCTCGGCGTCAATTTCCCCAGACATGGCGGTGCGTTCATCTGGGCCCGGGCGTTCCATCTCAACACGGTCGGCTTCCTTGCTGGCTGTTGCTATGTTGGACAGGGGATTGTGGGCACGGGCGTGGTATCGCTGCCTTCGCTCATTACTCAGCACAACTTGTTCCTGGCCTTCCCGTACATTTGACGGCTGGCGCGCTTGTACTCGTTGTTATGCTAATGAATTCCTTTGGTATTTCCTTCACGAGCAAAGTCATTATTGGCCTGGTGCTGGTCATCGTTGCGCTTCTGGGCGTATTCGTTTTCTTCGCGGCTCCGCATGTAGAAGTCGCTCGTTTGGTCCCGACACTGGATAAGGGGCCATTCGGATTTATGGCGGGCGCCGCGATCTTCTTCTGGGCTTGGGATGGCTTCATGCGCACCGCCATTATGGCGGGCGAAATTCGGGATCCCCGAAAGGCCATTCCCTTCTCCATTCTAGGCGGCATTGCGATCGCCGCCGTCGTCTATTACGCCGTGGCCGCTACTACTCTGGGGGTGCTTGGCGCGGAGGAAATGGCCAAAGATGACGTACCTCTCTTCAAGGCAGCTACGCAGGCTATCGGGTCGTGGGGCGGCTGGCTGATCCTAGGGGCCGCATGGACAGCATCGATTAACGAGCTCGTTAGCGATCTGCTCAGCGTCTGGCGTGTGGCGCTCGCGATGGGCGAGGCGCGCGAATTTCCGAAATGGCTCGGCGAGGTCCATCCGCGTTTCAAGGTGCCGCGTCACGCAGTACTTGCCATCGGGGCGCTCGTCTTTGCAGTGGTGCTGGTGTTCGACCTGCGTCAGGTCTTGCCGCTTGCCAGCTTTTACCTGCTGGTTTGGTTTGCCATTACCCACTACGCGGCTCTGCACTTAAGTAAGGAGCAGCGCCTGTTCTCGCCCTTCTTCGCTTGGTTCGGCCTGGCTGGCTGCTTCATACTGCTCTTCTTCATACCACTCCTGCACCTTATAATTGGAATGGTGACGCTCGCGTTGGCGTTCGGCACTCGATTCATTGTGCGGCGCCAACCGAAATTTGGTTCGGCTAGTGCTAGCTGAAACGAGGAGGTCCAAGATGCTCGATTACCAAGCCATTGAATCCCTTACCGGACTGAAGGGACAGACCACGGGTGACGTGCTCAAGTTATCGGTCCCGCGCAGTGAAGTGAGAGTGACCCTGGACGGCTTTGAGATCATTCCGTTTATGGGTCTCACCTCCTGGGTCGGTTTCAAACAGGGGGCACATCATGCGACGTTGATGGGCGACATCGTCGTGCTCGAAGATGAAATCGAGGGAGCGATGGCCGCAGCGATCCAGGCAAACCTGTATGTAACGGCCCTACATAATCATTTCGTCCGCGAACAGCCGCGCGTGATGTTTATGCATGTCGAGGGTACGGCTGATGAAACTGCGTTGGCGACAGGAGCGCATGGGATTTTTGAAGCAATAAAGATCGTGCGCAAGAAGCGTCCTGTCGGACCTGCCATGAAGAAAGTGAACAGTAGCTTGAACGTCCCGCCGCTTGAGGCGATTGTCGAGCACAAGGGCGAGAGCAAGGACGGCGTGCTCAAGTTTGTCCTGGGGCGGCCATCCGTGCCCGTCGTCTGCACACGCTGTGGCGAGCTCAATATTGATGCCGCAATGGGCTACAACACGTGGGCAGCCTTCCAGGGCACGGACGAGCGCGCCGCGGTCTGCGGCGACTTTGCGATGCTGGAAAATGAAGTCCATTCAGTCATCCGTGAACTGCAAGCTGGAGCGATTGAAGTGATCGCGGTGCACAATCACATGTTCTTTGAAGACCCGCGGATCATCTTCTTGCACTACTGGGGCATCGGCAATGCTCAGGCGTTGGCGCAGAGTTTGAGGCGGGCGCTCAACACGCAGCAATAGTTTGTCAGACCGTGCTGGAGCCGAGCGCGCCGATGCCCTGCAACCATCGCCGAATCTTCACCCGAAAGTAGGCGGGCTTGCTTGGCAGCTGATGGACCAGGAGCAGCCAGCGCTGCTCCTGTGATTGCCCCTCACTCATAAGTGAACCGTATCACGAACAAAGACAAATGCAACACTTGTATCATTCTACATTCGGGCATAGCGTTCGCCCCCTCACGGATGGCCGTGCCGCAGAGTGGGGAAACCGATGCCACACCAAATCATGCCGTTGCCGTTCAAGCCGCCTCGCCTCGTCGGCCTCTCCGAGAGGCTGTTGGCAAGTCACTACGAAAACAACTATGGCGGTGCCGTTCGTCGCCTCAACGCCATCGAACAGCGGCTCGACGGGCTCGACTGGGGCGCGGCGCCAGTTTTCGACATCAATGGTCTGAAACGCGAGGAACTGGTCGCAGCCAATTCAGCAATCCTGCACGAAATCTATTTCGACGGACTCGGTGGCACCGGCGATGCCGGAGGCGATCTCGCTGCGGCTCTGGAGCGCGACTTCGGCAGCGTAGCCTCCTGGCGCGCCAAGTTCATGGCCTGTGCCAAGGCGCAGGCCGGAGGCTCGGGATGGACCCTGCTGACCTGGTCGGAGCGGCGCGACCGACTGACGATCCAATGGGCGGCGGACCACACCAACTGTCTTGCCGGCGGCATGCCGATCCTCGCGCTCGACATGTACGAGCACGCCTACCACATGGATTTCGGCACCAAGGCCGGCGCCTATGTCGATGCCTTTATGAAGAACATCCATTGGGAACGGGTGGCTGCCCGCCACCGGCGAGCCGTCGCGAAGCGTGATCCTTCAACAGGATCGGCATCGGACGATGCGGTTCCAGCGGTCGCACCAGAGGAACTGCGGGCGCGTCTCGATCATGGAGAAGATCTCGTCGTGCTCGATGTCTGCCTCGCCGACGATCTGGCAAAACGCAGCGATATGTTGCCGGGGGCCAAGGTCCGCGCGCCTGAGACCATCGCCGATTGGGCGGGTGAACTGCCGAAGGACAGACCGGTCGTCGTCTATTGCGTCTACGGCTTCCAGGTCAGCGGCGACGCAGTCGCCGAACTGCGGCGTCGCGGCGTCGATGCGAGTGCGCTTTCAGGCGGCATCGCCGCCTGGCATGCGATCGGCGCGCCAACCGTCCCCCTGGTGATAAGCGAAGAAAGGATTGCGTCATGAAATGGGTTACCCGTGAACGTCCGGTCATCGACCGCATTGCCTGCCCCTGGCTGATTGCGCGCTTCATCGACAAGGAACCTGAGTTCCTGTTCGTGCCGCCCGATCAGGTGATCCGTGTTGCCCAGGAAACGGGCGCCACGCCTTACGACGTGCCCGGCGTCGAATTCACCCATGTCGGCGACGGCTGCAGTTTCGACACCTTCGTTTCCAAAAATGGGCTCGATCGCGACCCGGCGATCGTAACCATTGCGGCGATCGTGCGCGGCGCCGACACGGACCGGCACGACCTCACGCCACAGTCGGCGGGGCTGCTGGCAATCTCCATGGGTCTGCGGGACCTAACGTCTGACGACCAGGAGGTGCTGAAGCACGGCTTCGTCATCTATGACGCGCTCTACGCGTGGGCTTCGGGCCGCAAAGCGGAAACGCATAGCTGGCCACCCGCCATCAAGCCGGCGGCCGCATGACGAATTGGGCAATGGGGGCAAATTACAAGGAGAAACCCCATGCATGCAAAACTCGTGACCGGAGCGATGCTGATTGTGATGTCGGCGCTGCTCCAACCGGCATCGGCGGCGCCCGATTGGGAAACAATCGCAAAGGCGCTCGGCAAATCCGGAACCGAGACGCCTGATGGCGTCTACAGGGTCGGGCTGCCACGAACGGACCTGAAGGTTTCGCTCGATGGCATATCCCTGAAACCCGGATTTGCGCTTGGAGGCTGGATCGCGTTCGAACCCATGGGAGATCAGGCCATGGTCATGGGCGACATCGTTCTGACGCAGGACGAGGTGAACCCGGTCATGAAGAAGCTTGAAGAAGGTGGGATCGAGATCACTGCGGTGCACAACCACTTGCTGCGCGCGGAGCCGATGACGCTCTACATGCACGTCCTCGGCCAAGGCGACCCGGTTACGCTCGCAACAGCGCTTCATGCCGGATTGGCGCTGAGCAAAACACCGATGGGAGGCGGCGCCCAGCCGCAAGCCGCTCCGCAGATCGAGTTCGACACGGCCAGTGTCGACCAAACCATCGGTTATAAGGGTAAGGCCAACGGAGCGGTCTACCAGTTCACGATACCGCGCGCTAAGCCGGTCGAGGAAAATGGAATGGAAGTGCCGGCGGCCATGGGCTCGGCAATAGCGATCAACTTCCAATCGACAGGTGGCGGCAAGGCGGCGATCACGGGTGATTTTGTGCTGACCGCCAAGGAGGTCAATCCGGTTATCAAAGCCATGCAGGACAACGGCATCGAGATCACCGCACTGCATAGCCACATGCTCGATGAGCAGCCGCGGCTCTTCTTCATGCATTTCTGGGCAAACGACGATGTGCAGAAGGTGGCGAAAGGCCTGCGCGCAGCCCTCGACAAGGTCGCCGTCAAGAAGAGCTAGATTGGTGGCCCGTCCAACGGCGGAGTTCGGCCGGCTCGGAGCGATTGCCCGGCCTTCTTCCCGCTGGCTCGGGAATTGTCCTCTGGCACGGTGTCTTTCTGCCACCAGCATTCCGCCGGAGATCGCCTTTCCATCGTACGTGAGAGGCGGGCCGGGCCTTTGCGAACCGATGCGTTCGGAACGATCGAAGGCCCGCTTCGTTCTGATCGGATGGACTGGATTAGACTAGGCCTCCTGGCTTTAGCGGGGTTCCTCACCTGGACGCTGAACACCCTCTCGGCCGGAGGCGGAGGTCTATTGCTGATCCCCGCCGTGACTTTCATCACAGGCAGCGCGGCGGTTGCGCCGGTCATCACCTTGACCGAGCTCATCGGCAATCCCATCCGCGCCCTGGCCTTTCGGCGCGACATAGATTGGAGCTTGGTCCGTTGGTACCTGCCCGGCGCCATCGCCGGCGCCGCAGCGGGCTCTTGGCTCTTCGCCAACAGTCGGGCGGAATGGCTCCAGATACTCATAGGGATCTATCTGATCAGTGCAGTCTGGGAATTTCGCGGCGGGGCGCGCGAGCGGAGCTACCGAGCTCGCCGCTGGTGGTTCCTCCCGGCCGGCCTGATCGTCGCCCTGTTGTCGGCGCTGATGGGCACGGTGGGACCCGTCCTGAATTCGCTCTATCTGAACTACGGTTCGGAGAAGGAGACGTTGGTCGCAACGAAATCCGTGAACTCGTTTGTGACCGATGTCGTCAAGATCGCGGTATTCACCGGACTCGGCGCGCTAGGTGGTCAGGCGGCCATGTACGGCGTAGCCGCGGGTTTGGGCGCCGCGCTTGCCAATCTGCTGGCCAAGCGCTGGCTCGAACGCCTGAGTGGACGACAATTCCGCGGCCTTGTGGTCGCGCTCATGGCTGTGAGTGGAGCGCTGATGATCTGGAACCAGCACAGCTTCGTTGTGCAGGCTTGGCGCGCGGCCACAGGAATGTCCTAACAATGTCGACGTTGGCCGGAGCGCTGCGCCGTAGCTTGGTTGGCCGGTCCCGCGATGCACAGAAGCTGGCGAAAGGTCTGCGCGCAGCCCTCGACAAGGTCGCCGTCAAGAAGAGCTAAGCTTCCCGTCCGCGTGCATCAGAGTGGCCTTGGGCTGGTTCCTTCGAACCAGCCGGGCCTAACCCGATCAGCTTCGAGAAGCTTCGCCAGGTCAGATCACGCTCAGCGTCACGGCGGCAAGAACAAGATAACGGCCGACCTTGGCGGCAGTGACCAACAAAAGGAAAACCCGAAAAGCTCGCGCAGGACGCCCGCGACGACGGTTAGCGGATCACCGACAACCGGCAGCCAACTCAGCAGGAGCGACCACTTTCCGTAGCGGCGATACCACACTTGCGCGCGCTCCAGTAGCGCTTGGTTCATCGGAAACCACCGTTGGCTCCGGAAGCGCTCGATGCCTCGCCCGAGCAGCCAGTTGATCACCGATCCAAGCACGTTGCCGACGCTCGCGACTGCGATGAGCAGCCGGGGCGAGTAATCCGCAAGCAGCAGCCCGACCAGCACTGCTTCCGATTGCATCGGCAGGATCGTAGCGGCGATCAAGGCCGCCAGGAACAAACCAGCATAGGCTGCGAGATCTACTCCGAGACGCACGGCGATGGCGGCGGTCAGTCCGTAAACCACAAAAAAGGGTCGCAGCGTTCCTTCCGACTAAGGTGTGCTGGAAGTTGCCTTCGACGGGAACCACGGCTGGTTCTGGCGCAATCGCGGTGACCGCGAGGTAACGCTGACGATCCAGACCGAAGGCGATTACATCGACATCAAGCGCATGATCTAAAGCAGTACGAGTACGCCCGGCCCTTGTGGTGCGGGGCGTACTCGTTTGCCTGTTCCACCGTCGAGCGCGGAATTGTGTCGAAAGCTTTCATGCACTCGCTGGTGCTGTGCTTCTCGATCGGACTTACGATCACTCTCGTCACGTTGGGGCCGCCGCTGCCCTGAGCGTCCTGCACGCGAACAGACGTTGGTCCTGATTCTCGACCGTCGCGCGCTGGGCTCCCTATTTCTCCAGCATTCTCATCATCGCCGCGGGCCTCTATGTCGGATACCATGGCTGGACAGGACTATAGCCGCGGCGGGGGCCTGATGCGCTCACGCTTCAAGCCAAGACCGCAATCCGAGATAGCGAGCCAATCATGAAATCCGAGACAGCAGCCACCGAAAGCGTTGAGCCGGCGCCTAAGGCTGTTCCATCGGGTTGGCGAGTGTTGATGACACGCGAACGTTGGACCGAAGTCGCTCGCATTATATTTACCGGACTGATGGCCTTTCTGTACTGGCAACAGCTGATTCCCATTCAAGCCTTGTGGGTGGCCGTTGCCATCGGCTTGTATCCGCTCGTCAAGACCGGCGTCGTTGACCTCGCAAAAGAGCACAAGATCGGTACCGAAATATTCGTCACCATCGCCACGGTGGTGGCTCTGATCGGAGGCGAGACCGTCGCCGGCGCGGTCCTCATGGTGATCATTCTGATCGCGGAGTTCATCGCCGATCTGAATATGGATCGTGCGCGAGCCTCAATCAAAGACTTGATCGGCTCGGTGCCCCAAGTGGCGCTTGTGCGGGACGCAGGTGGCGAACGCAAGGTCCCGATCGAGAATCTGCGCGCAGGCAACGTTGTCTTGGTGCGGGCCGGCGAGAAGATCCCGGTCGATGGCACCGTCGTCGGTGGAGCGGCTTCGGTCAACGAAGCATCGATCACAGGAGAAAGCATTCCGAAGGACAAGAGCGATGGCGCCGATGTCTTTGCCGGAACCATCGTCGAATCCGGAGCCCTCGACATCGAGACCGAGAAGGTTGGTGCCGACACCACCTTTGCCCGCATTATCAGTCTGGTCGAGAATGCCGAAGCAGAACAGGCACCCGTCCAGAAACTGGCGGATAAGGTCGCGTCATGGCTGATCCCGGTCGTGCTGATCTTCCTCGTCGCGGTTTATCTTTATACACGCGACATTCGGATGATCGTCACTCTGCTGATTTTCACATCGCCTGCCGAACTCGGATTGGCGACCCCTCTGGTGATTATCGCAGCCATTGCGCGAGCCGCACGCAGTGGAATTCTGGTCAAGGGCGGCGTCTATCTGGAGTCTTTGGCCAAGGTCGACGTCCTGGTGTTCGACAAGACAGGCACCCTGACGGCAAACAAGCCCGAGGTTGTCGGCGTGGAGATGCAGGACGGCACGCTTTCGGAAGCTGATCTGATCGGCCTTGCCGCCGCCGCCGATCGGCGCTCGGCTCACCCCTTGGCGAAGGCGGTCGTCAATTATGCCGCCCGGATGAAAATCGATGTTCCGGAACCGGAGCAGTACGAGCAGTTGCAGGCGCGCGGTGTGAAGGCGACGGTCTCCGGACGCACCGTGCTGGTCGGGAATGCATCGTTGCTGCGCGAGGCCGGCGTGCCGCTTTCTGATGCGATCGAAAAGGGCGGACAGACGCCGGTTCACGTCGCGGTCGATGGGAAATTCGCGGGCGTGATTTTTATTGCCGACACATTGCGACCAGGTGCGCGCGAAGCGCTGGCAAAGCTCCGTGCAACCGGGATCAAGCGCATGGTGATGGTGACGGGTGACAATGAGGCCACAGCGCGGACCATCGCCAAGGAGCTCGGCGTGGATGAAGTGCGTGCCAATCTGATGCCGCAGGACAAGGTCGCCGCCATCGCCGAACTGCAAAAGCAGGGCCATCGCGTGGCGATGGTCGGCGACGGGATCAACGACGCGCCGGCGCTGGCACGCGCCGATGTCGGCATTGCGATGGGCGGCGGCGGCACGCAGGCAGCGCTGGAAGCCGCCGACATCGCATTGATGAAGGATGATCTGGCAAGAATTGTCAGCGCCCGCGCGATTGCGCGACGCGCTTACCGGACAATTCAGGAAAATATCTTCGTCGGTGTCGGTGTTGTGCACGTTTTAGGCATTACCGCAGCGCTGATGGGCTGGATCGGCCCTATCCAGGCAGCGATTTTGCACTTGGGGCCAGATGTCCTGGTGTTCCTGAATTCGGCAAAACTGCTGCGCGTTCGAATCCAAGATGTTTAGCGCATCTCTTTGGAGCCTAAGGCGCTTGCAGTTCTTTGGACGACAAATGCGTCCAATTCGCATGGCCCACGAAACCCGGCAACCGCAACCAGAGCACGCTTACTGCTGGGGCGCTGGTGGCGGTGTGCCGCCAAACCACCCAGCCGCATACCCGATCACAAGCAATATCACGATCACGGCTGCCACACCGTACCAGCCGCCTGTCCATGCAATTCATCGTTACACTAAATATCGCGCTGCGCTTGGCAAGCCAGCGATTTCTTCATCCTTTGGTCGTCGGTTTCGTGACGAGCGACCCATCTGATCCCCTGATGACGGAGTAGGCCAAGTAGGGATTCCTAAGAAGCGCGTAGGCCTGTCTGCGGTGCCAAAGCAGCCTCGAGTGCAAATGCCTGTCGGCTGCGCTCGTGTTTCTAGAACTGATAATCAGGATCTGGCCTGCAGCTGCGTGCTCTCAAAGCCGCCGGCTGCAAGCGGCTCGCGGAGGAGCGAGCATCTGGAGGGGACCGACCCGAGTTCCAACGGCTTCTTGGCGAGCTAGACGAAGGCGACATCGTGGTTGTCTGGAAACTCGACCGACTGACGCGTTCACTCAAGGACATGCTCCTTATCCTCGAGAAGATCGAAGGCCGCCGGCGCCAGGCCACTCTGTGCGCAGGCGGATAGAGGTGAGTGTCGATCGCAAATTGCAGAAACGTTGCCAGCGGATAATTGCGCGGTCCGCGCGTCATGCGTACGGATCCATAAGCGCCAGCGTGCTTACATCCAGAAGCACACCAAACCCGACGATCTGCTCCAGCGCAACGTTGCGAGACAACGTGCGCAAGCTTTTGGCCGGTTCGGACTTTATGCGGCTGACCAGGGCATATCGATTGTAGACCGCCAAACCGACCATCGCGACGAATAGGCTGATCTTGAACAGGAGAACTCGACCGTAGCTGTTGCGCGGATCGGGGAACGAGCCAAGCACTAGCCAAGTGTTCATGGCGCCCGTCAAAAAAATGAGCGCAACCGCCACCATACCAAAGCGGGAGAAGCGCCACAGGACAGTTTCCACGCCTGCGACTTCGGATGGATGCCGCTCTGCTGCCGCGGTAAGCAGGCCGAGGGGCAGGAGGCCACCTATCCACGCCCCAGCGCTTGCAACATGGAGAGCTTGATTCAGTGAGCCTAGAAGGCCCAACGCCGCTGCGTGGCCCTGCCAACCCTCGCAGGTCAGTAGCAAGAAAGCCGGCCCGACGATCAATTCGGGCCGCCCCGAGAAACTGATCACCAGGAGCAGGAGAACGAGCGAAAGGCGAACAAACCAAACAGTTCCGAAGTCGCTTTCCATGAGAACGCCGCGCAAGGTGTCAACCATACTCTCGCGTCCGGAGAGCCCGGCCGTAAAACACAGCAGCCAAATTGCCGCGAAGATTGCGGCCGCAAGTGCGAGGGCAGAATTGAGGTTACGGGGTAGAGGCGCAAGCGCGGCAGCCGCGGTTCTGTCTAGCGCATAGAAAGGGAAGAGTGCCGACCCGAATAGAATCATCACTGAGAGGAAGTAGACCCACCGGGCGAAGGCCAGAGTGCCATCAACGTCCATTTCTACGGTCTGACTTCAAATTTGAAATTGCCCTTCACCTTGTGCCCGTCTGCTGACAGCACGTGCCAATCAACTTGATAAACACCCGGCGCAAGGGACCTTGATACAGCTGCCACCATGTCCTTATCCTGCACCGCGATCTCCGTGGTGATCTTCGCACCATCCGGCCCCGACAGATCGATGCCCGAGAATCGAGCCTCAATGGGTTCGCTAAAGCGCAGTCGAATCTCAGTGGGCGGAGCGGCAATGGTGCTATTGATCTCTGGAGTAGCCTGGACCAATCGAGCATGCGCAAGCGCCTGGCCGGATAATGGCACGCTCCACAGCGCAAGTGTGGCGATCAGTCGGATAGTCCGGTTCAACGCGAACTCCTCCCGCGACGGACGGTCATCAAAGACAATGCACTTTCTGACGAGTATACGAATTTGTTGGTGTTGCAGGGCCGCCACTGTTCGAGCTGTTACGAAACTTTCCATTTGCCGGAAAAGTGATGGGAGATCGGGCCAACACGCTACCGACCGCCGAGACTCTCGATTGAAGGTCACGGACGCCGCAAGCGTTTGTAATTATCAGGACAAGCGCGGGCGAAACAAGCGTTGGCGCCCGCGTGACTCCATTTCAGCTACTTAACCGGGATCATGAGATGTGCGTATGGAGTGCCCGGCCACATCACATAGGGCTTGGATGTGTCAGGCTTTGGGTCCGTCGGATAGCCCTGCATCATGTCCATGGCGTTGACGATCATCACATGCGGGCCGGTTTCTATCCAATTGTTGCCTTCCTCGGGCTTCGTCGCATAGGGATCGGTGTTGCTGCCATCGGTACCGCCGGACAGCATGTACATGAAGCCGACCTTGCCCTTGGGCGGTTCTTTCTTTTCCATCCATGCCATCGCCCATTCCATCGAGTTGGCATCGCCGCACATTGGGTCCGGGCCGGGCGTGGACGGGCTGTCCGGCATGCACCAGAAGCCGTTTTTGCCCTCGCGCAGGGTGCGCATGGCGCCCTTGTCATCCGCGGCGTAGACCGCAGCGCCGCTTGCCACGGCAGGGGGTGCAGCAGATTCGGCGCTCTTGATCATCGCAGCGTCGTCGGCGGCTGCGCCTTGCATCGTAACCAAACTGCCTGCCGCCAAAAGGGCAGCGACCGTCAGAAGCCGTTTCATGGCCGTTCTCCGGTTTGAGTTGATCTTGTGCATGATGTCGGACGCACGGCTTTCCAGAGCCGTTTGTCGGTGATCAAACACTAGCAGATTACATGCCTCCGGACAATTTATGTTTTAGCGGTGCCTAATGTCTTTGCGGGGGCGTTATGGTCGGTCCCGTCCGTCCAGGCTCAGGGTGACGTCTCGCTTAGGTGTGGAGCCTCAACAGGTTGTCCTCGGTTAAGGCGAGGCGACTGATGGGCGGTTTTGACTTTAGGCTGCCGTGGGGGCGATGCCAATTATATCGGTGCAGCCAGACCG
>NZ_JAMYRC010000073.1:0-15962 GCF_040321205.1 Mesorhizobium sp. M0496 | reverse complement strand
CCGGCCAGTCAATCGCCTGCGCCAGCCGCACCAGCTCGTGCTTCATATTGATGATCTGATCGAGCCTGGAGCGGAACAGATCCTGTTTTCCCGTCTCGCGCTTCTCGCGTGGCCTGGACATTCGCCGTCCCTCGATTCGCCGCCGCCGAACCAAGTGAATCACGCTCCGCAGCGCAAGGGAATCGCAAAACGAATTGCAGGAAAACAGCCCCCATAAACCGCTAATCCTGCAATTCAAAAGCCGCTATCCGCCTCAATCAACATGCCAGATCAACGGCTTGCGGATAGTTCACGGTCGACGAATTAGACTGTGGCCATCAATCCCGAGCGAGACACCCATGCCCAAGGTCGATCTATCCACCGTGCCTGTCCGCAAAGGCTCCGGCTACCCCGCACCCTTCGATGCCCCCTGCGTCACCCGCACACGCCGCCGTCTCGGTGACGCCGGCGGCCTCACCGATTTCGGCGTCAATCTGATGACACTGCCATCAGGTGGATGGTCCAGCCAGCGCCATTGGCACAGCCATGAGGACGAGTTCGTCACTGTGCTGGAGGGCGAGCTGACGCTGGTCGAGGATGGCGGCGAAACGCTGCTCAGGGCAGGCGACTGCGCGACCTTCGCCAAGAACAGCGGCAATGGCCATCACCTGATCAACCGCTCGTCGACGACGGCGCTCTATCTGGAGGTCGGCTCGCGCAACCCGGACGATGTCATCACCTGCTCCGACATAGACATGATGAGCCCAAGCTCCGACGGACGCTTTCTGCACAAGGATGGCACGGCGTATCCGGGACAGGGGTGAGCGATGCTCAGGTCGATCTGATCTGCTCGACCGCGGTCACCAGCAGGTCTTCCATGGCGGTGCGTATCTGAGCATCCGACTGGGCGATGCCCGCCGCGTCGAAATCGGCGCGCACCTTGCGGAACACATCGTTGTCGCCGGCCTCTTCGAAGTCCGCATGCACAACCTCCTTCGCATAGGCGTCGGCGTCCGCATCGGATTTGCCGAGCTTTTCGGCGGCCCACAGGCCGAGCAGCTTGTTACGGCGCGCCATGGCCCTGAACTTCGTTTCCTCGTCCATCGCAAACTTCTTTTCGAAGCCTTCCTGACGGTCTCTCATGCTGCTCATGGTTTGCCTCGTTTTGATGTGAGTCCGGTCTTCAGCCTGGGGGAAAGCGGCCAAGACGGGCAAGAGTGGCGGGCATGGATGTCATTAGCAAGGCAGGGTCGCCGGTGATTGAGTGGGCGCCTTGCGGCACGGCCTTTCGCCCGATGTGATTTGACCTTGCCTTGCCGTGTCCTACTTCTCGAATGCCTCTGGATAAACCGAGGAGACGAGCGATGCAGTTCAACGGAATTCGCGGTGTCGCGCTGACGGCGGCCGTGATGCTTGCCGCCGGCACCGCGGCCTATGCCCATCATGGCTGGTCGTGGACGCAGGACGGGTTTTTCGAACTCAGGGGCAAGATCACGGCCATCTATATCGGCAATCCGCATGCCACGCTGGATGTCGACGCCGAGGGAGAGGCCTGGCGGGTGGAGATGGCGCCGCCATCCCGCACGATCGCCGCCGGCTTCACGGAGGAGGTTGCCAAGGTCGGCGACGAGGTGACCGCGATCGGCAACCGCTCGCTCGAGGCGACCGAAAAGCGCATGAAAGCGGTGCGCATCATCGTCAATGGGAAGACGTATGATGTCTATCCCGACCGTGTGCCACCTGCTTGAATGGCGGAGTTCCTCGCCGGTATCGAGCAACTCGCCCTGGCGCGGTGGCTGAAGGCCTCCTTCGTTGCCTACCCCGTGGTCAACGCGCTCCACATCATGTCGATCGGCGTGCTGCTGACCAGTGTCGTTCTCATGGACCTCAGGATCTGCGGCGCCTTCCGCTCGCTGCCGCACGCGGCGTTCGTCGCGCTGCTGCGCCGCATTGCATCGGGTGCGTTCGCGGGCGCGCTCGTCACGGGCTCGCTGCTGTTTTCAGTGAAGGCAAGCACCTATGCGGCAATGCCGATTTTCCTCGCCAAGATGGCACTCATCCTTGTTGCCGGCGTCAACTTCCTCGCCTTCACGCGCTTCGGTCGCGCAACAGGCAACGACGAGCCGGCAGGCGGGACCGTCCTGGCCATGCTCTCGATTGTGCTGTGGACTTCCGTGCTTTTCGCCGGACGGTTCATCGGTTTCTTTGATTAGAGCGAGCGCCGGCACTGGCCTTCCGCCAGCGCCGGGATAAACTCCCTGAAGCACTGGGTTGTCACCTACAGTTTTTTGCGAAGAGGACCCACCCCTAACCCTCCCCACAAGGGGGACGGAGACTTCCGTTGGCGCTGACCTAGGCAAATCGCCTGTCTTTCGGCGCCAAAGAAGAATTTAAAGGCACGCGGCAGCGTTCCCTCCCCCTTGTGGGGAGGGGTTAGGGTGGGGGTCCTTCTTCGCAAGAATCCACATGCGATAGCCCTGCCCTTGGGAGGAGGGTTAGGGGGTCCTCTTCATGAGAACTAAAGCGGCAGCCTGCTGCAAGCTCAGGGAGATTTGCCATGAAGAAGGAAATCATCGAAGTGCCGGTGCTGTCGGCGGCCGTGCGCACTCTGGGCGTGCCGCTGTCGCTGGTGACCAAAGCCGCCGGGCTGGTCTTCGTGTCCGGCACGCCGCCGCTCGATATCGCGACCGGCAGGCTGGTCAAGGGCGACATCGAAACCCAGACCGAAGCGTCGCTAAAGGCGCTGAAACATTGTCTGGAAGCGGCCGGCACCTCACTGGAGAACGTTGTGATGGTGCGCATCTACGCCGTCAATTGCGGCTTCTACAACGCCATCAACCGCGTCTACGCCAGGCATTTTCCCGAAAACCCGCCATCGCGGACCTTCGTGCCGGTGGCGTCATGGCCGATGGAGTTCGATATCGAGATCGAGTGCGTGGCGACGGCTTGAGGCCTGGACCATGCGTCGGCGCTGGCGTTCCGCCGGTGCCGGGATAAGCTCCCAGAAATCAGAGGTTCTCGCAAAAGACTCCCTCATCCGACCGCTTCGCGGCCACCTTCTCCCCGGCGGGGAGAAGAGTTTGGCGCCGACGATGCCGGTCTCCTCTCCCCTCGGGGAGAGGTCAGCCGAGCGAAGCGGAGGCTGGGTGAGGGGGCCTTGGCGCCAACCTCGGCTCGCAACAAAGGGAGGATTGCCGTGAAGAAAGAAATCATCGAAGTGCCGGTGATGTCGGCCAAGGTGCGGGCGCTCGGCTTGCCCTGCTCGACAGCGGTGAAGGCCAACGGCTTCGTGTTCATCTCGGCGACGCCGCCGGTGGACATGGTGACCGGCGAGATGGTGCGCGGCGACATCGAAACGCAGACCGAGGCATCGCTGAAGGCGCTGAAACATTGCCTGGAAGCGGCCGGCACTTCGCTGGACAATGTCGTGATGGTGCGCATCTATGCCGTCAATTCCGGCTTCTACAACGCCATCAACCGGGTCTATGCGAAGTACTTTTCGACCAACCCACCGGCGCGGAGTTTTGTGCCGGTGGCTTCTTGGCCGATGGAGTTTGATATCGAGATTGAGTGCGTGGCGGTGGCGTGAGGGGCATCTAACGTCTCTCGACGAAGTCCACCTACTGCGAGTTGGGAGGTCGGTTCAGGGGCAGGGCGGTTAGCGAATCCTGAGTGGAGCGCAGAGCAACTCGACTTCGCGACCGAGTGGCGGAGCTAACCGAAGCGGATCGTGCCCGGAACGGGTCTTCGGCTTACGCGTTGCAACGTGGAGGTGACGGCGGGCGTGCATAATCACGACGCGTTGTTGGGTCCCATCCAATTGTTGCCGCGATCGGACATGCGAAGTGCGCCGCAGTCATCGAAGAAACACCCATACATTCGTCATGTCCGCGGCGATGGGAGTGCTGGCACAACGTCGATCCAAAGGAAAAGTAGATGAGTGCGTTCTCTCTTTCATCGGACGGGAAACTTGCGATAACGGCGAGCGAGACGTCGTCCAAAAATGATTTCGACTATTTGGTGGGCAACTGGAACATCAGAAATCGTACGTTGAAGGAACCGCTGGCCGGCAGCGACGAGTGGGAGGAATTCGACGCGACCCAGGAGTTCCGCCAAATCCTAGTAGGTTTGGGCAACTTCGACATTTTTCATACGGAGTTGGGAGGAAAGCCGTTCGAGGGCCTCACCGTGCGATTGTTCGATCCAAAGACGCGTCTCTGGACGATCTACTGGGCCGACAGCAACGCGGGCAAACTCGATGACGGAAAGGTGGGCTCGTTCAACGGCGACGAAGGCGAATTCTTCGGCCATGAGGTTGTGGCCGGCAAGGACGTTATCGTGAAATTCCACTGGGATAAGCGCAACCCGAAAACCCCGATCTACAGCCGTGCGTTCTCCGCTGATGCGGGCAGAACGTGGGAATGGAATTGGTACTCGAACTTTTCACGACGGTGACTGACTGAGTTGGCCCAAACAAAAATGCCGCTCCTTCGCGTGCAGCCAAGGGGAATCCCGAGCCGGACTCTTATGTCAGGTGGGTACCACTAGGCCCTGCGGTTGCCGATGGCGCCCTCAATGTGCGGACGCGGCCTTCCAGCACCGTTGAGCCAAGGCCGGCGAGACAGCTTCTGCTGCGGCTCGCTTCGCGCTAAGCTCAAATCAGAGCCGATGGATGGAGTAAGCGATGGACATTACAGGTGATCAACGCGACGCATGGTCAAAGCGACCTGAGAATCTTGAATGGGAAGCGATCATTGCTGTCCATTACAAGCGACCTGACGGCGTTGCCGACATAGAAGCGCTTCATGAGATTGCACGTCTCAACGGACATTAAATGCTGGGCAGGTCGCAATGAATATTGGAAACCGGCTTCGGAGCCTGTGGAAGCAAGGTATATTAAAACTTCCAAATTAACCTAGGCGTTCTGTCAGTTGTGCTGCTGAGCTTTTTTCAGAGACGTTTGGCGCTGCCCGTCATCCGCCTGCCGGCACCTACTCCCCGTTGAACGGGGAGATGGGAGATAATCGCCTAAGCAAAATACTCCTGCAGGGGCCTGACCTCCAGGCTCCCCGCCTTCAGCGCCGCAATCGCTTCCGCCACGGCAGCCGCACCCGACAGCGTCGTATAGTACGGCACCTTCTGCATCAGTGTCGCCCGGCGTAGCGACTTCGAGTCCGACACCGCCTTCTGGCCATCCGTCGTGTTGAAGACGATCTGCACCTGGCGGTTACGGATGGCGTCTTCGATGTGGGGGCGGCCTTCCAGGACCTTGTTTATCTTCTGCGCGTCGACGCCGTTTTCGGCGAGGAAGCGGGCCGTGCCCGAGGTGGCCAGCACCTTGAAGCCGAGGCCGGCGAGGCGCTTGACCGCCGGCAGGATGCCTTTCTTGTCCTCGTCGCGCACCGAGACGAACAGCGTGCCGGAGCGTGGCAGGTCGACGCCGGCGCCGAGCTGGCTCTTGGCGAAGGCCAGCGCGAAATCGCGGTCGAGGCCCATGACCTCGCCGGTCGAGCGCATTTCCGGGCCGAGCAATATGTCGACGCCGGGGAAGCGGGCGAAGGGGAACACCGCTTCCTTGACCGCGATGTGGCCGGGGTTCCTGGGGTCGGGCATGGCGCCGTAATGGGCGAAGGCATCTTCCAGCTTTTCGCCGGCCATGATGCGGGCAGCAATCTTCGCAATCGGCCGGCCGATGGTCTTGGCGACGAAGGGCACGGTGCGGGATGCGCGCGGGTTGACCTCCAGCACATAGACCGTGCCGTCCTTGATCGCATACTGCACGTTCATCAGTCCGCCGACATTGAGCGCGCGAGCGAGCGCCGCCGTCTGGCGCTCCAGCTCGTCGACCAGTTCCGAAGGCAGCGAGTGCACCGGCAGCGAGCAGGCACTGTCGCCCGAATGGATGCCGGCTTCCTCGATGTGCTCCAATATGCCGGAGACGAAAGTGTCCTTGCCGTCGCAGAGGCAGTCGACATCGACCTCGATGGCGCCGGAGAGATAGGTATCGAACAGCAGCGGGTTCTTGCCCAGCAGCGTGTTGATCTGGCCGGTCTTGTCGTTGGGGTATTTCTGCTTGATGTCTTCCGGCACCAGGCCGGGCACGGTGTCGAGCAAATAGGTTTGCAGCATGCCCTCGCTGTGGATGATCTGCATGGCGCGGCCGCCGAGCACATAGGACGGGCGCACCACCAGCGGGAAACCGAGCTCGCCAGCGACGAGGCGGGCCTGCTCGACCGAATAGGCGATGCCGTTCTTCGGCTGGCTGAGGCCGAGCTTGTGCAAGAGCTTCTGGAAGCGGTCGCGGTCTTCGGCGAGATCGATCATATCGGGCGAGGTGCCGAGGATCGGGATGCCGGCCTTCTCCAGCGCATCGGCCAGTTTCAGCGGCGTCTGGCCGCCGAACTGGACGATGACGCCAACCAGTTCGCCCGACGCCTGTTCGGCGCGCAGGATCTCCAGCACGTCCTCCGCCGTCAGCGGCTCGAAATAGAGCCGGTCCGAGGTGTCGTAGTCGGTCGAGACCGTCTCCGGGTTGCAGTTGATCATGATCGCCTCATAGCCGGCATCGCGCAGCGCAAAGGCGGCATGGCAGCAGCAATAGTCGAACTCGATGCCCTGGCCGATGCGGTTGGGTCCGCCGCCGAGGATAACGACCTTTTTCCGCGACGAGACCTGCGCCTCGTTGGCGAGCGCGCCGGCAAACGGCACCTCATAGGTCGAATACATGTAGGCGGTGGGCGAGGCGAATTCGGCCGCGCAGGTGTCGATGCGCTTGTAGACCGGATGAACGTCGAGCTTTTCACGCGCCTTCTCGATCACTTCGATGTCGGTTCTGGTCAGCGAGGCGAGGCGGGCATCGGAAAAGCCCATGGCTTTCAGCATGCGCAGGTTGACGGCGTCCTGCGGGATGCCGTGCTCGCGGATGCGGGCTTCCATGGCGAGGATGCCGGCGATCTGCTCGAGGAACCACGGGTCGATCTTGCACATGGCGTGCACGTCTTCCAGGGAGGTGCCCATGCGGATCGCCTGCGCCACCATGCGCAGCCGGTCGGGCGTTGGGGTGCCCAGTGCGGCGCGGATGGCATTGCGGTCGTCGGCATGGTTGGCGGTCGCGGCACCGTAGCCGAGACCGGGGATCTCGATTTCATCCAGACCCGTCAGGCCGGTTTCGAGGCCACGCAGCGCTTTCTGCAGCGATTCCTGGAAACTGCGGCCGATGGCCATGACTTCGCCGACCGACTTCATGGCGGTGGTCAGCACCGGCTCGGCGCCGGGGAACTTTTCAAACGCAAAGCGCGGGATTTTTGTGACGACGTAATCGATCGACGGCTCGAACGAGGCCGGCGTGGCGCCGCCGGTAATGTCGTTCTCCAGCTCGTCCAGCGTGTAGCCGACGGCGAGCTTGGCGGCGATCTTGGCGATCGGGAAACCGGTCGCCTTCGAAGCCAAGGCGGAGCTGCGCGAGACGCGCGGATTCATCTCGATGACGACGAGCCTTCCGTCCGCAGGATTGACGGCGAACTGCACGTTGGAGCCGCCGGTCTCGACGCCGATCTCGCGCAGCACCGCGATCGAAGCGTTGCGCATCATCTGGTATTCTTTGTCGGTCAAGGTCAGGGCAGGGGCAACGGTGATCGAATCGCCCGTATGCACGCCCATCGGGTCGATGTTCTCGATCGAGCAGACGATGATGCAATTGTCCGCCTTGTCGCGGACGACCTCCATCTCATACTCCTTCCAGCCGAGCACGCTCTCCTCGATCAGCACTTCGGTGGTCGGCGAGGCGTCGAGGCCTGACTGGACGATCTCGTAGAATTCGGCGCGGTTGTAGGCGATGCCGCCGCCGGTGCCGCCCATGGTGAAGGACGGGCGGATGATGGCGGGCAGGCCGACATGGTCGAGCGCCTGGGCCGCGATCGCCATGCCATGGCTGATGTAGCGCTGCTTGCGGTCGCCTTCGCCGAGGTTCCAGCGGGTTTCCAGCGCGTCCAGTGCTGCATCGAGATCGGCAGGCGCCTCGGCCTTGACGGCGGCGCGCTCGGCCTCATGCGTCTTGCGGTCGGTGTTCTTGACGTCGGTGGCGTTGGCCAGCATCGACTTCGGCGTTTCCAGCCCGATCTTCTTCATCGCCTCGCGAAACAGCGCGCGGTCCTCGGCCTTGTCGATGGCCGTGGCGTCGGCGCCGATCATCTCGACATTGTAGCGCTCGAGCACGCCCATGCGGCGCAGCGACAAAGCGGTGTTGAGCGCGGTCTGGCCGCCCATGGTCGGCAGCAGCGCGTCGGGCCGCTCCTTGGCGATGATCTTGGCGACGACCTCAGGGGTGATCGGCTCGATATAGGTGGCGTCGGCCAGTTCCGGGTCGGTCATGATGGTGGCCGGGTTGGAATTGACCAGGATGACCCTGAAACCTTCTTCCTTCAGCGCCTTGCAGGCCTGGGTGCCGGAATAGTCGAACTCGCAGGCCTGGCCGATGACAATGGGGCCGGCCCCGATGATCAGGATCGACTTGATGTCAGTGCGTCTTGGCATGTCATGGTCCGTTCGGCGGGCGGCTTGCACAAAAAACCGGGACGGGAAGACCCGGCCGGTTGTGCTCGCGATTCTGGTATCAGGCTAGGAGGGCCTTATAGGGAAGAGTTTTGACAGATGTAACCCCGAAAATGAGGGTTTGCGTGGGCTGCCCCAAACAAGCGCCTCGTTCCGGCGCGCCCCCCTCTGTCCTGCCGGACATCTCCCCCACGAGGAGGGAGATTGGACGTCGCGACCGCTTTCGCCAATTTTCGACGATGAAGGAACGGGGGAGGTGCCACAACTACCAATCTCCCCCCGTGTGGGGGAGATGTCCGGCAGGACAGAGGGGGGCGCTGTCCTGCCGACGTCCGAAGGGTCCAGCTAATTCCCCAGCGCCAACTGATCCGTGATCTCGAAGCGTTCGGAAACGCCGACGCGGATCATGTTGAGGCTGCCTTCGCGGGTGAAGCGGAAGTCATTGGGCGCGTCGGAGCTGACCGGCTTGCCAGCGACGAAGGAGATGATGCGCGTGCCGCCATCGGGCCAGGTCACGGTGACGTCGGTCTTGTCGGCGGTGCGCGCGACGCTGACCTTGCAGCGCTCCATCGGCTGGCCGACATAGCGGGCGCAGGGAATCTCGTCGGCGGCAGAATCGGGCGACTGTGACGGCGCGGCGTCCTGGACATCTCCTGAGGTTTCGGTCGCCGCCAGCGCGAGGCCATAGGCATCCTGCATCGCGGCGCGGCCGATTTCAGTGGCGGTTTTCGGCATGCTTTCAGTTGCCGGGCCGGCGCCGCCCAGCCGCGCCGTCAGGTCGGGCGGCGGCTGAGTAGAGGCGGCGGCCTCAGCGGCGGCTTCGGCCTCCGGCTTGCCCGCCTCATCGCCGGTGGAGGCAACCACCGGCGCATCGGCCGGTTTTGTCTCGCCTTCGACATAGGGGGCCGGATTGAGCGGGATGAGGTAGCGCGCCGGCGCCCAGCCGCTCAGCTTCTGTTTGCCCGTGCTCTCGACCTTGCACCATTTGTAGCCGTTGACGTCATTGCAGCCGAGATTGGTGACCCTGTCGCCGACAATCAGCCGGGCCTCGACCTTGGCGACCGGCGATGCGGTGGTGCGGAGATTGAGAAGATCGTCCGGCGCCAGGCCGGTCACGATGGAGATGACGAGGTCCGGCGCCTCTTCGGCCATCTCTTCAGCCATAGTGGGGGCAATGGCTGGCCATGCCGCCATCAGCAGCAGAGCGGCAATCAGCGCATGCAGGGTTGTTCGGAGCGAAACTGTGCGCCTCATCATTTGGCCGTGCGCTGATACCATGCCGCGGCGAGTCGAGCCCGCCGCATGCCCGGCCGGTTTTATAAGGGACGACGCGCCGCCATGTAAGCCCGAAAATTCGACCGCCGTTTCCGCTCTGTCACCCATGCCGACCAATTCAGCCTGGAACGCAAGTGCGTTCAGCTGGACATGAACGCAAGCGCGTTCATGTCGGGAGGCATGAGCTTCGCTCAGCCAGACATAAAACCGGTTCTGAGCGCGTGGGCCCATTCCGGCCGTCCCGCCTGCTCGGCCTGTCTGGCGGCCGCCTCGTGGTCGTAGTCGACGGCGATAGCCTCGAAGCGGTCGGGCTGGCCCGCGCTGCCCAAGGTGACGATGCCGTAGCGGGCATGCGGCGAACCTTGCTCGGAGACATGCGCGGGCGGCGTCGAATCATCATAGGCGGGGCAACCGATGCTGCCGGGATTGAAGATGACCGGACCGTCGGGGATGCGGATCAATTCCGCCCGGTGGCTGTGGCCGCACAGTGCGATGCGGCAGGCGGGATCGAGCGCCTTCAGCCGGCGCCGGATCGCCCCCAGCGGCGCGCGCACCAGCTGGCCATTGACGATCGTATCGAGCAGATATTTTTCGTCATGGTCGGGCCGGGCATGGAAGGCGATGATGCCGGGCGCGATCTCCAGGGTCAGCGGCTGGGCGAAAAGCACCTGGCGTTGTGCCGCGGTCAGCCGCTCCTGCGCGTAGACGTCGGAGGCCCACATGGTCTCATCGGCCGGATCGGCGGCGACGCGGCGGTCGTGGTTGCCGCGCACCGTCGGCAGGTTGAGCGCCTTCAGCCGCGCAAACGTCTCGTGCGGCCATAGCGGGCCGGAAACGCTGTCGCCGAGATTGACGGTCAGGTCAGCACCACCGCGCTGGCGCAGGTCGTCGAGCACGGCGTCCAACGCCAGCACATTGCCATGGATATCGGCGAGGACGGCGATGCGCATTTTTTGGCGACTCCGTGGGAAAAGGGTGCGACCTTGACAGGACTTGGGTTCAGGCCGGCACTTCGAGGTCGTGGCCGCCGACCGCCGGCAACGCCGGCTCAGCGCCGGCCGCGGCAATGACGCTGTCGAGCAGGCCGGGGAAGCGGGCGTCGAGGTCGGCACGGCGCAGGGTGATCATGCGGTTGGTGCCGACCACTTCGGCGCGGGTAACACCGGCCTCGCGCAGTTTGGCCAGGTGATAGCTCAGATTGGTCTTCGAGCCGAAATCGAGGAACTGGCTGCAGTTCAGCGGCACACCCTGCTTGCTGGCGAGATAGCGCACGATGGCGAGCCGGGTCGGATCGCCGAGCACGCCGAGCACTACCGGCAGGCTGATCTGGTCCGTATTGGGGTGTGGCAAGGTCATGCCTCGAAACTAAGCACAGTCGGGGCCGATTTCAACGCGTCTGTCCTTCTGTGTCCGTACACACTGTTTCTCCGTTTCGCGGCCCTGTTGGCCGACTGTGCTGACCGAATGCTGACATGGGGCTGTCAGGAGGGTTCAGCTATTTTCCGCTGGCTTCATTGACATGATGCCCGGTTATGTCCAATTGTTCAATAACCTTTGAACTAAGGACACCCCGCCATGGACAAGCGTCTCTTCTGGCTTGCGCTCGGATCGTTCACGATCTCGACCGAAGGCTTCGTCATCTCCAGCCTTCTGCCCGACATCGCGACGGATGCCGGCATTTCCATTCCGCTGGCCGGCACGCTGATCACCGCCTTCGCGCTCGCCTACGCGGTCGGCACGCCGATCCTGGCGACGCTGACCGGCGAATGGGACCGGCGCCGCGTGATCCTGTGGACGCTGGTGTTCTTCGTGCTCGGCAACATCGCCGCCGCCTTGAGTTCCTCCTTCGAGCTGCTGCTGATCGCGCGCATCGTCATGGCGCTGTCGTCGGGCCTGTTCGCAGCAACCGCGCAGGGCACGGCGGTGGCACTAGTCGATGACCATCACCGGGCGCGTGCCATCGCCGTCGTCGTCGGCGGCACCACTGTGGCCGTAGCCGTCGGTGCGCCACTGGGCGCGCTCGTTGCCACCATTGCCGGCTGGCGCGGCACCTTCTTTGCCATCGCCGGCCTTGGCGCGCTTGCGGGCGCGATTCTGTGGTATCGGCTGCCGCAGGGTATCGTTGGCACCAGGCTGCCCTTGAAGCGCAGGCTGGCTGCCGCGCTGCGTCCCGGCGTGATGCCGATCCTGTTGACGACAGTGCTGGCGCTGATTGGCGCCTTCACCGTCTTTGCCTATGTCGCGCCGCTTGCCATCGAGGGCGGCGGGCTCAGCCAGATCGCACTGCCCGGCATGCTGCTCGCCTTCGGCGTCGGGGCCGTCATCGGCAACATTGGCGGCGGCCAGGCAGCCGACCGGTTCGGCGCGACCCGCACCGTCGGTTGGTCGTTGGCGCTGAGTGCCGGCATGCTGGTCCTGCTGTCGGCCATCCCGACCTTCCTGCCGCACCATATTGCCGGGCCGGCGCTGATGGCGATGATGGTGCCGTGGGGCATCGTCGGCTGGGCGTTCCCACCGGCGCAGGCGAGCCGCATCATCAAGCTGGCGCCCGATGCCGCCCCGATCGTGCTGTCGCTTAACGCCTCCGCGCTCTATCTGGGCGTCGCGCTGGGCGCCGTGGTCGGCGGTGCCGTGCTGCGCTACGGCGCGCCGGCCGATCTCGGCCTGGTCGCCGCGATCTTCCCGATCATCGGGCTTGGTGTCATGCTGGCTGGTCGGTGGGTGGCCCGGGCGGTCGCCATGCCGGCTGAATAGAACCTTTCTCAAGACTTCGCTGCCGGCTCAGCTGGCCGGCGGCAGATCGAAATCCAGCGCGGCGATCTCATCCAGCGCCGCGCGCAGCCTTTCCGCCTGTTCCTTGCCTGCCACGTCCTCGAAGCGTTGCTGGGCGATTTGCCAAAGCTTCATCGCTTCCTCGAGCTTGACGAGACCTTGCGGCGTCAGCCGCACGCGCTTGATGCGGCGATCCTCGGGATCGGCGAAGGTCTCGACATAGCCGTCGCGGATCAGCGGCTTCAGCGTATGGCCGAGCGCCGACAGGTCCATGATCAGCGCTGCGGCGATCGCGCCCATCGCCGGTTCGTTGCCGATATGGATCTGGTAGAGCAGGCCTTGCTGCGTGGCCTTCAGTCCCGAAGGCGCCATCACATCATCATAGAACTGGCCGAGCTTGCGCGCCGCGCGCCGCAGCGTGGCGTTGTTGCAAAGCGTGAGGCCGGGAAGGGTATCCTTCGACATCATGGGTCCTTGCGCCGGCGAACAATGTCCGGCTGCTTTCCGTCAAATAATCCTCGCTTCGATCATTGACAAGATAGTGGCATATACCTACTTCGCAGTTAGTGGCATATACCACTAAATAAATCAGATAGCTTTCCGGCAGGGCGAGTCAGATGCCCACGGCGCCGGCGGCCAGGTCGAAACGAACAACTTTAAACAGAAGGAACAGCATAATGAGTGGACAGAGCAACAAGGGCACGGCGGTCGTCACCGGCGCTTCGGCTGGCATAGGCGCGGTCTATGCCGACCGGCTGGCGGGGCAGGGCTATGATTTGGTGCTGGTGGCACGGCGCGCCGACCGGCTCGAGGAACTGGCCGAGAAGCTGCGCTATGCCTACGGCCGCAAGGTCAGCGTGATCAGCGCCGATCTGGCCGACGACAATGACGTGCGCCGCGTCGAACAGGCTGTAACAGCCGACGACAGCGTGACGCTGCTGGTCAACAATGCCGGGCTTGGCGGCCAGCCCGTGGTGGCAACTGCTGATGCGGACGCCGCCGAACGCATGATCAAGGTCAATGTCATCGCCCTGACGCGCCTGACCCGTGCCGTGCTGCCGGGGCTTCTCGCACGCAACCGCGGCGCGATCGTTAACATCGCCTCGGTGCTCGCCTTCGACACCTCGTTCGGCGGCATCTACAGCGGTACCAAGGCCTATGTCGTCAACTTCACCGAAGCCCTGCACCGTGAAGTCGCCGGCACTGAGGTGAGGGTGCAGGCGGTGCTGCCGGGCGCGACCCGGACCGAGTTCTGGGAGCTTGCCGGCGGCGATATCGATACGCTTCCGAAGGAGATCATCATGACGGCCGACGATATGGTCGATGCAGCGCTTGTCGGCCTGGCCAGGGGCGAAGCCGTCACCGTGCCGGCGCTTGCCGATGCGGCCAAGCTGGACGTTTTCCTCGGTGCCCGGCAAGCCTTCTACGGCAGCCTGCACGCCGACAAGCCGGCCGCGCGCTACGCGGCTTGAGCTGGCAAGGCTTGGGTTCCTCGCCCCCACGGATGTGGGGGAGAGGTGGCTCGGCGAAGCCGAGACGGAGAGGGGGAATGGCGCGACGGTGACCAAATTCTAAAAGGCACCCGCCCTACGAAGCCCCCTCTCCGACCGCTTCGCGGCCACCTCTCCCCCATTTCATGGGGGCGAGGAACCCAGGTTCTGCAAGGCCGTGCCTCAGGCCGTCCGCCACATCGGGATGATCGATGCGGCAAGCACCAGCGCCAGCACGATGTTGAGCGCGCGCCATTGCCGCTCGGTCTTGAGCAGCCGGGCAAGCAACATGCCGGCCACGCACCACAGCGACAGCGAGGCGGCAGCGGCGAGGCCGAAGGTGACGCCTAGCAGCAGCGCAAGCTGCATCGGCCCGCTGGCCAGCGCCGCGAACGAGGCTGCGGCACCCAATCCCATCGCCCAGCCCTTGGGATTCATCCACTGAATGCCGGCGCCGCCGAGAAAGCTGTTCGGTCTGGCCATGGTCACGTCCAGATTGGGCGGCCCGCTGCGGCCTATCTTGATCGCCAGCCAGACGAGATAGAGCGAGCCGATTACCTTCATCGCCAGTTGCAGCGAGGGCACGGCAAGCAGCAGGCCGGCGAGCCCGGCTGCCGCGGCACCGGTCACGGTGGCGAGGCCGGCGGCGCTGCCGACCAGCAAAGGCACGGAACGGCGAAAGCCGAACTGGGCGCCGGACGCCGTCGACAAGGTCGTGGCGATGCCGGGCGTTGTGGTGGCAACGATGGCAAACAGGATGAGCGGGATGATGGGCTCGAGCATGCGGCTTCCTCTGTTCGGAAATTGCCATCGTAGCCGTGCGCGAACTTCAGTAAATGCAATGTTTGCCATGGTTTGCATTAGCAGGCATAATGCCAACCATGATCCGAAATCTCGATATGGCGCTGATCCGCACCTTCGTGACCGTCGCCGACAAGGCCAGCATGACGGCGGCCGCCAATGCGCTGCACCTGACGCAGGGTGCTGTCAGCCAGCAGATCAAGCGGCTGGAGGAAGCGTTCGGTTCCGGCCTGTTCGAGCGCGACCGGCGCGGCTTGCGGCTGACGCGTGCCGGCGAACAGCTGTTCGGCAAGGGAAAGCGGCTGCTGGCCTTGAATGACGAAATCTGGGCCGAAATGGCGGGCACCCCGGTCGCCGGCCAGGTGCGCCTCGGTGTGCCCTACGACCTTGTCGGCACCTTGCTGGCACCGGTGCTGAAGACCTATGCCGAGACCTATTCGCAGGTCGAGATATCATTGGTCTGCGCCTCGTCGCCGGAACTGACTGCTGCCCTTGCAGCCGGGACCATCGACCTTGCGGTGATCGAGGAACGCGTCGGCCCGTCTGCGGGCGAATGCCTTGCCATCGACCGGCTGGTCTGGGTCGGCGCCAAGGGCGGCGTTGCCCGTGCCAAGCGGCCGCTGCCGGTCTCGATCGTCGCCGACACCTGCGCCTTCCGACCGGCGGTGCTGGCGGCGCTCAGCGAGCATGGGCTGGAATGGCGCACCGTGTTCGAAAACGGCAACATCGACGCGACGACGGCGACGGTCCGCTCCGACCTCGCGGTCACCACATGGCTCGCCTCCACGGTGCCGGCCGATCTCGACATATTGCCATCAGACTTGGGGCTGCCGCCGCTGCCGAATTTCTCGATCAACCTGCATTTGCCGAGACTCGGAGTCGGCGCGGCAGCGCGGGAATTCGCGCGCCATATCCGCGATGGACTGGCGCGGCGGCCGGTGGCTGCTTGAGGCTGGAAGAACTTGGGTTCCTCTCCCCCGTCGATCGGGGGAGAGGTGTCGAGCGAATCAGGACGGACTGGGGGGGGATGGATTAGGCCTCACTTACGCGGACCGCACGGGTAGTGCCCCCGAACTGCTGTGATAAGGGGGGATT
>NZ_JAMYRC010000072.1:0-16234 GCF_040321205.1 Mesorhizobium sp. M0496 | reverse complement strand
TTGGCGAGAAGGACCGCGTGGAGCAACTGGTCAAGGTGTGAGGGGTGGTGGGGCTCTTCGATAGCGTGAGTTCCTTAGCGCCCCCCTCTGTCCTGCCGGACATCTCCCCCTCAAGGGGGGAGATTGGCTTTCATTTCGGCTTTCGCCAATCTTCCACGCAGCAAAAAAGGCGCCGATCAAAGAAACTGCTAATCTCCCCCCTTGAGGGGGAGATGTCCGGCAGGACAGAGGGGGGCGCCGTAGAGTGCCTTCCTGCGAGAGTTGCGCCCCCATGCCTCATCGCTTTGCTAGCCTTCTTCCCCACCCACGCCTTCGCCCACGCCTCCGACCGAGGCCACGTCCTGCTCCTGCCGACCGGCTACTACCTGGTCGGCGGCGCCTTCGCCGTCGCCGTCAGCTTCCTCGTCCTGTCTCTGCTGCCGGCGGATTGGCTTGATCGTTTCTGGCGCCGGCGCCTGCCGCTCTTCGGCTTTGGCGACGCCTTCCGAACCACCGTCAGCCTGATCTCCTTTGCCGGCTTTGCAATTCTCATCGCCGCCGCCTTTTTCGGCAGCCGCGACCCGCTCTCCAACCCGCTGCCTCTGGTGATCTGGACCCTGCTGTGGGCTGGCGTTGCGCTGCTGCAGGGCGTCTTCGGCGATCTCTGGACATGGCTCAACCCGTGGGTTGGGCCATGGCGTCTCGTCTCGCGCCTGTTGGGTGGAGACAACGACGGGAGATGGCGTCTGCCTGGATGGCTCGGCTGCTGGCCGGCGGTGATACTGTTCTTCGCCTTTGCCTGGTTCGAACTCATCGATCCGGCGCCGGATGATCCGGCGCGACTGGCATATGCTGCCGGCCTCTACTGGTTGTTCACCTTCCTTGCGATGCTGGCGTTCGGCTATCGCGCCTGGAGCCGCAGCGGCGAATTCCTGACGGTCTTCTTCTCGATGGTGGCGCGCTTCGCTATCGTCGAGCGCAACGAAGCCGGCCGGCTTGCGCTATGCTGGCCGGGCGCCAAACTGCTCGCCGCGGAGCCGTTGCCGACCAGCGGCATTGCCTTCCTGCTGCTGGCCCTGTCGTCGGTGTCCTTCGATGGCCTGTCGAAAACCTTCTTCTGGCTCGGCCTGTTCGGTATCAATCCGCTCGAATTTCCCGGCCGCACCGCGGTTATCGGCAGCGGCACGCTCGGGCTTGTCCTCACATTCGCGCTGCTGGCGGCGGTGTTCCTGCTTGCCGTCTGGCTCGGCCAGCGTCTCGCCGGCAGCGATCACACTTTTGGCCAGGCAGCTGGCCTGCTGGTCTGGTCGATCGTGCCGATCGCGCTCGCCTATCATGTCGCGCATTATCTGACGGCGCTACTTGTCGACGGCCAATATGCGCTTGCAGCACTTTCCGATCCGTTCGCGCTGGGCTGGAACCTGTTCGGCACCGCCGACATGCAGATCGAGGCCGGCATCGTTGCCGGGGCGGATTCCGCCTGGTGGCTGTGGAATGTCCAGGCCGGCACCATCGTCCTTGGCCATGTGCTCGCCGTCCTCGTCGCCCACGGCTTCGCCTGGCGCCTGCACCCGCAGCCGTCCCGCGCGGCACTTAGCCAGTTCCCGCTCACTCTACTGATGATCGCCTACACCGTCTTCGGCCTCTGGTTGCTTGCCACGCCGACCGTCGGATGAGAAAAAGGCGGCCTCGATATCGTTCGGGAAGCTCGCTTGCCACACCAAGGCTTTGGTGATTTAGTTTGTACACATGCAATTTTTCACGTCCTCTTAGCGAGGATGCCGAAGCGCCTTAATCGTTGGTCAAGACTGAAAAACAGGGGAACGAACATGGCTGACAAGAACGGATTTTTCGACCTCTCCAAGACTGCCCTCACCCGCCGCACGGCGCTGAAGGGTCTGGCCGCGGGCGCCGGCCTCGCCGTCGCCCCCGGCTTCGTCCGCTATTCCCAGGCGCAGAGCTCGGCGCCGATCAAGATCGGCTTCCAGTCGCACCGCACCGGCATCGGCGCCGCCTATGGCCGCTGGTACGAGAAGGCGACGGCTGCCGCGGTCAAGGCGATCAACGCCGCCGGTGGCATCAATGGCCGCCAGGTCGAGGTGATCATCGAGGATGACGGCACCGATCCCGGCCGTGGCGCCGAGGTGGTTGGCAAGTTCGCCACCCAGCACAAGACCGACATCGTCTTCGGCACGCTGTTCTCGCATGTCGTCATCGGTTCGGCGCCCGCTGCCGGCGAAAACAAGATGCCCTATTTCGTCGTCAGCGAAGGCCACCACGTCGCCTCGACCAAGCTCAATCGTTATGTCTTCCAGCCCGGCATCACCGACGTGAAGAGCCAGATCCAGTCGATGGCGCCGTGGATCGCGGCCAATGCCGGCAAGAAGGTGACGCAGATCTTCCCGGATTTCGCCTTCGGCTACGACCATCGCGACTACCTGCCGCCGGCACTGAAGGCGCAAGGCGCCGAGGTCATCGCGCAGATCGCCATCCCGCCGACGGAATCGTCCTTCACCAAGTATTTCCCACAGATTCCGACCGAGACCGAAGTGATCTACCACGTCATGGTCGGCCCGGCGGTGCTCACCTTCGTCAAGGAACTCGGCGAGTTCTACGGCTCCAACCGGCCGCAATTGTTTGGTTTCATCGATTCGCTCGAAGCCACCGACATCAACAGCCCCGGACTCGAGTTCCTCGACGGCAGCCATTTCTGGGAAGGCTCGCCGCGCTATGCGCAGCCAGACGATTCCGCGGCGCAGAGGGCCTACCGCGCCGCCGTCGGCATCGACGACAATGGTGCTGCCGTCGGCGACCCCAAGGACGTCTCGACCGCAGCCCACATGTTCGGCTGCTGGGAGACGCTCTACGTCGTCAAGAAGGCGATGGAAGACGCCGGCTACAAGGGCCCGGAAGACCGCGCCAAGCTGGTCGAGGCGACCGAGGCGCTGACCGAATTCGCCGAGGGGCCCGAGCATCCGCAGGGACCGAAAACCTTCAACGGCAAGATCCACCAGTGCTTTGGCATCCAGAACATCTCCAAGGTCGAAGGCGGCAAGCTCAAGGTCGTGCACAAGACCAAGATCGAGGACGGGCTTTACGAGGCCGAGGGGGATTATACGACGCAGGCGCTTTAGACAGAGCTTCGTCTGTAAGCGTGGGAGCCAAGTCACCCCCCTCTGTCCTGCCGGACATCTCCCCCGCAAGGGGGGAGATCGGCGGTTCTTGCGGCGGCACTTATCTGCCGGCGTTGGCGATTGGCGAAACCGGCGACGACATCCAATCTCCCCCCTTGCGGGGGAGATGGCCGGCAGGCCAGAGGGGGGTGCACTTGGCGCCTGCCGGTACTTAGCCGATGCACTTCGGTCCCCACCTCCTCCTCGCCGCCCTCGAAGGTCTCGTCACCTCGGCCGTGCTGGCGCTGACGGCGCTTGGTCTGTCGCTGGTGTTCGGCGTCATGCGGGTGGTCAATGTCGCGCATGGCGAGTTCTTCATGCTCGGCGCCGTGCTCGCCTGGGCGATCACCACGGCGATCGGCGGCCACCCGGCACTCGGCTTCCTGGCTGCATTGGTGATTGCGCCGCTGATCGTCGGCGCCATAGCACTGGTCGCCGAACGGCTGGTGCTGCGCCGGCTCAACTACAATCCGGAAGCCACCATCGTCGCCACCATCGGCATGCTCTACATCATCCAGCAGCTGGCGCTGACCTTCTATGGTCCGGAGGCGCGGCCGGTGGAGCCGCCGTTCAGCTATCGCATCCTTCTGCCGTGGTTCGGCTATTCCGGCTACAAGCTGTCGATCATCGCCGCTTCAGCGCTGCTGCTGATCGCGACCTGGCTGGTGCTGACGCGCACCAAGATCGGCCTCGTCATGCGCGCCACGCAGTATGACAGCGAGACGGCGCAAGCCTTCGGCATTCCCGTGGGACGCGTCTATGGCGGCGTCTTCGCGCTTGGCGCCATGCTGGCGGCCATCGCCGCGGTGCTGATCGTGCCGATCAGCCAGGCGCACTACCTGATGGGGCAGGATCCGCTGCTGCTCTCCTTCATCGTCGTCATCATCGGCGGCCTCGGCTCGCTGCGCGGCACGGTCGTCGCCGCCGTGCTGATCGGCCTCTCCGACGGCATCATCTCGATGTTCTTCTCGCCGACGCTGGCCAAGATCATCGCCACCCTGCTCGTCGCCATGGTGCTGGTGTTCCGGCCGCAAGGCCTGTTCGGGACGGCATCGCGATGAGCGAAGCTTCGCCGGCAAAAGCCTACGCTTTACATCTGGGCGTCATCGCGCTGCTCTTCGTGCTGAGCTTCCTGCTGCCGGAGTATTATCACGGCCTGCTTGCCCGCATCATGGTGCTGGCGGTCTTTGCCATGGGTTACAACATGCTGTTCGGCTATGTCGGCCTGCTCAGCCTCGGCCATGCCATGTTCTTTGCTGCCGGACTGTACGGCGCCGGCCTCGCCGTCATCCAGCTCGGCTGGAGCGTGCCCTTGGCCTTCCTTGGCGGAATTGCCTGCGGCGCGGTGCTGGCGCTGGTGATCGGCCTGTTGGCGCTGCGCACCACGGGTGTCGCCTTCATGATCGTCACCATGATGTTTGCGCAGGTTTTTTATCTCCTCATTCTCTACCTCGCGGCATGGACCGGTGGCGACCAGGGCATGGTCGTGCCGCAGCCGGCGCGCGTGCTCAGCTTCGGCGCGACATCGCTCGAGCTCACCAATCCGACCGTGCGCTACATGATGGCGCTAGGGCTGTTTTCCATCGTGCTGCTCGTCACATTGGCGATCGTCCGCTCCCGATATGGCCGCGTGCTGGTCGCCATCCGCGAGAATGAGGAGCGGACGAAGATGCTCGGCTACGACACCTTCTCCAACAAACTCGCCGCCGTCGTCATCTCCGGCACCATCTGCGCGGCCTCGGGCGCCGCCTATGCGCTGTTGTTCGGTTATGTCGGATCGAGTTTCGCTTCGGTGCAGTATTCGATCCTGCCGCTGCTCTGGGTGCTGCTGGGCGGTGCCGCCACAACGCTTGGGCCGCTGATCGGCACGCTGTTCATGTATTATGTCATCGACATCACCAGCGGCTACACGTCAGCCTATCTGCTGATCGTCGGCATCGCGCTCATCCTTTTGGTGCTGTTTTTCCCGAAAGGCATTCTGGGCAGCATCCGCCAGCGCTGGCTCGGGTGGCTGCCATGATGCCGCTTTTGACCACCAAGGGCCTGTCGCGAAACTTCGGCGGCCTGCGCGCCGTCGACGGCGTCGATTTCGAACTGATGCCGGGCGAAATCCGCGCCGTCATCGGACCGAACGGGGCGGGGAAGACCACTTTCGTCAGCCTGGTCAGCGGCCGCATCCAGCCATCTTCCGGAATGATAATCTTCGATGGTGCCGACATCACAAACCAGCCGGGCTATATCAGGGTTCGCCAAGGCATCGCCTACACCTTCCAGATCACCAGCGTCTTCGGCAATCTTTCCGCCTACGACAATGTCGCGCTGCCGGTGCAGCGGACCCTGAGCGATGGCCGCTCGAAGGGCGCGGTGCGGGCTGGCGTCATGGCGGCGCTCGAACGCACGGGGCTGGCCGATCGTGCGCATATGCCGGCCGGGCAATTGTCCTACGGCCATCAGCGCCTGCTGGAAGTGGCGATGGGCCTGGCGCTGAAGCCGCGCCTGCTGATCCTCGACGAACCGACACAAGGTCTGGCTGACAGCGAGATCGACAATTTCATCACTGTGGTGCGCGAAATCGCCAAAAACGCCACCGTGCTTTTGATCGAGCATAACATGCCTGTTGTCATGCAACTCGCCGACCGCATCACCGTCTTCAACGCCGGCAAGATTCTGGCCGAAGGTACGCCCGAAGCGATCCGCGAGAACGCCGCGGTGCAGGAAGCCTATCTGGGGACCGCCCCATGACCGAAACAAACAGGGCCGAAGCGAAGTCTCAAGCACTGACTATTTCGGGGCTCGACTGCTTCTATGGCGAGGTCCAGGTGCTCTATGGACTAGACCTCACGCTGAACAAGGGCGAGGTGCTGTGCCTGTTCGGCCGCAACGGGGCCGGCAAGACGACGACGCTCAAAGCCATTATGGGGCTGGTTCCCTCAAGCGCCGGCTCGATCAGACTCGAAGGCAAGGAATTGACAGGACTGCCGGCGCACGAGGTGCCCAAGGCTGGGGTCGCCTATGTGCCGCAGGGAAGACGGCTGTTCGCCGAGATGACGGTGGCCGAAAACATCGAGATCGGGCTGATGGCACGCGGCAAGGGCAAGGCGACGCGCGAAAACGTGCTCGACCTCTTCCCGCTGCTGCGCCAGCGACTGCGGCAGCGCTCGGGCACGCTGTCCGGCGGCGAACAGCAGATGCTGGCGATGGCGCGCGCGCTTTGCCTGGAGCCGCAGGTTCTGCTGCTCGACGAGCCGACCGAAGGGCTGATGCCGTCGATGATCGCCAAGATCCGCGAGACGGTGTCGAAGCTGCGTGACATGGACGTTTCGACCATTTTGGTCGAGCAACGGGTCGATGCGGTGCTGTCCGTCGCCGACCGCGTTGCCTTCATCGAAAACGGCCGCAATCGCGAAACGGTCGATGTCGAGCAACTGCGCGCCGACCCGTCGGCGGTCCGCCGCTATGTCGGCGTGGGTTGATCAGCCGAAGAACAGAAAACCCGCACCCAAAAATATCGGGATCAGTACCAGGCCCGACCATGCCATATAGCCGAAAAAGCCCGGCATCTTCACGCCGCGATGTCGGGCGATGGCGTAGACCATGAAGTTCGGCGCATTGCCGATATAGGTGTTGGCGCCCATGAACACCGCGCCGGCCGAGATCGCCGCCAAAGTCGAGGCAAATTCCGTCATCAGGTGCCGTGGGTCGCCGCCGGCAAGCTCGAAGAACACCAGATAGGTCGGCGCGTTGTCGAGGAAGGACGACAGCGCGCCGGTCAGCCAGAAATAGGCGAGGTCGTTGGGCGCGCCCGAGGGCGAAGTGACGAGGGCGACCAATGGCGCCAGCGCGCCGTCATGCCCGGCTCTCAGGATGGCGACGACCGGCACGATGCAGATGAAGATGCCGGCAAACAGCTTTGCGACTTCAGCGATCGGCCCCCAGTTGAAGCCGTTCGCCTCGCGGTGGCTCTTGTAGGAGAGGGGAAGCGACAGCAGGGCCAGCGCAAGGATGATGGCGTCGCGCACCAGGTTCTGCAGCTCGAGACTCACGCCGAACACGGAAAAGCTCACTCCCGGCTTCCAGGTAGCCGACAGCAGGATCGCGCCGATCACGCCGGCCAGCAGCGGAAGGTTGGCGAGACCGCGCAGACGCACCTTCGTGTCCGGCGTCGGATCCTTGATCTTCGGCGCGCCAGCCTCGCGCCGGTGCAGGACGATGTCGATGCCTAAGAAGACGACCAGCACGACACCGCCGACGAACAGCGTCTCACACCAGAGGTTGGCGGTCGTCCAGAAGAAATCGACACCGCGCAGGAAGCCGACGAACAGTGGCGGGTCGCCCAAAGGGGTCAGCGAGCCGCCGATGTTGGAAACCAGGAAGATGAAGAAGATCACGACATGGGCGTTGAACGGCCTGGCGTCATTGGCGCGCAGAATCGGACGGATCAGGATCATCGAGGCGCCGGTCGTGCCGATGACCGAGGCGAGTAGTGCACCGACCAGCAACAGCCCGGCATTGACCAGCGGCGTGCCGTGAATGTTGCCGGCGACCAGAATGCCGCCCGAAATAGTGAACAGCGCAAACAGCAGGATGATGAACGACATGTATTCGGTGAGCAGCGTATGCAGTACCGCCTCGGTCGCCGAGGGGACACCGAAGGCCAATGCCAGCGGCACGATCACCAGCGCTGCCCAAAGTGCTGCGATCTTGCCGTAGTGATGCTCCCAGACATGGTGGAAGAGCAGGGGACCGGTGGCGATCGACAACAGAAGCCCGGCAAAGGGCAGCGCCCACCACAGCGACATCACGGCGCCGGGCAGACCGTGTTCCTCCGCCGCGAGAGCCTGTGCCGGAAACGACATTGCGAGGGCAACCGCAGCGCCCGCCTTTGTCGCGATCCGCAAAAAGCCCCTCTTGCGCCCCACGGTCCGTTCAATCCGACAAAGGATCTTCGAGCGTCACCCCGGCGTCGCGCATGCGGTGCAGCATCGTATCGAGCGAACCGTTGAGATCGATGCCACGGCAGGCATCGAGCCTGACGGTGGTCTTGAAGCCCTGGCTGACGGCATCCAGCGCCGAGAAGCCAACGCAGAAATCGGTCGCCAGACCAACCAGGGTCAGCGTGTCGATGCCGCGTTCCCGGAGATAGCCGGCAAGGCCGGTCTGCGTCGTGCGGTCGTTCTCGAAGAAGGCCGAATAGCTGTCGATATCAGGCCGAAATCCCTTGCGGATGACGAGCTCGGCCTTGGTCCAGGCGAGGCCGGAATGGAAATCAGAGCCCAGGCTGCCCTGGATGCAATGGTCCGGCCACAGCGTCTGCTGGCCGTACGGCATTTCGATCATCGTGAAAGGCTGCGCGCCTGGATGACTGGAAGCAAAGCTCGAATGGCCGGCGGGGTGCCAGTCCTGCGTCAGCACGACATGGTCGGTGTGCCGGATCAGGTCGTTGACCAGCGGCACGATCTCGTCGCCGCCGGCAACCGCCAGCGCGCCGCCCGGACAAAAGTCGTTCTGCAGGTCGATGACAACAAGCGCTTCGTCGGCCATGGGCTTTCCTCTTCCGTATGTAGGCTCCAGTGGAAAATGCCGCTGACGCGACCGGACGCAGAAACTTGACCAGAAGGGCCGCGGCGTCAACCTCTCAAGGCATAACAAATGCGTGCCGACCGAGTGGGCGCAAACTCCGGCTTTGACAATTCCTGCCGGCTTGATATCATTTGCATACGAATGAATTCCCCCGGCCGCCGATGCCGGCCGGATCTTTCGAAATACCGGTTCTGGAAGACCTCTTTTCTGGAAGGCAAGGCGTGATGCGTTACGCGAAACCCACCTCGGTCGACGAAGCGCTCGCTTTGCTTGGCGAGGGTGCCTGGCGCATTCTTGCCGGCGGCACCGATTTTTATCCGGCGCAGGGAAGCAAACCGTTCCGGGACAATGTCCTCGACATCAACGGCCTGGCGGCGCTGCGCGGCATTGCAGACACGGGCAGCCATTTCGTCATCGGCGCGCGTACCACCTGGACCGATATCATTCGCCATTCCTTGCCGCCGGCCTTCGACGCGCTGAAGCAGGCGGCGCGAGAGGTCGGCTCGGCGCAGATCCAGAACGTCGCCTCGGTCGCCGGCAATCTCTGCAACGCCTCGCCGGCCGCCGACGGTGTGCCGGCCCTGCTCGTCCTCGATGCCGAGGTCGAGCTGCGTTCGACGACGGTGACGCGGCATCTGCCGTTGCAGGACTTCATTCTGGGCACCCGCCGCACGGCTCTGCTGCCCGGCGAGATGGTGACGGCCATCCGCGTGCCTAAGCCCAGCGGCACGTCGGCTTTCGTCAAGCTCGGTGCACGGCGCTACCTCGTCATTTCCATCGCCATGGTGGCGGCACGTCTGGTCGTCGACAACGGCACTGTCCGGCAAGCGGCCGTCGCCGCCGGCTCCTGCTCGGTAGTGGCCAAGCGGCTGGCCGGCGTCGAAGCCGCGCTGAGCGGGCTGCCGGTGGACGGCAGACTGGCCGACGCGGTCCAGTCTGCGCCGATGGGCGAGCTGTCGCCGATTGCCGATGTGCGCGGCAGCGCCGAATACCGGCTCGATGCGGTGCGCGAAATCGTTGCACGCGCCGTGCTCGCGGCCGTGGGGCGAACGACTAGCGACGAGGTGGCGGCGGCATGAGCCAGGTTCAGACTGAAGTGAGTGAAGCCCTGCCCGATCCGGGCAACATCCAGCCTGGCTTCGGCGCTGCGCGGGCCGATATCGCCTTCGAGGTCAATGGCGACGCCATCTCGGTCAACGTACCGCCGCTGCGCCGGCTGTCCTCGGTACTGCGCGACGAATTGCTGCTGACCGGCACCAAGGTCGGCTGCGATGCCGGCGATTGCGGTGCCTGCACGGTGCTGGTCGACGGCGATCCCGTCTGCGCCTGCCTGATGTCGGCTGCGTCCGCTGCCGGAACGTCGGTTACAACCGTTGAAGGCCTCGCCAATGGCCGGTTGTCGGCGCTGCAAGCCTCGTTCCTTGCCCATGGCGCGGCGCAGTGCGGCATCTGCACGCCAGCGCTGCTGGTCGCGGCAACGGCATTGTTGGACAAGCAGCCTAACCCGACCGAGACCGAGGTGCAGGACGCGCTGGGCGGGATTCTATGCCGCTGTACCGGCTACCGGAAGATCATCGCGGCGGTGATGGATGCGTCGCAGCAAGCAGCAAGCCTCGATTTCCGCTTGCCTCAATCCGGCCAGGCGATCGGCTCCTCCCCCGTCAGGCTCGACGGCGTGCCAAAAGTCACCGGCGGTGAAAAATTCGGCGGCGATTCTTTCCCTGCCGACGCGCTGGCCGTGCTGGTGGTCCGATCGCCGCATTATCACGCCGGCTTCGCCTTCGGCGACCTCGACGGCTGGGCGAAGGCACATCCCGGCATCGCCGCTGTCTTCACCGCCGCCGACATTCCCGGCAAGAATTGTTTCGGCGTCATCGGGCCGTTCGCCGACCAGCCGGCGCTGGCCGAAGGGTTTGCCCGCCTTCGCGGCGAGGCGGTGGCGCTCGTTGCCGGCGAGCGCGAGGCGATCCTCGATCTCGACCTTTCGGATTTTCCGGTTCGCTGGACCGAACTGCCGCATTTTCTGCAGCCTTGCGAAGCGCGGGCCGGCGGTGCCAAGCTCATTCATGACAATCGGCCGGCAAACCTGCTTACTGCCGGCTTCGTCGAACACGGTGACCCCGAGACGGCTCTCGCCGGCGCGGCGTTCATCGTGTCCGGCGCCATCGACACCTCCTATGTCGAACATGCCTATATCGAACCAGAGGCCGGCTATGCCTACCTGGACGGCGACACGCTGGTGGTCGTCGCCTGCACCCAGGCACCCTATATGGATCGCGACGAGACTGCGAAGGTGCTCGGCCTTGCCGTCGACAAGGTGCGCATTGTGCCGACCGCGACGGGTGGCGGCTTCGGCTCGAAACTCGATGTCTCGCTGCAGCCGCTGATCGGCCTTGTAGCGCTGAAGACGGGGCGGCCGACGGCACTCGCCTACACCCGCACCGAATCGATGATTTCGACCACCAAGCGCCATCCAGCCGAGATGAAAGCGACCATCGGCGCCGATGCCGATGGCCATGTCACCGGCATGACCTTCGAAGGCGATTTCAACACCGGCGCCTATGCAAGCTGGGGGCCGACGGTCGCCAACCGCGTGCCGGTGCATGCATCCGGCCCCTATGCGACGCCGAACTACCGTGCCGAGGGCCGCGCTATTCACACGCATGGGCCGATTTCCGGCGCCTTCCGCGGCTTCGGTGTGCCGCAGGCGACGATCATGCAGGAGACGCTCTATGACGAGCTGGCCGGCAAGCTCGGCATGGATCGGCTCGACTTTCGGACGAGAAACTGCCTTCGGAACGGGTCCGAAACGGTTACCGGGCAGCGTCTGGACTCAGGCGTCGGCATTGCCGAATGCCTCGAATCGCTGCGGCCGCATTGGGCGCGCGCGAAAGCCGACGCGGATGCGTTCAACGGTACCAACAGAGACAAAAAGCGCGGCGTAGGCATCGCCTCCTGCTGGTACGGCTGCGGCAACACCTCGCTGCCTAACCCGTCGACCATCCGCGTCGGCATCGCGGCTGACGGCACGGTCATCCTACACCAAGGCGCCGTCGATATCGGCCAGGGTTCGAACACCGTCATCGCCCAGATCTGCGCCGACGCGCTTGGCCTGCCGCTGGAGAAATTCCAGCTGAAGAGCGCCGATACATCGATCAGTCCCGACGCCGGCAAGACATCGGCCTCGCGCCAGACCTTCGTCACCGGCAAGGCGGCCGAAAAGGCCGGCCGCGCCTTGCGCGAACAGATACTGCGCTTTGCCAATGTTTCCGAAAACGCAGCCCTGCAGCTTGACGGCCCGGCGATCGCCATCCGCGAAGGTGAAGCCACTCGCCGTATCGACCTCGCCTCGCTCGACGTGGATGCCGAAGGCTTCGTCTTCCGCGCCGAGGAGACCTACGACCCGCCGACGCTGCCACTCGACGCCAAGGGACAGGGCAAACCCTACGCCGTCTATGGCTATGGCGCGCAGATTGCCGAACTGGAGGTCGACCTCAAGCTCGGCACGGTGAAGTTGATCAAGATCACAGCCGCGCACGATGTCGGCAAGGCGATCAACCCGCTGCTGGTCGAAGGCCAGATCGAAGGCGGTATCGCGCAAGGCATCGGCATGGCGCTGATGGAAGAGTATATTCCCGGCCGCACCGAGAATTTGCACGACTATCTCATTCCGACCATCGGCGACGTGCCGCCGATCGAAACCATCCTGATAGAAGTTCCGGATCCGGAAGGACCCTTTGGCGCCAAGGGGTTGGGCGAGCATGTGCTGATCCCGACGGCGCCTGCGATCCTCAACGCCATCCGCCACGCCACCGGCGTCCTGGTCACCAAGATTCCGGCGACGCCGACGCGTATCCGCGCCGCCATTTGCGAAAAGGAGGCACGCCGATGAGCGAGCTTGCCGAACGCTTCGAAACCCACGATCCCGGCGAGAAGCTGGTGGCGGAGAAGATCCGCTGCGATGCCTGTCCGGTGATGTGCTACATCGCCGATGGCCGCACCGGCGCTTGCGATCGCTACGGCAATGTCGGCGGCAGCATCGTGCGGATGGACCCGCTAACCATCCTCGACCATGCGGCGGAGGCCGGCGCGGCAATCGTGCCGTTCGTTGCCGAGGGCGAGACATGGGACGGCGAACTTATCAACACCGGCCGCCGCTTCGTCACCGCCATCGGTGCCGGCACCACCTATCCCGACTACAAGCCGGCCCCGTTCATCGTCAGCCAGGAGGTCGAGGGCGTCGATCTCGTCACGGTCGTCACCGAGGGCATCTTCTCCTATTGCGGTGTCAAGGTGAAGATCGACACCGACCGTCATATCGGACCCGAAACGGCTGTGGTGCGGTCGCAAGGCGAAGCGATCGGCCATGTCACGACAGGCGAATATGGCTCTCAGATGTTGTCGCTTGGCGGCGTGCACCATCTGACCGGCGGCTCCAAGGCTGAAGGCCGCGCCACCTGTGACGCGCTGCTCAATCTGTGCAACCGCAAGCCTGTCGAACTAGCCATCGATGGCGGCGCCATCATCACAGTCGAAGCCGGCAAACCACCTGTGATCGACGGCAAGCAGGAACACCGCATGCGTGTCGGGTGCGGCTCGGCGACCATCGGCATGTTCGCCACGCAATGGCGCGGCCTGGTCGACGAGGTAGTGGTGGTCGACGACCACATCACCGGCGTCGTCTCGGAGCATCAGGCCGGCAAGGTGCTGGGCTGGCAGGACACCGGCATAAAAATCATCGGCCGCCGCTCGACGCCGGGCCGCTATTTCAAGGTTTCCGAACCCGGCCTCGGCTGGGGCGGCACCAGCATATCCGACCCGCTGTCGATCCTCGGCGAATGGAACGCCAAGAAGGGCGCGCGGCCGGGCCTGTCGTTGCTGATGGTTTCGACCACCGGCGAGCAGTTCGCCTATTACGAGCTCGACGACGAGCTGAAGCCGGTGCAGAAGCCTTTTCCCGAACGGCTGCAAAAGTCCGTCGAGTTGATCGAGGACAATTGCGAACCGGCTTTGTGCACCGTGCTGTTCATCGGCGGCGCCGGTGGTTCACTGCGCGCCGGCGTCACCGAAAACCCGGTCAACCTGACCCGTTCGGTACAAGGCCTGACCACCTATGTGACGGTCGGCGGCGCGCCGGTCTATGTCTGGCCGGGCGGCGGCATCACGCTGATGGTCGATGTCACAAGGGTGCCGGAGGGCGCCTTCGGCTATGTGCCGACCCCCGCACTTGTGGCGCCGATCGAATTCACCCTACGCCGCGACGACTACATCAGGCTGGGCGGCTACGAGGCCGAGATCCGCAACGTCGAGGATATCGTTGCTAGGGGTGGCGAATACCTCAACCCGCGACGCGGAACGTGTGCTGCGGCCGGCAATCCATGGCCGCCGCTGGCGCAATTGCGCCGCGCTGCGTCGAACGAGACCGGGTGATGCAAGGCCCGCAAGCGCATTGGCTGCAGGACGGCAAGCGGCTGCATCTCAACCACGGGCCGATCGACTTGATCGTCGAGGCCTTTGGCGAGGCGCACGAACGCCGCTTGGCCTATGAACAGGCTGCAGCTCGGTTCCAGACCATTCTGACCGAACTGGTTGATGAACTACCCGGCCTGCGACGCCCCACGTCATTGCGCCCCCGTCTGTTCTCCGGGTCGACAGCACGGCGCATGGAGGCGGCAATTGTGCCGCTGGCGGAAAAATTCATCACGCCGATGGCCGCCGTCGCCGGTTCGGTAGCCGACGAAATGCTTGATGCGCTGCTGGAGGGTCGCCAGCTCGATCGCGCCTATGTCAACAATGGCGGCGATAGCGCCATCCACCTCGGCACCGGCCAGTCCATGATGCTTGCCATCGCCGGCACCGGACACGGTCTTGCGGACCGCATCATCATCCGCGCCGAGGATGGCGTGCGCGGCTTTGCCACCAGCGGCTGGCGCGGACGCTCGTTTTCGCTGGGCATTGCCGACGCCGTCACCGTGCTCGCGAAGACCGGAGCCGAAGCCGATGCCGCCGCGACGCTGATCGCCAATGCCGTCGATCTGCCCGGCCATCCGGCCATCCGGCGTGTGCCGGCGCGCGATCTGGCGCCGGACAGCGACCTTGGCGACAGGCCTGTCACGCAAGAGGTCGGCCGGCTTTCCCCAGCGGAGATTGCCATGGCGCTGGACAGCGGGCTTGCCGTCGCCGAAGATTTCCGCCGCAGGGGATTGATCGCCGCATCGGCGCTCTTCCTTGCAGGCCAGACCCGCATCAGTGGTTCCATGGCGCTTGCCGCGCCCAACAAAATCCCAGGGAAGGAAGTTGCGCATGCCTGAGTTTCCGATCCGCAAAATCGCGGTGTTGACCGAAGAGATCTTTCACGAGGGCGGGCCGGTGGCCCAGGTGCCGCGCCGCCGCGCCGTCGCCATGGCGCTGGTGAAAAACCCGTTCGCCGGACGCTATGTCGAGGACTTGCAGAGCGCCATGGACGACCTGAAGCCGCTCGGCCTGTTGCTCGCCGACCGGTTGATCGCCGCGCTCGGCGGAGACGTGAAGCAGATCGACGGCTATGGCAAGGGCGCCATTGTCGGCACAGCAGGCGAACTCGAGCACGGCGCGCTCTGGCATGTGCCCGGCGGCTACGCCATGCGCGAGCGGCTCGGCGACGCCAAGGCGATCGTGCCGTCGGCGAAAAAGGTCGGCGCTTTCGGTTCAAAGCTCGACGTACCGCTCGGCCACATCAACGCCGCCTATGTGCGCAGCCATTTCGACGCCATGGAAGTCGGCATCAATGACGGGCCGCGTCCCGACGAAATCCTGTTCTGCCTCGCCATGACCTGCGGCCCGCGCGTGCACGACCGCATGGGCGGGCTGGCAGCCAAGGACATCAAGGCCTGGGACGGGCTGCGATGAGCGCCGAGGACAATCTGCTCAAGCTCGTCGAGGTCGAAGAGCCTGAGGAACACGATTACCTCCTGCAGGAGCAGGTCGGCTTCATCCTGCGCAAGGCGCATCAGCGCCATGTCTCGATCTTTGCCGCGCATATCGGCGACCTGACGCCGCCGCAATTCGCAGCACTCGCCAAGCTGCGCGATGTCGGCGAGACCTCGCAGAACCAGCTCGGCACGCTGATCGCCATGGATGCGGCGACGGTGAAGGGCGTCATCGACCGGCTGAAGGCGCGCGGCCTGGTCGAGCTTTCCAAGCACGAGGCCGACAAAAGGCGGCTGCTGGTCAATCTGACCGCAGAAGGCCGCGACGCCATCGAGCGCCTGATCCCGCTGGCCCGCGAGATCACCCAGGAGACACTGGCGCCGCTCTCAGCCAAGGAGATCGCCACCTTCATGAAGCTGCTGGCGAAGCTGGCGTAAGGGCTACGCTGCCTGCCCGCAGTGGTTGAGGCGGTCAGAGTCCATTTTCGGAGACGAGGAGGTTTGGCGCTGCCCCTCATTGTCCTGCCGGTGTCCAGCCGATAGATGGGTAACACTTTGAACCGGATACATAGGTAACAGTTTTCCCCCTTATGA
>NZ_JAMYRC010000071.1:0-16511 GCF_040321205.1 Mesorhizobium sp. M0496 | reverse complement strand
TTTTTGCCGAGGCCTTCAGCCTGGTGGCGGGTCTGCTCGACCGGCAGACGCGGCAAGAGGGTAAAGAAATGCTGCGGCTGATCGACTCGACCCCCATTCCACTGGGCAAGCTGTGCGAGTGGGCCAAGTCGAACGGACGCATCCGCGGCATGAAAGTCCATGTCGTCTATGACCCGAAGGCCGACCATCCGCGCGTCCTCGACATCACCGACGCCAACGTCAACGACGCCCAGATCGGTCGCCGGATCACTATCGAGCCCGCGGCGACCTATGTGTTCGACAAGGGCTATTGCCACTATGGCTGGTGGACGGCGATCGCCGAGGCCGGGTCGGTCTTCGTGACGCGGCCCAAGACCAACATGAGGCTGGCGCAGGTGTGCAACCGCCCCGTGGCCGAGCCGCAGGGCGACGGCTTCCTGATCCTGGAAGACAGTGAGGTGAACCTGGTCAGCAAGGACGCTTGCAAGCTGCCGATACGCCTGCGGCGCTTGCGCATCCAGCGCCAGGAAGGCGACACCATCATGCTTTTGACCAACGACATGGAGCGCTCCGCAGTCGAGATCGGGCAGCTCTACAAAGGCCGCTGGCAAATCGAGCTTCTGTTCCGCTGGATCAAGCAGCACCTCAAGATCGGCAAGTTCCTGGGCAACAACGGCAATGCAATCCGCCTACAGCTCTTCGCGGCAATGATCGCCTATGCACTGCTGCGCATCGTCGCGCGCACCCGAGGTGTCGTCATTCCAATCCTGCGGTTCACAGAGCTGGTCGCCCAATACTTGTTCGGGCGGCGAAAAATACACGCCATCGACAAGCCGCCGCCGGTCAATCCGAGCCGGCCAAGAGACCGATCCTCCCTCAATCAGATGGCCTTCATATATGAATAGCTTTCCCCGGACAGTCCTGCCCTTGTGGGGGAGATGTCCGGCAGGACAGAGGGGGGCGCCGTAGAGCGCCAGCGTTCGCCACAAACAGCTATGCCTCTCGGCTTCCGCAGGCAATTTCCAATCGCAAGCTACATCGCCGACTTTGCTTGCCCGGGCAAAAAGCTCGTCGTGGAGGTCGACGGGGTTCAGCACGGCGACGCCGATCCTGCGATGGCCGACACCCTGAGGACGAAGCGCCTGGAACAGGATGGCTGGACCGTCCTTCGCTTCTGGAATGACGATGTCATCCGCGACATCGACCAATGTCTGCCAACATATTGTCATCGTGGCAGGTTTGGTTGACACGCTGTGATATGTTGGCGGGCCAGCGCCCCCCTCTGTCCTGCCGGACATCTCCCCCACTTGGGGGGAGATTGGCAGCTTCGTCGACCGTCTCCCCTCAAGCAAAGTCCTGCAAATTGGTCTCCTGAAGCTTGGTGCCCGCGAGCAGGGCTTCGAGCACCTGCTTCTTGAGCGTGAGGCACTGCGAGCGGGCAAGTTTGACGATGCCGGAAACCTCGCGTGCCTCGCAGGCATGAACCAGGTCCTTTTGCTGGCCGATGATCAGCTGGGTGAAGTCGCGCGATCTGAATCCGAGATGGAGAACCCTCTCCGACTGGTCGAGTATCTGACCCAGGAGCTGCGCCAGGCGTGAATTTCCGGAGAGTTCCGCGAGCGCCAGACGAAAGGCCCGATCCGCCGCCAGGAATGCAACGTGGCTGCGCAGCGTCTCCGGCTTCAGCACTTTCTTCGCAGCCTGCCTGATATCTTCGAGCCCCCGCTCGGTGAGGCCCGACGCGGCTACCCTGAACACCTCCGGCTCAATCAGGCTGCGGACATCGAATATCTCGGCGACATCGCGCAGCGTCAGCGGCGTGATGACATAGCCGCGGCGCGGCTCGCTCCTGACCAGCCCTTCCTGCATCAGCCGGGTCAGCGCTGCGCGGATCGTCGCCTTCCGGATCAGGTAACGGTCACCGATCTGCTTTTCGGTCAGCGTTTCGCCCGGACGCAGCACGCAGGCGACGATGTCGCTCTTCACCTGCTCGTAAGCCTGCTCGCTGCGCAGCAGGTCGGCGGTCGACGGCGCCGCCGCCGAGCCAGCGGACAGGGTCGGTTTCGCCGACGCGGCTGTGAAATCGCGAGGAGTCATGTCTGTTCCGTTCTGGCGATCCCGTTGACGACGCCATCGACATTGACTAGCCTGAGCATCTCAGATCTATCAATTGATCATCTCAAAAGGGATAACTGGCAATGGCTATTCCCGTTGACTCACCTCTCTACGCGGTTGTCGATGATATCGTCAACGCAGCCGGAAGTCCCGATCCCCTCGCACGAATAAGGGCGGTGCTGGGCGACCATACGAACCGTCTTCACGCATTGGGCGTGCTCGCGCATGAAGAAGAGGACGACGAGGTGCTTCTCCATGCAAGCCCGAATTTGACGATCTACCACATCACCCTGTCGCCCGGCCTGCAGTATCCACCGCACAACCACCTGATGGATGCGTTGATCGGCATTTACAGAGGCGGCGAGACCAACTTCATCTATCCCGACGCCGCCAGCAAGCTCGATGCTCCGCGAAGGCAGGACTCCACCGCGCCCACCGTCGTGCACCTGCCCCCGAATACCGTGCATTCGGTCGCCAACACCGGTAGCGCACGGTCGGGTGCGCTGCATGTCTATCTGGGCGATCTGCCTGCGACCCATCGACAGCTCTGGGATCTTGAAAGCAATCAAGCCGAACCCTTCGACAACGATCGCTATCTGGCCGGCGCCCAGCCCATCGAGCAGTCTTGACGGGCAAGCTGCCGATCTCCCTCTCAGAACAGGAACGCGGCCGTGGCGGGGTTCGGCCCGTTGCGGCCTTCGGGCGAATCCATGCCCCGGATCGTCTGCAAATCCTGTGCATCCAACTCGAAATCGAAGACATCGAAATTGGCGGCGATGCGATCCCTGCGGATCGACTTTGGAATGACGATCAGCCCCTCCTGGAGATGCCAGCGAATGATCGTCTGCGCCGCGGACTTACCATGCCTCCTGGCAATGCCGGCAATGTTCGGATCGCTCAGCAGACGGCCGCTGCCCAGCGGGCTCCAGCTTTCGATGCGGATGTCATGCGTGGCATGAAAGTCCCGGATGCCGCGCTGCTGGAACTGGGGGTGCAGTTCGATCTGGTTGACGACGGGCGTCACGCCGGTCTCCGCGATGATCCGCTCCAGATGGTCCTGATTGAAATTCGAAACGCCGATCGACTTGATGCGGCCGGCCTGCCGGAGTTCAACCAGCGTCTTCCAGGCTTCGGCATATTTGTCCTGGCTGGGCACCGGCCAGTGGATCAGGAACAGGTCGATTTGTTCAACGCCGAGCTTCTCCATCGTCTCGTCAAAGGCGCGCAAAGCCGCATCGCGCTGGTGCGCGCCGTTGCGCAGTTTCGAGGTGATGAACAGCTCGCCACGCGGCACGCCGGCGCTTCGAATCGCCTCTCCGACCCCTTCCTCGTTCTGATAGCCTTCCGCGGTGTCGATCAGCCGATAGCCGGCCTCGATCCCCCAACCCACTACTTGCGCCGTGATGTCCTGATCGACCTGCCACACACCAAGACCGAGCTGGGGAATGGCGAAGCCGTCGTTCAACGCAATCTTCTCAGGCATGGTGAGCTGTTCAGACATGATGGGGATCCCTTGCAAAGATGGTCCAGGCGGCCCGCCCGGCGCACGCCCTATCTAGGTTCCACAGGGGGCGACGGCCAGACGGCCGCGGATAAATTTGCCGCGAGCGATCCACCGTCCTGATCTTTGGTCGGAAGATTCGGCCTCACCGCGGCCGGCGCACCGCCCGCACCACGCCGGCGGAGGTGCTGCCGCAGAAGAGGCGGTCGCCGCCATCGGATTCAAGCCCGGATACCCCCATGCCCACCGGCATGTCGAGCTTTTCCAGAACCTTGCCTGACTGCGGATCGACGCGGCGCAGATCGCTCTGGTCGCCTTCCCAGGTGGCGTGCCACAGCTCGCCATCGACCCAGGTAACGCCTGTGACGAAGCGGTTGGATTCGATGGTGCGCAGGATTGCCCCGGTCTCGGGGTCGATCTGGTGAATCCTGCGCTCACGGTATTGCCCCACCCAGAGCGTCCCTTCGGCCCAGGTCAGCCCGGAATCGGCGCCACCGCCGGGTGCTGGAATGGTGGCCAGCACCCGGCCGGTATCCGGATCGATCTTCTGTATCAGGTCGTTGGCAAGCTGGAAGAAATACATGCCATCATAGGCGGTGCCGGCATGCGCGGCGACATCGATCGAGCGCAGCGCCTGCCCGCTTTCCGGATCGAAGGCATTCAGCTTCTCGCCCGAGGCAAACCAGACACTGTTGCCGTCAAAACTCACTCCATGCACCCTCTCCACCCCCGGAAAGGGTCCGTACTCGCGCAGGACTTCGGCCGCTGAATGTTTCATGTCTTGATCCTCACTGAGATGGTCCGATGTCCCTTACTAACCACTCGGCAGCGGGGACGGGAGTAACAAGGTGGTCGTGAATCCGGCCACCGGCGGCGTCATCCAACGCCGCGCCCGTCCGTGCCCGAAAGACTGCACCTTGCCGGCTTCGCCAAGCTGCTCCAGCGCCCGCTGCACGCTGCGCTGGCCGGTGCCAAGCGCCAACGCCAGCGCCGAACTCGCCCAGGATTCACCATCGGCAAGGAAGGCCAGCACCGTCGCGTGCCGCTCCTCGATCGGCCGCGCCAGCACCACCACCTCGCGCGCCTCGCGCGGTGCCAGCGCGAAGCCTTGGCTGGTCGCGCCGATGTCGGCCAGCCCCCGCAGTTCGGCGCGCAGCCGGCCGATCTCGACCCGCAGCCGCGCCCGATGCGATTCATCGGCGTGCCTGCCGCCAAAGGCTTGCGCGATAAGTGTTGCCCTCGACACATCCGCCGGCCACGCTTCGGCGAGCGTGCGTGCCAGCGCAAACAGCACCGGGCGCGTTGCCAGCGAGACGCTTGTTTCCTGCTGGCGCACGACATAGCGGAAGCTATCGATCACCAGCGCCGGCGACGCCTGCAGCGCCTCGACATCCTCGAGCAGCAAGGGGCGCTGCTCACCACCGGCGATCAGCCGCGCCGCCGGCGTGTCCAGCGCCAGGAAAGCGCTGTCGACCTCTGCGATCAGGCCCGCAATGCCGGCGCGGCGGGCGGCGTGGCGGGCCCACTCCAGTGCCCTGCGCGCCGGCTTCGTCTTGAGGCGCCGCATCGCGATGCCGGCGACGGCGAGCTCGTGCGCGGCTCGCGAGGCCGGCGGAAGCGGCATCGGATCGAGTCCGGCCAGCACGCCTTCGGCCTCGTCGAGACGGCCGATCAAAAGCAGGCGCCGTACCTTGAGGTGACCGGCATGCGCGGCATTCAGCCGGTCGCCGTGCTTTTCCAGCGTCGCCCGCGCCGCGTCGAGCGCCTTGTGCGGCCATCCCAGATCACGCGACACCAGTGCGATCTCGGCTTCGGCCACGACGCATCTGGCGCGCGCCACCGCCTCTTTCGGGCCGAAGCCACGCGCCGCCCGCCGCAGCAGCGCCTTGGCGCGATCGAGATCGCCGAGCTGCGCCATGGCGATGCCACGCAGCGCCAACGCCGGCGGGTCTTCGCGCAAGGCGACACGATCCAGCGCGCCGAGCGGATCGCCCCCGGCCAGCGCCAGTGCCGCCGCGGTGATCAGTGAGTCCATTGAAATCCCGTCACACTTGTAACTCCCACCCCGGCGCTCAGCGCCCTAACTTAAGTCATGGCCGCCAACCAGCAAGCCGTATCGGCAGCGGCACAACAAGGGAGAACCACGCGATGAATGACACTGTCGAGGGCACTGAGCGGATGCGCCACCCCTGCTGCGGGCCGGCTCTTTCAAATCCCGTCACACTTGTAACTCCCACCCCCGCGCTTGACCGCCCTATTCCAGCTCACAGCAAGCAACCACACGTCGCAACGGCGCGACAACAGACTGGCAAAGGAGACGACCAATGACCAAGCAGACCGCAATGAAGACCCCGCCGATCGTTTCAAGGCAGGACTGGGAAGCCGCCCGCGAGAAGATGCTGGTGAAGGAGAAGGCAACGCTGCGCGCCAAGGACGCATTGGCCGCCGAGCGCCGGCGCATGCCGTGGATGGAAGTCGACAAGGACTATGTATTCGAAGGACCGAACGGCAAGGCGAGCTTGCTCGATTTGTTCGAAGGCCGCCGCCAGTTGATCGTCTACCGCGCCTTCTTCGAGCCCGGCGTGTTCGGCTGGCCGGAGCATGCCTGCCGCGGTTGTTCGCTCGGCGCCGATCAGGTCGGCCACCTCGCCCATCTCAACGCACGCAACACCACGCTGGCCTACGCCTCGCGCGCCCCGCAGGCCGACATCGCCCGGCTGAAGCAGCGGATGGGCTGGGAGATGCCCTGGTACACCATCACCGACAGTTTCGACAAAGACTTCGGTGTCGACGAATGGCATGGCCACAACGTGTTCATCCGCGATGGCGACCGCATCTTCCGCACCTACTTCATCAACAGCCGCGGTGACGAGGCGATGGGCACCGTCTGGAGCTATCTCGACGCGACGCCGCTTGGCCGCCAGGAGATCTGGGAGGACTCGCCTGAAGGCTATCCGCAAACCCCGCTCTACAGCTGGTGGAACTGGCACGACAATTACGACGCTGGGGCCGACAAGACATGGGAAGAAGTATCGGCAGCCGGCGAAGCGGCGTTCCGGGACAAGGACCAGTAAGGGCTCTCCAGCTTGGTTCCTCGCCCCACGAAAGTGGGGAGAGGTGGCTCGGCGAAGCCGAGACGGAGAGGGGACTGCCCTACGAAACCCCCTCTCCGGCCGCTTCGCGGCCACCTCTCCCCCGCCTTTGGCTGGGGCGAGGAACCCAAATCCTGGAAGGTCGCGCGCGCCCACCACATGCGACGCCCCAGCGCTGGCATCACAATTAAAGGATAAGGACCATGCTCGATATCCATACAGCCACCAGCGAAGCGATCCCCGAAAACATCAATGCGTCCACCCTCAGCATCGCCGATTGGCTATGCCTTGCCGCAGCCCCGACCTTCGCCGTCATGGCGCTGCTTACCTGCATCTTCAGCGGCGATGCGGCCATGCTGTGCATGGGTTCCTCGCCACTCACCGGTATGGCCGCGATGTATCTCCTGATGAGCGCCTTCCATCTGGCGCCATGGTTGCGGGTGATTTCCGGCCGGCAGGTCCGATAGGTCCAGCGCGCCGCCCCAATTTTAGACATCCCATAGGTCGGAGCCTCGTCAGGCTGAGAGGCGGCGGGCAGCGGGATCTCCATCGGCAGCCAGGCGGACCAGCATCGCCGCCGCCTTCGCGCACTACGAATCCCGGAAGCATTTTGGCAAGGTGTGCCTCGAAGTTTGAGGCGCCAGCAGCTCCGACGACGGGACAACAGGACACCCACTATCCATCAGCAGAAGCTAATTGACAGTCAAAGAGAAACGGCGCTCACTGCCTGGCACAGGTGGATCGCAGCATCAGGCGGGCGATATCGACCGCCGACGTCACCTGAAGCAATTCCCGGAAAAAGCGCATAGCGCTTTCCCTTGAGAATTGCGTAAAACCAGGGAGGACGCCATGCCAACCGTTATCGGCCATCACAACATCACGAAAGACAGCAAGCACTGGCTCAGTTCACCCAAGCGCAAGGAGCTTTTCGGCTCGCTTGGGATCACCAATATCCGCACGTTCGTCGATCCGCAGAACCCGAAACAAGTGGCCGTGATGATGGACGTTCCGGACATGGATAAGATGGCCGCTTTGATGCAGAGTAAGGCAGCAGCCGATGCGATGGCCCATGATGGCGTAGCGCCGGAGTCGCTGGTGATCCTGGTCGAAGCGAAAGGCTAATCATTTCGTTCGCTCCAGGGTGTGCGCGATTTGTAACGATGCCGGCCGCTGCGAGCTGTCGTGCTCACGGAATTGCCTCGGCGAGCGACGATCACGCGCCCCGTCGCCGCGCTGTCCACCCTGGAAGGACGTGGCGGTTGCTTGCGATCCGCTGCGCCGTCGACCACAGCCACCCCACAGTTTCCGCCAGGCCGAAACCGGAGAGGTCGGGCTCCCGGCAGGCCCGTTGTTTTTCAACATAACGCGCAAGTTCGATATTGTGGCGCTGTGGCACAGGGTCGTCCTGCCCATGTTCATTCCGCCAGGGCCCATGTTCATTCCGCCAGGGCCCATGTTCATTCCGCCAGGGATAGTCATGCCAGAGGGGCCATTCGACTGTTTTCGGGGGCAGCACGGCATCCTCCTTGGCTGATCCTGTCGAAGAACTGTCGCCCTTTGGTCGTGATGGAAGTGGTGAAGCCAGGGTGATGGAATCGTGAAAAACAGGGCTCGGGCCAGATCGCTGTTGAAATAGAGGTTGCTACGCGAAAGAATTGTTGCCGAGCCATGGGGGCGAAATCCAATGACTGGGCCTCATCTTCATCTCCTGGGCGGCTTCGACCTTGCCGGTGTCGGGTCCGCGGTGCCGGCTTTCAGCCGCAAGGCGCGTGCGATGGTGGCCTATCTCGCGCTGCAATCCGGGCATTCGCAGTCGCGCGAGAAGCTCGCCAACCTGCTTTGGGGCGTCAATGGCGAGACCCAAGCGCGGATGAGCCTCAGGCAGGCGGTGTCGACCGTCAGAAAGGCCATGCACGCTTCCGGCGGCGGACGCTTCCTGACGGACGGCGACAACATTGCCCTCCATCTCGATGGCCTCGATTTTGACGTCGCGCGGTTCGAGGCGCTCGCCGCCGGCTCCGCGCCTGAAGAGCTGGAACAGGCGCTTCTTGCCTATCGCGGTGAACTGCTCGACGGCTTCGGCCTGAAGGAGGAGCCGTTCGAGGATTGGCTGAGGATCGAGCGCGAGCGCCTGAGGGCGATGGCCGTCACGGCGCTGGACAAGCTCGTCGCACACTACGGCGTCATAAACGATGCTGCATCATGCGCGCGAGCGGCAACGCGCCTGCTGGCTATCGAGCCTTTGAGGGAAGACATCCACCGCGCCCTGATGCGCGCCTACGCGGCCCAGGGCCGGCTAAATCTCGCGCTCAAGCAATATGACCATTGCCGCGATGCACTGCAGCGCGAACTCAAGCTGCAACCGGAGCCGGAAACCCGACATCTGCATGAAGAGTTGCGGACGCGCCGCATGACGCCACAAGCCGTCTCCCGCACGGCCGCCTCAGTGTCGCATCCCCCAACATCGCAGCCGTCACCAACTCGAACCGGCGAGCAGCCGGCGTTCGGCGAGGCCCTTAGACCCTCGACCCACTACGTCAAATCGGCGGGGATCAACATTGCCTATCAGGTGACTGGCGATGGTCCAATCGACCTGATCTATGTGCCGGGATGGGTCTCCAACCTCGACCTTTCCTGGGCCTCGCCGCGGCTTTCGCATGTATTGCAGCGGCTCGGCAGCTTTTCGCGCCTGATCCGCATGGACAAGCGCGGCACCGGGCTGTCCGACCGCAATGTAGGCCTGCCGACGCTGGAAGAGCGGATGGAGGACGTGCGGGCAGTGCTGGACGCAGTCGGTTCGAAACGCACGGTCCTGTTTGGCAGTTCCGAGGGCGGCCCCATGGGCATGCTGTTCGCGGCAACCTATCCCGAGCGCATGGCGGCACTCGTGCTTAACGGAGCCTATGCCAGCGGCAGATGGTCGAAGGATTACCCGTGGGCGAAGACGAGCGAGCAGATCGAAGAAGATTTGGCGCTCGTCGAGAGAGAGTGGGGGGAGCCGGCGGATATGAGCAACGCGGCGCCCAGCCTGATGAACGACACGTTCGAGAGAGAATGGTTCGCTGCCTACCTCAGGAATTCAGCCTCGCCGGCCGACGCGATCGCGCTCTGGCGCTGGGGCACCGAAATCGATGTTCGCGACATTCTGCCTGCCATCCATGTTCCGACGCTGATCGTGCAGACGACCGGCGACCGCTGGGTGAAGCCGGAAGAAGGACGCTACCTGGCAACGCATATCGAAGGCGCCAGATACGTTGAGCTTGCCGGTCGGGATCATGTGATCTGGGGCGAGAATTCCGATCGCCTCATCGACGAGATCCAGGCTTTCGTCACCGGCGCCTTGCCGACCGCGCCCGGCGAACGGGTGCTTGTGTCGGTGCTGTCCCTTGAGATAGGGGATTCCGGGACTGGCGTCGATCTGATCGAACGATACGCCGACGAGATCCACAGCGAACTGCTCGTTGCCGAAGGCAGGCAGATCAAGCGCTCCGCAAACGGATTTCTTGCCGTTCCAGCGGCCAACGCGGTCGATCCAGTGCGCGATGGCGATCCGCCGTCGCCTGAGGCAATCCGGTCTCGATGTGCGCTCGGCAGTCCATATCGGCGAATGCGAGGAGCGCGGCAAGGATTTCACCGGCATTGCGATCGAACTGTCATCACGGCTGCTCGACCACGCGCGGTCGGGCGAGATCATCGCGTCGCGCACGGTACGCGATCTCGTGGTCGGCTCCGGACTGACATTTGAAGAGCATGGCGAGATGGAAGCGAGCGGGCTGCCGGGCGTGCTTCAATTTTTTTCCGTCAAAGGAGCGGACGCTTCGTGACGGCTCCTGTTTGCTTGCCCGGTAACAGCCTAATGCAGGTGTCGGGCATCACACAGATTGCCGCAACGAAGTGCTTCAGGTCGCGATATCATTGACCGGCAGCCAGGGCTTGGGAAGATCAACCTCCCCAAGCCCGCTGCGCAACTCGATCTCGATGTCGCGGCAGATCTGCGAGATCGGAACGTCGTTGGCGTTGCCCTCGAACGGATTGGCGCTGCTTTCGCCGACCTGGTCGAGCGACATATAGGCCCAGCCCAGGAGCGTGCTGAACGGGATCGTCAGCCAGATCGCGATCGGGCCGAGCATGCCGCCCAGTTTGCCCATGTCGGCAAAGACCGGAACGACGCCGAACGGCAGCAGGGTGCAGAAGATCATGACGAACATGGAACTGACGATGGCGTATTGCCTTGGATAGGGATTGTTCTTGATACGATCGCAGCGCGCCTGCTGATCATGGAAATCGCGGATCAGCTTGATAAGTTCGACATAGATCTGCGGAGGGATTTTTGCGTCCTTGAACAACGCATTGACCTGGACCGACTGCATTTCCAACAGGGCTATCGCCGGCTGAGGTGACTTCAGCACGTCCTCGGCCTGTTCGGCCAACAGCGGACGCAGCTCGTCGGCGACCGAACTCGCATCCTCATGGATGCGGTAGCGCCGTCGGTATTCGACATTGGCGGCTCGCGCCATAGATTCCCACGGCATCGGCCGGCGCAGAGAGAACCGCAGTGCGGTCATCCAGGCGATATGGCGGTAGATGAGTTGTTTCGCCGTCGGTGCATCGATGAAGTCTCTGCAGAAATTGGACCACAACCGGCTGCTGGCCGTAATTTGCGTAAAGGCCTGCAGCGCGTCACTGCTGCGGGTGAACACCTGCGAATTCTTGAACCCGGCAACGAGTGACACGGTGGTGCCGAGCACGAGCACCACCGACCATGGCACCGAGAAGCCGGCAATGCCCGGCAGACGGTAGGCAGCGACAGCCAGTCCGCTCACCACCACCATGTAAATGACACTGCGGCGCGACCAGAGCGCGAAATCTATCACCTTGTAGGAACGGCCTACATACATCGGATGCCCCTCAAATCATGGACAGGTCTGGTTGTGCGCGGCCGCAATCCGCCGCCCTCACCGTCCCTTTACAGCCCCAAACCGCAATCCGTCCATCAACAGCTTGACCAGCCGGCGCGAACGGTCGCGCCACTCCGGCGTGTCCGGCGCCGAGTAGATGCCGGACAGTGCGTGCAGCACATCGGACGCGTCGACGTCGCCACGGATGGTGCCGTCGGCCACCGCCCTCTCGACCAGTCGCCGCAGGGCCTGCGAAACCCGGCCGGACGTGTCGGAGAACAGCCTCGAATTGGTGTTGAGCAGGATGCGCAGGCTGGTCGCCAGGCCGCGCTTGGTGGCGATATAATCGACGAAGCGCTGCATCCACTGTTCCAGCGCGACATCGGATTGGTGTTTTTCGGCAAGCTCGCCGGCGGCCGCACACAGCGCCTCCACCTCGCGCCGGTAGACCACTTCGACGAGATGCTCGCGCGTCGGAAAATGTCGGTAGAGCGTGCCGATGCCAACGCCGGCCTGGCGCGCGATCTCTTCCAGCGAGGCATCGATACCGCGCTCCGCAAAGACGGATGCCGCCACCTCGACCAGCCGGTCGCGATTGCGCTGCGCATCGGCACGCAGCGGCTTTGCCTCCGAGCCTTCGGCCTTCTTTTCAACGATGACGGACGGCTCCACGGCCAATTTTTTCTCCACTGCCGAAATATGGGGCTTGAACCCATCCGGGTCAGCCCCCACGTAATAAACGGAGGCACCTCCGCTTTAGTGGAGCACCTTTATCATATAATCAGGGGAACCGGTATGTCACGTCTTTCGAAGCCGCAAGGTCACTGGAGACTGGCGAAGGCCGCGAAGAGCGTTATCTCCCCCCTCGAGGGGGAGATGTCGCCGAAGGCGACAGAGGGGGTCGCCTCACATAGAGCGCTAACCTTCATTCGCCGCAGGAGGTTGCACCCGGTCGGACCGACCCCCTCTGCCCTGCCGGGCATCTCCCCCTCAAGGGGGGAAATTAGCCATCGCCTGCCCATTCCTTCCTATCCGCGTCAAGCAACTGGAGCCAGACGCCCATGACCAAAACCACAATCCCCGTCCATCTCGATATCAATGACCACCATCACGAACTGCAACTTGAGCCGCGCGTCACGCTGCTCGACGCCTTGCGCGATCGTCTCGGCCTGACCGGCACCAAGAAGGGCTGCGACCACGGCCAGTGCGGTGCCTGCACCGTGCATGTCGATGGCGAGCGCGTGCTGGCCTGCCTGACCTTGGCGGCGCAAGTCGAGGGCCGCACCGTCACCACCATAGAGGGGCTTGCACGGGAGGGCGAACCGCATCCCGTGCAGGCTGCCTTCCTCGAACAGGATGCCTTCCAGTGCGGCTATTGCACGCCCGGCCAGATCATGTCTGCGGTGGCTTGCATCCGCGAGGGCCATGCCGGCTCCGATGACGAGATTCGCGAATACATGGCCGGCAATCTCTGCCGCTGCGGCGCTTATCCGCATATCGTCGCCGCCGTTCGCCAGGCTGCATTGGAGGTCGCATCATGAGGGATTTTTCCTACCTGCGCGCCGGCTCGGTCGATGCGGCAAGACAGGCGGCCGCCCTGCCCGGTGCCATGCTGTTCGCGGGCGGCACCACGCTTATCGACCTTGCCAAATGCGGCGTCGCCAAGCCCGAGACGCTGGTCGACATCACCCATCTCAAGGGGCTGAACGGCATCGAGCTGAACGAGCGCGGCGCCACCATCGGCGCGCTCGCCAAGATGAGCCACGTCGCCGACCACAACGGCATCAAGAGCCGATTCCCCGCCGTCTCGGAAGCCCTCTGGCAGGCGGCTTCCGCACAGATCCGCAACATGGCGACCATCGGCGGCAATCTGATGCAGCGCACGCGTTGCCCTTACTTCCGCGACCCGGCGAATTTCCCCGCCTGCAACAAGCGGGAACCCGGCAGCGGCTGTTCGGCCATCGGCGGTGTCACACGGGGCCATGCGGTACTCGGCACCAGCGAAGCCTGCATCGCCATGTATCCGGGTGACCTTGCAGTGGCGCTGGTCGCCTTCGATGCGATCGTGCATCTCGGCGATCGCCAAGTCCCGGCGGACGATTTTTTCCTGCTGCCCGGCACAACGCCGGACAGGGAACACGCGATCGAACCAGGCGAGATAATCACCGCCATCGAGATCCCCGGCTCGGCCGCTGCCCGGCGTTCGACCTATCTGAAGATCCGCGATCGGCAGTCCTATGAGTTTGCCGCGGCGAGTGCCGCCGTCGGCATCGAGTTCGAGGCCGATGGGCACACCGTCCGTGACCTGCGCGTCGCGCTTGGCGGCGTCGCGACCAAACCCTGGCGGGCGCGAGCCGTGGAGGACGCGCTGAAGGGCAAGGTGCTGGAACGAGATGCTGTCCGCGCTGCCAGCCTGCTCGCGATCGAAGGCGCCGTCGACCATGGCGCCAACCATTACAAGATTGAACTGGCGCCGCGCGTTGTCGCGCGCGCCATCCTCACAATGGGAGAGACGGCATGACCGTTCACAACATCAGACATGGTGATGCATCCGACGGCGCGCTGGCGCAAGCCGTCGGCGGCCGGCTGTCGCGCGTCGACGGCCCGGCTAAGATCACCGGTGCCGCCAAATACGCCGTCGAGCAACAGCTCGAAGGCCTCGCCTATGCCGTGCTGGTCGAAAGCACGATTGCATCGGGCAAGGTGCGCTCGATCGACACCGCGGAGGCGCAGGCGGCATCCGGCGTGCTGCAAGTGCTGACGCCTGACACCATCCTCAGCCTGAGGACCGCCTCGGACTGGTTCGGGACGCCGCCGCCCGACAAGCCCTATTGCCCGCTGGCGCGCGACATCACCTTTTCGGGCCAGCATGTCGCCGCTGTCGTCGCCGAAACCTTCGAGCAGGCGGTCGCCGCGGCAACCCTCATCAAGGTCAGCTATGACGAGACGCCCGCCATCGTCGACCTTAGCGACGCCAAGGCCGGCGACGGCATCCCGATCGACGCCATGACCAAGGAATGGGGCGACGCGCAAGCCGCTTTCGCCTCGGCCCCAGTGCGCATCTGCGCCGCCTACAACACGCCGCGCGAATACCAGGCGCCGATGGAGCCGCATGGCCTGATCGCCCGCTGGGAGGGCGATCAGCTCACCGTTTGGGAGCCGAGTCAGTGGCTGGACGGCATGGCCCGCACCTATGCCGAATGGTTCGGCGTGCCGTTCGAGAATGTGCGGCTGGTCTCGCCCTATATTGGCGGCGGCTTCGGCTCCAAGGCGCTGGCGCTCAGCCATGGCGCGGTGGCGGCATGTGCCGCAAAAATGCTCGGCCGGCCGGTGCGGCTGGTGATGACGCGGCCGCAGACCTTCACCGGTTATGGCGGCCGCGCCGCGACGCGCCAGACGGTGACGATCGGCGCCGACCGGCAAGGAAAAATCCAGTCGATCGTGCATCGCGGCGTCAATGAAACATCCATCGACGGCATGTGGGTCGAGCCGCTCGGGTCGGTCACCTCGATCATGTACGCGACGCCGAATTTCTCGTCGAAGCAGAATGTCGTGCGGGTCAATTCTGTAGTGCCTGGCCCCATGCGCGCGCCGGGCGAAAACCCCTCGGCCTTCGGCATCGAGAGCGCCATCGACGAACTCGCCTACGAGGTCGGCATCGATCCGCTGGAAATCCGGCTGAGAAACTATGCCGAGCAGGATCCGGAAGCGAAAAAAGCCTGGTCGACCAGGCAGTTGCGCGAGGCTTTTGCCACCGGCGCGGAGCGCTTTGGCTGGTCCAGGCGCACGCCCGAGCCGCGCTCGATGCGCGACGGCAACCAGCTGATCGGCTGGGGCGTTGCGGCGGGCACCTATCCGGTGCGGCGCGCCTATGGCGAGGCGATCGTGCGCATCCTGGCCGACGGCTCGGTCGAGGTCGAAAGCTCCTCGATCGACATGGGCCAGGGCACGTACACCATCTTGGTGCAGACCGCCGCCGAAACGGTCGGCGTGCCGGCCGACAATGTCGTGGTGAAACTGGGCGACTCGCGCTTCCCCCGCGCCGGTGTTGCCGGCGGTTCGCGGCTGGCCGGTGTGATGACTGGCGCTGTCTACAAGGCGGCGACCTCGGCGCTAGACCAACTGGTCGGGCTGGCGATCAGCGATACGCGCTCGCCCTTCCATGCGCTGCAGGCGAACACTTTGGTCGTCGCCAACGGCCGCATCGCCTCGCCGCGCGGCGACGGCCCCGATGTCTCGATCGCCGAGCTGCTCAAAAGCGTCGGCCGCGACCATATCGAAGCCACCGGCGACACCATGCCGGCCAACTCGACGCCGGAGGATCGCTACAAGAACTACACCACCATCGCCATGGCGCTGCCGCACACCGAGGGCGACTATTCCCGCCACTCCTGGTGCGCGCATTTCATCGAGGTGCGCGTCGACGAGGATTTCGGCACGGTGCGGGTGTCGCGCGTGGTGTCGGCGCTGGATTCGGGTCGGCTCTACAACCCGAAGCTCGCCGAAAGCCAGTGGAAGGGCGGCATCATCATGGGCATCGGTCAGGCGCTGCTCGAAGAAGGCATCGTCGACCGCCGCCATGGCCGCATCGTCAACAACAACCTCGCCGATTACCTGGTGCCGACCAATGCCGACATTCCCGACATCGAGGTGATCTCGGTCGGCATCCCCGACCTGCACTCCTCGGTGCTCGGCGGCAAGGGTGTGGGTGAACTGGCGATTGTTGGCGTCGCCCCCGCGATCGCCAACGCGGTGTTTCATGCGACGGGCAAACGGGTTCGGGATTTGCCGATCACGCTGGAGAAGCTGATCTGAGGGTGAGAGCGTGATCTCCCCCCTTGAGGGCAGGGCTATCGCATATGAGTAAAGAGGTCATAGAAGAAATCTTTGCTCCAGTTTGCCCTTCGCATCTTGCTGGCAATTGGT
>NZ_JAMYRC010000070.1:0-17965 GCF_040321205.1 Mesorhizobium sp. M0496 | reverse complement strand
CCCCCCCCCCCCCGCCCGGCCCCGCGGGCGGCGGGGGGGGGGGGGGGAGCCCGCCCCCCCCCGGGGGGGGGGGGGTTGGGGGGGGCCCCGGCGGGGGGGGGGGGGGGGGTCGACCCTTGGGCGCAAGCGAGGCTTATGCTTGCGCCTAGTGTGCCCTTCCTATGTCCGTACGCGGCGGTTGCCAGGTGGTTCCCCCACTCCGTCTCGGCTTCGCCGAGCCACCTCTCCCCCCCTCCGGAGGGAGAGGAAAGGAACCTGGCTGGGGTGGCGCTGACATCGACGAACTATCCTTCTGCTCAAGTCTGCAAGATGTGGCGCGCCCGCCTGAGCGGAGCGCGCCACGGGCGCAGGGAGATACGCCCTATTTCTTCAGCACCGCGTTGGCCTTGGCGGCTGCGTCCTTCAAGCCTGCCTCGGGGTCGCCGCCGAGATAGATCTTCTGCATGGCGTCCGAGGTGATTTGGGCGACCTCCTCCCAGCCTGGAATGACCGGCGCGAAGCGGGCGTCGGGCAGCAGCGCCGTGAACGCCGCCAGATCGGCATTGTTGACGTAATAGTCCATTTTCGCCTCTTCCTTGTTCACCGGCAGGAAGCCTTCGCCTTGCGTGAACTTGGCGCGCTGTTCCGTGGTGAACAGGAAGTCGAGCAGCTTCCAGGCCTCGTCCTTGTTCTTGGAGTTCTTGAACATGATGATGGAATCGGTCACGCCATAGGTGCCGCGCGCGCCGGTCGGCCCGGCCGGAATGGCCGCCACGCCGTATTTCAGGTTCGGCGCCTCGTCCTTGATCTGGTTGGACAGGAAGGGGGCGGTGATCATCATGCCGACCTTGCCCTGCTTGAACAGGTTCTGCACATCCTCCCGGTTGTTGGAGGTGACGCCCGGCTCCGTCAGGCCTTCGTCGATCATCGACTTGTAGAGCTTGGCGGCTTCAAGCGCGCCTGGCGTGCTCAGGCCGGAGGTGCCGTCCTTGTTGAGGATTTCGGTGCCGTAGGACCACATCGCGTAATAGTAGTAGACGTCGGTCTCGATCTCCTTGCCCTGCAGTCCGAAACCGAAGGTGCCGGACCCCAGCGCCTTGATCTTGCGCGCATCTTCCTGCAGCTCGGTCCAGTTGGCGGGCGGATTGGCGATGCCGGCTTTCTCGAACAGCTCCTTGTTGTAGTACATGGCGCGCGCCGAGGCGGCGATCGGCAGGCCGTAGGTCTTGCTGTCCATGATCGAGGGCGACAGGAACGTGTCGATGAATCGGTCCTTGAAGCCGGGCTTGATGTAGCTGTCGAGCGGCTCGGCGACATCCTGCTGGACGAAGTCGATCAGCCAGCGCGTGCCGATGATCGACAGGTCGGCATTGGTGCCGGCGGTGATGTCGGTGGTCAGCTTCTGCAACAGCACATCCCACGGCACCACCTCGAACTTGACTGTGATGCCGGGGTTGGCAGCCTCGAATTCCTTCTTGACGCTCTCGAAATAAAGCCCAGTCTTGGCGCTGTACTCGGCGACGGTGACGCGCACCTCACCCGCATTCGCCTGCGCCGCAAATGCCAACATGCTCATTCCGGCCATCAGGCCGACAGTCCATTTTGCAAGGCTCATTTGATGTCTCCCATTTTGATTTTGCCTCTGCGCGCCTCTTCGCCGCAGGGGGTAGATTATGTGACTTTCCTACATTATCGATCATTTGAAGGCTTGCAAGCAGATTATTCTGTTGCTTAATTACATTTGGGCTAGGCCTGACGCGATCCGTCAGAGTTTCCCGGAGGATGACGCGGTGGTTTCGCAAGCCGAGTTCGAAGGCAGGGCCGAGTTCGAAGGCAAGACTGTCGTGGTGACGGGTGCCGGCGGCGGCCTCGGCACGGCCATCGTGGCGCTGATGGCGCAAAGAGGCGCCAGGATCATAGGCTGCGACCAGTCGAGCGAGGCATTGAACAGCCCGCATCTTGCCTCCCGCCATGTCTTCGACCTTCTCGACCGGGCTTCGATAGAAGCGGCACTCGGCGCCATCCTCGACGGGGACGGCGTGCCGGACATTCTCGTCAACAATGCCGGCTGGACGCGCGCCGAGACGATTTCGGCGCTCAATCCCAACAAGATAGAGCAGGAACTCGACCTCAACCTGACCGGCGTGATGAATTTCGCCGACCCGCTGGTCAAGGCGATGGCCGGCCGCGGCTCGGGCAGCATCGTCTTCATCTCGTCGGTCAACGCCATCGCGCATTTCGGCAATCCAGCCTATGCCGCGGCCAAGGCCGGCATCAATGCCTATGCCAAGGCGATCGCGGTCGAACTCGGCCGCAGCGGGCTGCGCGCCAATGTCGTCTGCCCCGGATCGATCCGCACCGCCGCCTGGGACCACCGCCTTGCCAAGGATCCCGAAATCCTCGGCAAGCTGCAGCGGCTCTATCCGCTCGGCCGCATCGTCAACGCTTCGGAAGTGGCCGAAGCCGTCGCTTTCCTTGCGTCCGATCGCGCATCTGGAATAACAGGCGTGGTGATGCCCGTGGATGCGGGGCTGACCGCCGGTTGCCTGCCATTCATCGACGACATTCTGGGAGCGTGACCATGACCGACGTCGAATTTCGCGACCTGTCGAAATCCTTCGGGCAGCACAAGATCCTCGAAAACATCAGCCTCGATATCAAGAGCGGCGAGTTCGTCGTGCTGGTCGGCCCGTCCGGCTGCGGCAAGTCGACCTTGCTGCGCATGCTGGCCGGACTGGAGACGATCACCTCCGGCGACCTGTTGATCGGTGGCGTGCGCGCCAACGCGCTGCCGCCGCAGCAGCGCAACATCGCCATGGTGTTCCAGTCCTATGCGCTGTTCCCGCATCTGAAGGCATCGGAAAACATTGGCTTTGGCCCCAAAATCCGCGGTGAGGCGCGCGAAGCGGTCGACCAGAAGGTCAGGAAGGCGTCCGGCGTCCTCAATCTCTTCTCGTATCTCGACCGCTATCCCCGCCAGCTCTCGGGCGGCCAGCGCCAGCGCGTCGCGATGGGCCGTGCCATCGTGCGCGAACCGTCGGTGTTCCTGTTCGACGAGCCCCTGTCCAACCTTGACGCGCAACTGCGCGTGCAGATGCGCGTCGAGATCAAGGCGCTGCACCAGCGGCTGAAATCGACGATCGTCTATGTCACCCACGACCAGATCGAAGCCATGACGATGGCCGACCGCATCGTCGTGATGGACCGAGGCAGGATCCAGCAGGTGGGACCGCCGTTGGAACTCTACGACAGTCCGGCCAACAAGTTCGTCGCCTCCTTCCTTGGCTCTCCGTCGATGAGCTTTGTCTCCGGATCTCTCAAGACGACGGCTGAGAAAACCTGGTTCGAATCGACCGGCGGCGGGCGGCTTGCGCTTGCCGGCAAGGCGGTGCCGGCCGGCAGCCCCGTGGAAGCCGGCATCCGGCCCGAACACTTCATCATCGGCGAGGCCGTCGACGCGATGGCGATCAAGGTGGATGTCGTCGAGCCGACCGGCTCCGAAACCCATGTCTATGGCGCCATCGGCACTGACACGGTGCGCGCTGTGTTCCGTGACCGGGTAAAGGTCAGGCCGGGCGACCTGCTGCCGGTCTCGGTCGACCCCGGCAACATCCATCTGTTCGACACGGCGACGGGCCTGCCTATGAAAACGCAGGCATGAGGACGCCAGCCGACATCATCACGCGCCTGCAGCTGATATTGCAGGACGGAACGAAGTCGGATCGCAAGCTGGCTGGGTTCGTGCTGGCCGACCTCGACTTCGTCTCCAAGGCGGCGATTTCGGAGATTGCCGCGCGCGTCGGCGTCAGCGAGCCGACGGTGACGCGGTTCTGCCGCAACCTCGGTTGCGAGGGCCTGCGCGACTTCAAATTCTATCTGGCGCAGGCCATCGCTATCGGCGGCCAGTATCTGTCGCCGGAGCCGTTAAGCCGCGATGCCCGCGAACAGCGCATCGCGTCCGCCATCACCGAAGCGGCGATATCAGCCATCCAGCGCGCCAGCGAAAACCTCGACATGACGACGCTGGTCGCCGTCGCCGCACGCATCGCCGTTTCCGGCAATGTGCTGTGCATCGGTTCCGGCGGCATTTCGTCGATGATGGCGACCGAGATGCAAAACCGGCTGTTCAGGCTGGGCGTGTCGGTGCTGGCGCAGATCGACGGACAGCTGCAGCGCATGTACGCCGCCGTGGCCACGCCCGATACCACGCTGATCGCCTTCTCTGTCTCGGGCTATGCGCGATCGGTGATCGATGCGGTGCAGGTCGCCCAGCAATATGGCGCCACCACCATCGCCATCACCCCGCCGGACTCCGCACTCGCCAAGGTCGCCGACACGGTCATCCATTTCCAGTCGCTCGAGGACGGCAACATCTATAAGCCGACATCGTCGCGCTATGCGCTGCTATCGATCGTCGACATGATTGTCACGTCGGTCGCCGAAACGCGCGGACCACGCGTTCTCGAAAATCTGCGCCGCATCAAGCAGAGCGTGAACACGTTGAAAGTCGACGATCCCCGTTTGCCGCTGGGAGATTGAACCTTCCAGCGAAGGGCATCAGGAGCCGAGCCCCTCGATGCTTTTCGCCAAAATCGTCGGATCGCCTGAAATGCGCACGGTCTTCAGCCGGGCGGTACCACCAGCGACAATCGATACAGTCGATGCCGGGACGCCCAGCGCCTTGGCGATCAGCTTTTCGAGCGCATGGTTGGCGGCGCCGTTCTCCGGCACGGCGCGGACCCGGGCCTTGAAATGGCTTCGCCCGTCCGCTGACGTCGCGACGCCTTCGAGCCTGTCCAGCGCAGCCTTTGGCGTCAGCCGGACAAACAGGTCGACGCCACCATCGCGCAGGCGGAACGGGCTCACAGGATCAGAGGCGCTACCGTGGTGAGTATGAACTGCCGCAGGAAGAACAGGATCAGAAGCAGGATGATCGGCGAGATGTCGATGCCGCCAAGGTCCGGCATGAAACGGCGGATCGGCCGCAACGCCGGCTCGGTCAGGCGGTAAAGCATGTTACCTATGGAACCGACGAACTGATTGCGCGAGTTGACCACGTTGAAGGCGTAGAGCCAGGAGAAGATCGCCGAAGCGATGATGATCCACCAGTAGAGGTCAAGCGCCATGACGATTGTTTGAATGAGGGCGAGCATGCCGGTCTCCAATTGTTGCCGACATGTAGCCATTGCAGGCGAAACCGGCAAGTGCCGCCTTCCGCCGCATGCGGCCCGATGTCGGCGGTCGCGGATTTCGGCATAACCCCGCCTTGACAGGAAACCGCGGCGCCCGATAAATGCCCCCATCCGCTGGACGGGGCTGTAGCTCAGCTGGGAGAGCGCGTCGTTCGCAATGACGAGGTCAGGAGTTCGATCCTCCTCAGCTCCACCAGCGGATCAGCCTAAGGACATAAAATCCTAAGCTATTTTCAAAACGAGTGTTTCTGTCCCCGCTTGGTAGCGGTGGCATCAGCGGACTGGCTGGCGCTGAAACGTTTTTGCGCCTTTTCCCCATGAAGGAATGGGCTTGCCTTGGAAAGGGAAGCGCATACTCGGAGCAGTAAACGCGCGCGCCGGTGCCTCGTACGGGATCGGACTAATCGAAAGCCTACCGCCCCTGATGTCGAGAGACGATTTTAGCTGAACAACCCTCAAACCCCTGACGGGGGCCGACAGGCATAAGATCAAATTTACGATTATTGCCTACGTTGCGGCATGTTCGAAACAATATCCTCTGCCAAGGTTAGCTATTCCGAGCGCCATTCTATTAGCCGCGAAGGCCTTTTACTGGTGGTCCTCCTGGTGGCCACCTTCTTGCCGACTCTGATCGTCGACATACCGGCCATGGCAGACTATCCAAATCATCTCGCAAGAATGTCGATCCTGATGCGCGCCGGTACGCCCGAGGCTCATCCGTACTACGAAGTAGCCTGGGCACCCTATCCCAACTTGGCCATGGACCTTGTTGTCCCGTTCGTTGGACGCTTTATCGGGATCGAATTGGCGTCAAAGCTCTTCTACCTGACCGCGCAAATGCTGGTCGTTAGTGGAGCAATGGCCATTGGGTTGGCCGTGCAGCGGCGTGTGATATTCAGCGGCTTCGTTGCATCGCTTTTCCTGTACGCCGCGCCTTTCGCTTTCGGATTCGTGAATTTCGAATTCGCGTTCGGGATAGCTCTGTGGGCCATTGCCGTTTGGATTTGGCTCGCAGACAGGCCTTTGCCGCTACGCCTTGCCACCCACACCGTCTTCGTCATGGTTCTGTATATCTCTCACCTGTTTGCGCTTGGCCTGTACGGCCTAGTGGTAGGTCTCTACGAACTTTCGCGCTGGCGCGACCATATCAAGAACTGGAAAGACGCGGTTTTGCTGGTTGCCGGAACGGCGGCTCCGACTATCATGGTTGGCGCACTGGCACTCGCCTTTGGCGGCAAGGTGGGTGGCAATGGAACCGAATGGTACCTGTCGGCAAAATTGCTCGGGCTGTTTCAAGTTAATGGCTTCAGCAAATACACTTCCTCGCTCGTGACAGCGGCAATTATTGTCCTCATTTACCTTGCAGTGAAGCGCAAGATGCTCCGCGTCTCCCGCGCCGGATGCTGGATAGGCCTTGGACTCCTGTGCCTGTTCATCCTCATGCCGTTTCGCCTTGCAGACACGGCTTTTGTCGACGGGCGCGTCCTTTTGGCGCTGGTTCTGATCCTGCCAGCCTTCACCACGATCGAGCGTCTGGAAGGCCTGCGCAGATCGATTTTCGTCGCACTGTTAGTTGGCGTCGCGCTTGCAAACAGCGGCGTCACGATCTGGGCTCAGTTGTCGTACCGCAGCGAATACGGCGCGCTGATGACAGCGTTCGACGGCATCGCACCGGGTTCGCGAATCCTCACCGGTCTAGATGGCTATCCAGAAAACCCGCCATCAGATTTGCTCCTTTATCCGATGTATAACGCCGCCACATTGGCCGTGGTCACGCGCGATGCATTGGTGCCGACGCTGTTCACTTACCCAGGGAAACAGCCGCTGCGGCCCCGACCTGAAATAGCCAGCCTGACCGTACCGCAAGGCGAACCCATTCCGATGTCGGAACTCGACGCTTACGCCGCTGGTGCATCCCCGCCCGTCATGGCCGCCTATGCAGCGCATTGGACCCGCGACTTCGACTATTTGCTGTTAATCGAGCCTGAGGGCACCTCGTCGAGGGGCGGTCATCTCGATCTGATCGCCACGGGCGACCGGTTTGAATTCTACCGTATCAGGAAGCCGGCCGACACGGACAGGGTAAGCGAGCGAAGAATTGCCGAGTGATGATCGTTTATGAGCACCGGCTATGAAACGGGAGTTGTCCAAAGGAGCCGAACCCACGGGGACTCGAAGATACGGCACGGCTAATGTCGCTTCGTGTGTCGGGAGGCAAGGCCACCCACGGATCCCATCGCTCGAAACCGGCAAATCATACATACCGGGCGTTGCCGTCAATCATAGGTATGATCTGTCCTCTTCTAAAGAGCCATCCGATCCGCGCTGAAATTCTGGATATGCCCCCTAACGCGAAAACTCAAAAGGCTCTGGCAGCACGACGCTCGTCTGGCTCGCCTGCCAGCGATATTTTGTCGTGCCAACGCGCCTGCGGAGGCCACGCGCGCTGCCGCGCCCCCGTCTCGCGATATCTGACAAACTGCTGTCAATTGGACTTATGACGGAAGCTGCTAACGGACAGTTTCCGTTCTTTTTGGAAGCTGCCCCACTAGATTGACGTTACCAAATCAGTTTTTTCTGTGCGTTGCGACAAGGGCGTTTCGGCGGGGGCGACCGGAGACGTTATAGGGATTTCGAATCGAAATGAAGAAGCCGCCTGCGGAAGCAAGAACGTGTCAATTCGCGAGAATCTCGCTGCAAACCTTAGATCGCTCTGCAAGGACCATGCCTCCGTAAGCGCGGTGTGCCGTGAGTTGGGCATTAACCGCACGCAGTTCGAACGCTATCTGCAGGGACAGACGGTTCCCAACAAGGCCACCGCCAAGTTGATATGCGACTACTTCCGGATCGACGAGGCCGAACTGTACCGGGATCCCGCTGTCCCCGAACCCAGGGTGCGCGGACTGCCGCCAGTGTCCGAGAGCTTGTTCAACCAGATGATTCGCCCGCCCAGCCCATCGATCGCGGGGGGCACCTATTTCACCTATTTTTCGATCCCGGCCCGGCCCGACCTCTTGATGCGCTCGGTAACCTTCGTGCGGCGCGAAGCTGAGCTGGTCACCTTCAGAAGGGTCACCGGATGGTCGGAACGGCGGGGATCGACATGGGCGCGGGCGCGCGGCAACCACTATGGGGTGGCGATCTCGCGCCTGAACTGGATCTATTTCAGCGGCATCAATCGCCGCCAGACCGGCGAGCCGTCGCTGATCTCCGTGCAATGGGCTCCCATCTCCGAACCGGTACTGACAGGCAAGGCCATGCTTCTGACGGAGGCCGGGCCGGCATTCGTGTCAGTCATCATGCGGCGCGACATTGCCAACATCCGCCCAAGGGATGCCATCAGCATGGCACATGTCATCAGGCTCGACGATCCGAGCGTCGACCAACTGGTTGTCAATCTTACCCGGGACGGGCTGGGCTGATCCCTTCGATCGCCGTGGCTTACGCTAAATGAGAATAAGCATACACCGAAAAAGCGTATGCCAACGATTGTCTACTCTGTATCTGAATAAAATCGATATTTTACACTTTAGTGCCAGGAAAGATAATTCGATCTCTCGCCTTTAGCGCGCGGCTTTACTGCGATTTTAACAAACCATTAACTCTTTCGACCTTACTTTCTTGCCGCGGATCCTGATTTTGGGGGGTCTTTCAACGGATCCCAATGGGGTCAAGAAAGGGACGAAAATGGCCAAGAAAGTGAACACCGCTCCGAAGCTGACGATTGCCCCCGGTACGCAGACCGTCTTCTTTTCGCAGGGCATGCACTACAACAAGCGCTGAAGTCGTTCTGCGCCGGCGAGCGGTCCGCTTGTCGGCGCCTCGGCTCCGCAGGTGGCATTCAGCATCATGAAAATGCGCTCTTCAAAAACGCTTGTTTTCTACCCCGGGCAAAACAAGGTCACGGCATGCAACTTCCTGACCAGAAGCGTGTTTGAATGCAGCCCGGAGATGGTCGGTCTTCTCGCATCGTGGGACAAATGGGCGTCGACGGCGGATATCGCCCGCGCCCATGGGTGGTCAAAGTCCGAGCTGAAGGCTGTCGTTCCCCAGTTGCTCGATTTTTCCGCCCTGGTGACCGCCGGATCGCCGCTCGCCGAACAGGAGGAACAGTTTTCCGGACAATGGAACTGGGGCCTTCCGACCGCGCTGATGCATTTCTGCGTCCAGGACAGCCAGTACATGACCGTCGAGCAAGCGGAAGAGCGGCAGATCGAACGCGCCGGCCACACGCCGCAGCCGGACCTCCTGCTCAAGAATTCCGCCGGCGCCATTCAGCTGCCGAACGCACTGGAAGACAATGAACTTCTCGCTCTGATGGCGCGCCGCCGGACCAACCGCACGGCGGCTCAGCCCACCATTACGGCCAAACAGCTTTCCGACTGCCTGTTCGCGGGGCTCGGCATCACCGGCGAGACCGCCAACTGCGTTGGCGCCCTGCCGCTTGGCATGACCCCTTCGGGCGGCGCGAGAAATCCCTATGAGGCCTATGTGGTCGCGCTCGGCGTCGATGGCCTCGAGCCCGGCGTCTATCACTATTCCGCCGCCGATCACGACCTTGGCAGGATTTCCGCAAATCATCTGCCGAAGATCTCGGAACTGGTCGGCGGGCAGGAGTGGGCGGACGCCATGCCGTGCCTTGTCCTGCTTTGCGCGAAGCTCGACCGCACGATGTGGAAATACGAGGACGCCAACGCCTATCGTGTCGTGCTGATCGAGGCCGGTCATATCGGCCAGAACATCATGCTGGCGGCGACCAATCATGGCCTGTCGGCATGCCCGACGGCCGCGCTCAGTCATTTGGCGATCAAGCGTCTGCTGGGCCTCGATCGTCTTACCGACGCGCCCATCTATGCCTTGACCCTCTCGACCCCGGAAACGAACCCGTCTTCGGCGGGCCAATCGATCAATTAGTCGGCTCAGTATGGTCAGTAACGCGTTCTCTAGGTTCCATCAGATGACAGGAGCAGCACGTGCCAAATCAGTCTTTACGTCAGTCGGAAATCGATAGTCTTCAATACATTTCGTCGATGACCAATGAGCTCGTGCAGATGGCCGAAGCAAGCCGTTTTCCCATGATCTCCTATTTGCTGGGCATGGCCTATGCAGAGGCCTTCGACGTTCTTCGCGGCGCCCGGCCGGCCAGGCATGCGCAGCTCAGCGGCAACCCGCTGCACCCCAAGGCGCAGGCAAAAGACAATCGCGCCCAGCCCCGGAGAGCGTAGCGGCATGCAGTCGTCAGCCGCATGCGCGGTGGCAGGCTCGATGTCCCGGCCAAACCGCTGGGAGACACTGTGCGCGTTGCAAAACCTGCTGCCGCTGCTGAGAAAAGCCGCCGCGGAACTGAACTGCGCCGACATGGTCTACTGGTTCGAACAGGCCGATGCCGAGGTCGCCAACATCATCAGGGGCCATCCCTCCGATGCGGCCGCCCTCCCGGCCCTGATCGCGTGCAGCCCGCAGAACCGGCATTCGGTCGCTCGAGCCTAAGGTGGTTCAGTACCGCTGAACCCGCTCCAAATCATTTGTTTTCACGCCTTTCCTGGGAAAGCCGCCAACTTTTCCACGAACGGCTCCAGGGGACCTGCCCATGAACATGATTGCCAACATCAGAAGCGTCGATGCCAGGGAGAGCATTTTCAGCCGGCTTGACGCCCTGATCGCCAGGCGACCGCCATCGCCCGTCGCCGCGCGGGTCGAGGCCCGCCAACTCGTCTCGGCGGCAATTGCCGACAGCTGCCAGGCCGACAGTCTCTGGGGCGCCGTGGACGTCTTCCACGCCCATTTCGACTTCATGATGCAAACCATCGAGATCAACGGCGACGACGACCCGAACCTCAGGATCCTGCGCACGAAATGCCGCTTCTATCTGGAGCAGGTCGAGGCTCTTTGCCTATCGCTGAGTTATTGATGGATTCGGGTTTGCCCTAGTCTCTAGTTGCGCAGGCTGAACACGAATGGCGCTGTTCGGCTCTGGCGCGAGCCGAGTTCCGGCGGTGGTGCCGGAACCGTGGCGCCTTGCAGCACGGCCAGTGCCGCGCGGTCCAAATCCGCATCCCCGGAGGAACGAGAGAGCCTGGCGGACAAGACCCGGCCGGACGAGTCGACCGTGAAGGCGACATACGGCTTGCCTTCCACGCCTCGGGCCTTGGCCGAACTGGGATAGCGCGTGTGCCGCCTGATCCAGGCGCCCAGACGGGAGTCCCATTTGCTGGAGTCGCCGGATCGCGACGTCGATTGCGCCGACTTCGGCGCTGCGGTCCTGGCCGCTGGCTTTGCATCGGCGCTGGCGACGGTTGCCGTCTTCGGCGGCGCCGCCTTCTCCTTCTTCGGCCGCGGCTTGGGCTTGTCGACAGGCTTTTTCGCCTTGGCCTCGACCGGTTTCTTGTCCTTGACCACCTCGACCGGTTTCGGCTGCGGCAAGGGAATGACGACCTCGGGCGTGACAGCCTCGACAATATCCGGGACGACCTCCTCCGGCGGCTGGTCGACCTGTTCAGCCATCTCGGCCTGGGTGGGCTCGGCTTCGTCGGGCGGGACGGCTTGCGGCTGTTCGACAACCGGCTCCGCCTTCTCCAACTCTTCGGGCGTCGGCTCGGTCGTCGGTGTCGGCTCGGTCTGATCTGGCGTCACCGCGTCCAGCGCTGCAACCTGCTCCGTCACAGCCGGCATCACCACCATCGGCGCCATCTCGATCACCTGGGCCGGTGGCGGACCGCCGTCTGCTTCGTTGGCCATCGTGAAGTTCTGCACCGCATAGGCGACCGCGACATGGGCTCCAAGGACCAGCGCGGCCGCACCGGCCCACAAGCCAAGGTCGCGCCGGCCGAAGCGCGACAACTGGACCGGGGGCAAGGCGACCGCTTGCATCATGGCGCCGCCGCACCAGTGGCGACCGGCGCCGCCTCCAGGCCAACCAGCGCGATCTTCAGATAGCCGGCGCCGCGCAAAAGGTTCATCGCCTCCATCAGGTCGCCATAGGCCACCGCCTTGTCGGCGCGCAGGAAGATGCGCGTCTGCTTGTCGCCTTTTGTCCTGCTGTCCAGCGTCGCGGCGAAAGCCGGGCGCGGCACGCTATCGTTGCCGATCGCCAGCGTCAGATCGTCCTTCAGCGTCAGGAACAGTGGCGTTTCGGGCCGCGGCGCGGGTGTTGCGGTCGAGCCCGGCAGATCGACATTGACATCCACCGTCGCCAGCGGTGCCGCGACCATGAAGATGATCAAAAGCACCAGGATGACATCGATGAACGGGGTGACGTTGATCTCATGGCTTTCCTCGAGATCGTCATCCATCGTCTGTCGGATTCTGCTTCCCATCGCGCTACTCCGCCGCCAGCGCCGTTGCCGGCGCGACCGTGCGGAAGTCGAGATCGCGGCTGACCAGCCGTTCGACGCCCGCCGAGGCATCGGCGAGGATCTGCCGGTAGCCGGCTATCGAGCGGGCAAAGACGTTGTAGACGACGACGGCCGGTATCGCCGCGACAAGGCCCATCGCCGTGGCCAGCAGCGCTTCGGCGATGCCGGGCGCGACCACGGCGAGATTGGTGGTCTGCGCCTGCGAGATACCGATGAACGCGTTCATGATGCCCCAGACGGTGCCGAACAGGCCGACGAAGGGTGCCGTCGAGCCTATCGTCGCCAGCACGCCGGTGCCGCGCGACATGCGCCGCGACGCCGCCGCCTCGATGCGCGACAAGCGCGACGTGACGCGTTCCTTCAGCCCGTCGCCCGAGACGTGATCGAGCGCACCGGCCGAAAGCGCGGTCTCCTCCTCGGCCGCCCGCACCAGAAGCGCGCCGGGGCCGCCGCTGCGGTCGAGGGCGCGGCTTGCCTGCTTCAGCGTGGAGGCATCGCCGATCGCCCGGACGGCGCGGCGGATGCGCAGCTTGCCGCCAAGGATCTCCAGCGATTTGGCCAGCCATATCGTCCAGGTGACGAGGGAGGCAAAGGCCAGCCCGACCATCACCGCCTTGACGATGATGTCGGCCGCCATGAACATGCCCCATGGCGACAGATCGTGCGGCAGGGTCAGTTCCATCGCCGTCGAAGGCGCGGCCTCGGCCCGCACGGTCGTGTTCGGCTGGTTGGCTGGCTGCGCGGGCGCCATCGTGGCCGGCGGGACGACTGCCGGTGCGGCGGGAGCAGCGGGCGCGGCAGGTGCGTCGATCGTGGGGGCAGCTCCGGCCGGTTGCTCCTGGGCGGTCGCGCTACCGACCGTCAGGATGACGGATGCGACCAACGCCGCCAAAAAACCAGTTCTAGACATTAGCGTCTTCCTTGTTCTCACAGCGGCCAGCCGCTTTCTATCTCAGTGTTGGAGCATGATCTTTTCCGAAAACCGGTATCCACTTTTCGGGATCATGCTCTGGTTCCCACCGCCGCATCAAATCTCGTCACTGCACGTAACCGACGGGCTGGCCGGTGACGGGGTGCGCGAACACGCCCATCTCCACGCCGAAAATGCCTTTCAGCACATCGCTTCGCATGATCTCGCCGGGCGTGCCGCGCGTCAGCAGCTTGCCATCCTTGAGCGCGATCAGCTCGTCGCAGTAGCGCGCCGCCATGTTGGGATCATGCAGCACCACGACGACGCAAAGGTCGCGTTTGCGGCTGAGATCCCTGACCAGACCGAGCACCTCGACCTGATGGGCGATATCGAGTGCCGAGATCGGCTCGTCGAGCAGCATGACGCCGGCATTCTGCGCCACCAACATGGCGAGCCAGGCGCGCTGGCGTTCGCCGCCGGACAGTTCGTCCACCAGCCGATGTGCGAAACCTTCCATGTCGGTCAGGGCCAGCGCCTCGTCGACATGCTGCCTGTCCTCGGCGCGAAAACGGCCAAGCGCGCCATGCCAGGGATAGCGCCCGAGCGTCGCCAGTTCGCGCACGGTGAGGCCGGTCGCCGCCGGTGTCGTCTGCGGCAGATAGGCAAGCGCACGGGCGAGTTCTCGCGCCCCCCATTGCGGCAGCGGACGCCTGGAGAAAGTGATGGCGCCCGAGCTTGCCGGCTGCTGGCGCGCCATGAGCTTGATCAGCGTCGACTTGCCCGACCCATTGTGGCCGATCAACCCGTAGACGCGCGAACGCTCCAGTTCGAGCGAGACCGGCCCGAGCAGCGTCCGCTCGCCGACTGCAAAGCGCACTGCGTCGATGTGGAAGGCAGTCTGGGCGTCAATTCCAGCCACGGTCATGGCTTTCTCCAGTGCGGCGGCCCGCATTTCCAGATTCCGGCTTTCGGCAAGCCGATGCCGGTTGACTAGGAAACATGATCTTACTAGTCAACATTAAAGATGACTGCAACGATCAACAAATCGTCGTGACCTGCCGCAAAACAGGTCCTAGCCCGGACGACGGTGACGACCGCGTCGTTGTCGAACCGAGTTTGCATAGCGAACTGGTCCGCGCCGGCAGTCCCTATCAGCGGCTGCACGACGCCCGGCGTCTGCCTCTTCGCGTTGGGACAACTGCCCCCGGTGGACGACTGCTGCTTCGCCGGTCAGGATGGACCCCGCAATCGCCGAGGAGAGCCCGCATGATCAAGGCAACGCCCTTCGACTTCCCCTATGACGGCAGGCTGGTTGCCGAAAACACCGCGCTGATCGTCATCGACCTGCAGCAGGATTTTCTGTCGACGACGGGCTACTTCGCCAGGCAGGGATATGACCCGTCGCCGCTCAGGGCGATCCTGCCCGCCGTAAGCCGGCTGATAGCGGCCGCCCGCAAGGCCGGCGTCAGGATCATCCACACGCGGCAGGGCTATCGGGCTGACATGGCCGACATGACGCCCTACGAGAAATGGCGCCGCAAGCGCGCCGGGCTCGAAGGCACCGAAATCCTGCTGCGCTCGGGCCCGGGGTTCCAGATCGTCCCCGAGATCGACGTGGCGCCGCAGGACATTATCGTCGACAAGACCTGCAACAGCGCCTTCACCTATACGGATTTCGAGCTTGTGCTTCGCGCGCAAGGCATCACGCATCTGATGTTTTCCGGATGCACCACGGATGTCTGCGTCCACACCACGCTGCGCGAGGCATGCGACCGGAATTTTCAATGCCTGACGATTTCCGATGCCTGCGCCAGCGGCGACCAGAAGGCCCACGAAGCCGCGCTGCACATGGTGACGGTCGAGGACGGCGTCTTCGGCACGCTGGCGGATTCGAGCGCTGTTATCAAAGGCCTGTCGCGGCTTGGCGCGTTAGAGCGTTAAAATCGATGCCGTATTGCCGGGACACCAGGCATGCAGATTTTTGGACGCCAGCGGGACAGCACCTTCCTCTGTCTACCGGCCATCTCCCCCGCAAGGAGGGAGATGGCCGGTAGACAGAGGGGGTATGAAGGATCGCTGCGGAACGGTTTTCAGCGCAATTCACCCCGCCACGCGCGTCTCCAGTCCCGCGCGAGACGCATACGCCCCAGGCTGGAATGCGTCGGTTTCGCGACGCGCCAGCGAATTGCGCAGCAGCGCAATCGTTTCCCGGCCTGCCGTGGCGATCTCGCGCGGCGTGTCGACGCCGACAATCATGAATTCATCGATCCCGAGAGCGGCATAGGCGAGCAGCGACAGGGCAGCCTGAGCCGGTGGCCCGGAAAGGTCGACCGCCTTGTGGCCGGTAGCGGAGGCGCCTTGGTGAATCCTGACTGGAAGCGCAAAGCGCAGCTTGCCGGCGCGGCCATGTTCGGCGGCGGCGCCCCGCACACGCTCCATCAGCTGCCGGACCTCTTCGATAGAGCCCGGCGCCAGTTCGAAGACGTCGGCATGCCGGCCGGCCACCTTGAGCGCCGTTCCGGATTGCCCGCCCATACGGATGATCAGGTCGGCGCCGTGCGGACCCTTGCGCGGCACGTAGCCGCCCTTGATGCTGTAGAACGCGCCTTCATGGTCGAAGGGCCGATCATTCGACCACAGCCGCTTGAGCAGCACCAGATATTCGTCGATGCGCTGCCAGATGACGGCATGCCCGACCGGCCGTGTTTCGGCATCGGCGTCGCTCAGCGGCTCGCTGATCATCCGCAGCGCCAGCCGTCCGCCGCTTTTCCTGTCGATCGACGCCAGCTGGCGGGCCGCCACGGTCGGTTCAACCACGCCCGCCCAATGCGTGAGCACGACTTCCAGCGACGAGGTGCGGTCGAGCACCTGGGCAGCAAGATCCATGTTGGTCAGCAGCCCGGCCGAGTCGTCGATTACGATCTTGCGGAAGCCGCCATCCTCGATCAGCCCGAGCTTGGTCGCGGTCTCGGCAAAGTCATAGAAAAAGGGAACTGCGGCGTCCTCGGTCTTGCCGGGAACATGCGTGAACTCGATCGGCATTGCCATCTCCTCCATTGTGTCGGGCGCGCGCAAGCGCACCGAGGATTCGGTTCATTCAACTCCGATAGCCTGAAAGCGGTGGGGCAGCTAACCCCGGTCGATCTGACGACCCTAGGGGATAAGACCCAGAACAACGGCCCCGGTGAACACGAACGCAAGGGCAAAGACGACATAGGCGAAGGCACCGGCATAGGCCGGGCGAAAGGTCTGGGCATTGGCCAGCCTCTGGCCGCTGCGATCCGTCTGGGCGTTCTGGATATAGGACATATCGACCTCCGTCTCGCCGGTTAATCTATAAAACTTGTAGACTTTGTCGATTGCTATTTTTTGGCTATAGGCAGAAAAATTTTCCCCTGAACGCCTAGAAATTGGTGGCTAGTTGCTGAGAGAGCCCGTCCGGGCAACCGATCGACATGACACGTCCGTTTCGCCTCCGCACCTGAATGTACCCTATAGCCTTGTCCGCGCTGCACCCAATTCGTGGATTGGCCGCCCGGTGCGGGCGCGGTAGCATCGCCCAACCAGCAAGGCGAAATAGGGAGCGAGGAAATGGGCACAAGACTGGCCGGTAAGGTCGCCATCATCTCGGGTGGCGCGACAGGCATGGGCGGGGCGGCCTCGGAACTGTTCGCCGCCGAAGGCGCCAACGTGGCGATCATCGACCGTAACGGCGAGGCGGCTGCGGCCACTGCAGCAGCGATACGCGCGCGCGGCCACGTCGCCGAGCATTTTGTCGCCGACGTCTCCAACGAAGCCCAGGTCGAAGCGGCCGTGAAGGGCGCGACGGAAAAACTCGGGCCTGTCACCGTGCTGTTCAACCACGCCGGCACCATCGTTATCAAACCCTTCCTGGAGACGACGGTCCAGGAATGGGACTGGCTGCATGCCGTCAATGTGCGCTCGATGTTCCTGATGACGCGTGCCGTGCTGCCCGGCATGATTGCGGCGGGCGGCGGCTCGATCGTCTGCACCTCGTCGATCTCGGCGGTGGCGGCGACGCCGAACGAAGTGCTCTACGACACCACCAAGGGCGCCTGCCACATGTTCGCGCGCGCCATCGCCGTCGAATTCCGCGACCGCAACATCCGCTGCAACGCGGTCTGCCCCGGCTTCATCCGCACGCCGCACGGTCTGCGCGAGGTCGCCGATCTCGGCAGGCTCGGCATCGACGTCTCCGACGCCGCACTTGCCGCGCAGCAGGGCCGCATCGGCGAGCCGGAAGAGGTGGCGAGGGCGGCGCTTTACCTGGCCAGCGACGAGTCGAGCTTCGTCAACGGCACGCATCTGTTCGTCGACAACGGCTTTACCGCGATGTGAGGCTTTCCAGTATCCAGGTTCTTCGTCCCAGGGACAGCTTGGCGCCCTTCCTCTCCCCCGATCGACGGGGGAGAGGAAGGGTGCCTGTCCGAACCGGATAGATAGGTAACAGAATGGACTGATTAGATGGGTGACAGTTTTCTCCCTCGCCGGGAGGACCGGCGATGGTT